>NZ_JAAGNW010000034.1:38423-40949 GCF_010645215.1 Burkholderia multivorans | reverse complement strand
GCTGTTGTCGATGTTTGCCGGCTGTTGCGCAAGCAATGCGCTTCCTCGCTCAGTGATGCAAACGTACCCTCGTCTAGGCGAATCAACCAATCCGGCTTTCTTCAGATACGTCCGCGCCCAACCCACTCGGTTGTCAAACATGAATGAACCTCCACTGGGCAAGAGCGTATTGCGCTCTTCACTGCTCAGTTCAAACTCTGCTGCCAAACGATCGATAACATCGCGGAAGCGATGCTCGCCACCATCCTCTAATTCGCATAACACTGGCAGCATCAAAGTTTGATAACTCGGAATCGTCACGATCTGGCTCCTCATCGGTTTCTAATGTTCTATCTATCTTTCTAACATTCAACTAGGCGATGTCCTCGCTCAAGCGCCGCCTGTTCTAGCAGACTTTCGGCCGGTGCATCATCGGGATGAGCGGGCAAACAGCTCGTTGCCGGAAACCTCCATTCGCTATCTTGCAGGAAGCTCTCTATGCAGAAAAGCTTCGCCATCATGCCGCGAATCACCTGCCGTGCATCTTCCGGCCGTACCATACACGTACACTCACATCACCTTCAACATGCTCACCATCGCTTCACGTAGGCATCTTCCGGCCTTCTGTTGCGGCGTCACAGAAAAAGCGAAGGCTTATCACCAGGATGGCCAGAGGAAATCCACATCTTCAATTCCAGCTACAGCCTTTCTACGCTCCCAATCTCAACAAGTTGATTAGAAAAAACCTGCCTCGCTCTGATCCTACCCAGCACAGTCGGCAATCATTCCCTACGATGCGGACATTCCGCCATGAGCCCCCACATACCTTTCGTCACGAGAATTTCTTGGAAAGAGGGCTTCCTGCTTCCCCTCGCAAATCCAGCCACCCGCCCTAATGTTTCATTTCCCTAAACTGGCCCCCTTACCACCTCATATCCCTTGACAATCCTCACAAAATCCAAGGTAATGCCACGCGCGCACATTATTTCCGTGGTGAGGTTGATTCATGTCTTCGCAAGCTGCGAATGGCCTGGCTGTCCGCATCAGCCGGGCCGGGCCGTATATCGCGTCACCCATCCGGTCTGTCCGGATTGCTTCGCTACGCGATAAAAATACGCAACATCCAACTCGATTATTAGAAAAACCCACTCAATCAAATTACCCACAACACTCACCAAAACAATTCCAAAACCCAAAACAATCCCCCCGCCCCCACCCGCCAACAGAAACAGACAACGCTAGCGGAGCGACGCCATGACCGTCACCAGCCTGGTACTGCAACTGATCAACGGCCTGGCCGACGCGTCCACGCTGTTCCTGATGGCCGTCGGCCTCTCGCTCGTGTTCGGCGTGAGCCGCATCGTGAACTTCGCGCACGGCTCGTTCTACATGCTCGGCATCTACGTCGCCTACACGCTCGTCAGCCGCATCGGCGCGACTCCGCTCGGCTTCTGGGCGGCGGTCCTCCTCGCGGGCCTCGCCACCGCCCTGCTCGCAGCACTATTCGAAATCAGCATCCTGCGCCGCATCTACCGCTCCCCCGAGCTGTTCCAGTTCCTCGCCACCTTCGCGCTCGTGCTGATCGTCAAGGACGCCGCGCTCTACATCTGGGGCGCAGAAGACCTGTTCGGCCCGCGCGCGCCCGGTCTCGCCGGCTCGTTCCCGCTGCTCGGCGGCCGCGTCCCGCAGTACGACGTCGTGCTGATCCTGATCGCCCCCGTCCTGCTCGTCGCGCTCTGGTGGTGGCTCAACCGCACCCGCGCCGGCGTGCTGGTGCGCGCCGCCACCGAGGATCGCGAAATGGCCGGCGCGCTCGGCATCAACCAGGCCTGGCTGTTCACCGGCATCTTCGCGTTCGGCTGCTTCCTCGCGGGCCTCGCCGGCGCGCTGCAGGCGCCGCGCGCGCCCGCCACGCTCGGCCTCGATCTCGAAACCATCGGCGACGCCTTCGTGGTGGTCGTGATGGGCGGCATCGGCTCGGTCGCCGGCACCTATCTCGCCGCGCTCGTGATCGCGATCCTCAAGGTTCTCTGCATCGGCATCGGCACGCTCTCGGTGTTCGGCTTCGACATCCCGCTCGCGAAGCTCACGCTCGTGATCGAGTTCGCGCTGATGACGGCAATCCTCATCGCCCGCCCCACCGGCATGCTCGGCAAGCGCCGCGTGCCCGACCAGCGCGTCGCCGTCTCGGCGGTACCGCTGCGCCCATGGCGCGGCCCCGCCCGCGCCGCGGCCGCGCTCGTGCTCGCAGCCCTCGCCGCCGCGCCGCTGCTCGCGCATGCGTATCCCTACTTGTCCGTACTGCTCGTCGACATCGCAATCGCCGCGCTGTTCGCCGCGAGCCTGCATTTCATCCTCGGCCCCGGCAACATCCAGTCGTTCGGCCATGCCGCCTATTTCGGCATCGGCGGCTATGCCGCCGCGCTGCTCATGACCCGGCTGCAACTGCCGATGGAAGCCGCGTTCGTCGCCGCGCCCCTCGTCGCCGGCCTCGCCGCGCTGCTGCTCGGCTACTTCGTGGTGCGCCTGTCGGGCGCCTATCTCGCG
>NZ_JAAGNW010000034.1:34671-38413 GCF_010645215.1 Burkholderia multivorans | reverse complement strand
GATGCTCACGCTCGCGCTCGCGCAGCTCGTCTGCGCGATCGCCTCGCAATGGGACGCCTTCGGCGGCAGCAACGGGCTGATCGGCGTGTGGCCCGCCCCCTGGCTCGCGTCGCCGACGGCCTACTACTATCTCGCGCTCGCGGTCGCCGCGCTCGGCATCCTCGCGCTGCGCCGCATCCTGTTCTCGCCGTTCGGCCTCGCGCTGCGCGCCACCCGCGATTCCGCGCTGCGCGCCGACGCGATCGGCCTCGACGTGCTGCGCGTGCGCTGGCTCGCGTTCGCGATCGCCGGCGCCTGCTGCGGCGCGGCCGGCACCCTGTTCGTGTTCTCGAAGGGCGGCATCTCGCCGGAGGCGATCGGGGTCGGCACGTCGATCGATGCGCTCGCCATGGTCCTGCTCGGCGGCCTGCAGACGCTGATCGGTCCGCTCGCCGGCGCAGCCTCGTTCACCTGGCTGTACGACACGGTCGCGCGCGAGGGCGACTACTGGCACGCGGTGCTCGGCGCGATCATCCTGCTGCTCGTGGTCGCCTTCCCCGACGGCATCGTCGGCACCCTCACCCAGCGCTTCGGCCGCCGCACCCCGGCCCGCGCAAGCGCGGGCGCGCTCGATCTCGCCGCACCGGCCAAGGAGACGCCGCAATGAGCCTGTTGTCCGTCACCCATCTGTCGCTCGCGTTCGGCGGCGTCGCGGCCGTCGACGACGTGTCGTTCGAGCTGCCGCCCGGCCAGCTGCTCGCGCTGCTCGGCCCCAACGGCGCGGGCAAGACCACCTGCTTCAATCTCATCAACGGCCAGCTCCGTCCCGATCGCGGCTCGATCCGCTTCGACGGCCGCGAGACGGTCGGGATGCGCCCGCGCGACATCTGGCGGCTCGGCGTGGGCCGCACCTTCCAGGTCTCGGCCACCTTCGGCTCGATGACCGTGCTCGAAAACGTCCAGCTCGCGCTGCTGTCGTTCAATCGCCGGCTGTTCCGCTTCTGGTCGCCCGCAGGCGACGCCCATCGCGCCGAGGCGCTCGCGCTGCTCGATCGGGTCGGGATGGCCGCGCACGCGAGCCGCGTGTGCGGCGTGCTCTCGTATGGCGACGTCAAGCGCGGGGAGCTGGCGATGGCGCTCGCGAATCGTCCGAAGCTGCTGCTGATGGACGAGCCCACGGCCGGCATGGCCCCCGCCGAGCGTCACGCGCTGATGGCGATGACCAAGCGGCTCGTCGTGGAAGACCATCTGTCGGTCCTCTTCACGGAGCACAGCATGGACGTGGTGTTCGAATTCGCCGACCGGATGATCGTGCTCGCGCGCGGCCGCCTGATCGCGCAGGGCGACGGCGAGACGATCCGCGGTGACGCGGCGGTCCGCGAAGCCTATTTCGGCAACCTCGAAGCGGAGGACGCATGAGCGACGTCTTGCTGGAAGTCGCGGGCCTCGACGCGTTCTACGGCCGCGCCCACATCCTGTTCGACCTGCACCTCGCGGTCGCGCGCGGCGAGGTGGTCGCGTTGATGGGCCGCAACGGCGTCGGCAAGTCGACGACCATGAAGGCGCTGATGGGGCTCATCGATCGCGCGCGCGCGCAGTTGCGTTTCCTCGGCCGCGACATCCGCCGCGCGGAGCCGTACCGGATCGCGCGGCTCGGCATGGGTTTCGTGCCAGAGGACCGGCGCATCTTCACCGGGCTGACCGTGCTCGAAAACCTGGAAGCGGGCCGGCGGCCGCCGCGCGACGGCCTGCGCGCATGGACGCCGGAGCGGCTGTTCGAGCTGTTCCCGAATCTCGGCCGGATGCGCACGCGGCGCGGCGGCGAGATGAGCGGCGGCGAACAGCAGATGCTCACGATCGCCCGCACGCTGATGGGCAATCCGTATCTCGTGCTGCTCGACGAGCCGTCCGAGGGGGTCGCGCCGGTGATCGTCGAGCAGGTCGCGAACACGATCGTCGAACTGAAGCGCGAGGGGCTCGCGATCCTGCTGTCCGAACAGAATCTTCCGTTTGCCCGCCGCGTGGCCGATCGCGCCTACGTGCTCGACGGCGGCCGGATCCGTCACGAATCGACGATGGCCGAGCTGGCGGCCGACCGCCGTACCCAGCAGGCGTACCTGTCGATGTAAGCGCATCAAGCTGAAAACGCATCACTTTCCCGCATCAAGAACAATCAACATAAGGAGCGAATGTGAATCGGCGATTTTTCCTGAGGGCGCTCGGCGCCGGCGGCGTAGCCGCACTCGGCGCATCGATGGGCGCGGCCCGCGCGGGCACCCGCACGACGGCGATCCGTCCCGGCAGCGACAGCGTGCTGATCGTGGTGGACACCCAGAACTGCTTCACGGCGGGCGGCACGCTCGCAGTCAAGGACGGCGACCAGGTCGTGCCGGTGATCAACCGGCTCGGCAAGGCCTTCGAGAACGTGGTGATGACGCAGGACTGGCATCCGCGCGGCCACATCTCGTTCGCATCGTCCCATCCGGGCAAGAAGCCGTACGACACGGTGCGCGTGCCCTACGGCGAGCAGGTGCTGTGGCCCGACCACTGCGTGCAGGGCACCGAGGACGCGGATCTGCGCAAGGACCTCGACGTGCCGCAGGCCCAGCTCATCATCCGCAAGGGCTATCACAAGGAAATCGACAGCTATTCGGCGTTCATGGAAGCCGACCGGCGCACGGCGACGGGGCTCGCGCCCTACCTGCACACGCACCATATCCGCAAGGTGTTCGTAGTCGGGCTCGCGACCGACTTCTGCGTCGCGAGCACGGCGCTCGCGGCGCGCGCGGCCGGCTTCGACGTCTACGTGATCGAGGACGCGACCCGCGCCGTCGACCTGAACGGTTCGCTCGCGCAGGCGTGGGCCGACATGGAGCACGCAGGCGTCAAGCGGATCCGTTCCGACGACATCGTGGTGCCCGCGTGAGCGCGCCCGGAGGCGTGGCCGCCTCCGGCAACGCGGCGCCCGCGCCGGGCCGCGCCGGTCTGCTGCGCTGGCGGATCGCCACGCTGCTGCTCGCGCCGATGACGGCCGTGATGACGCTCGATCGCGCCGCGATGAGCATCGCCGCGCCGGTGATCCAGAAGGAGCTGGGCCTGTCGCTCGTCGACATGTCGATCATCCTCACCGCCTACTTCTGGACCTACGCGCTCGGCCAGTTGCCGGCCGGGCGGCTCGCCGAGCTGTTCGGGCCGCGGCGGGTGCTGTTCAGCACCGGCATCGCCTGGTCGCTCGTGATGGTCGCGACGCCGCTGCGCGCAACCTGGGGCTGGCTGCTCGGCTGCCGGGCGCTGCTCGGCGCCGCGCAGTCGGCCGACTGGTCGAGCGGCATCGTCGCGCTGCGGCGCTGGTTCCCGCGCGGCGAGCGCGCGACCGGCAACAGCATCCTGCTCGCGGGCCTGTATCTGGGGCCGATCGTGTCGGCGCCGCTGACGACCTGGGTGATCGGCCGTTTCGGCTGGCACGCGCTGTTCCAGGCCTACGGCGTGTTCGGCGTGCTGCTCGCGCTCGCCTGGTGGTGGGGCTTTCGCGACGATCCCGCGAAGCACCCGCGCATCACCTCCGCCGAAGCGGCCTACATCGCGGCCGGCCGCGCGGCGCCGCACCCGGAGCCGGCGAAACGCGGGCTATGGCTCGCCGGGTTCCGGATGCCGCGCTTCTGGCTGTTCGGGCTGCAGTATTTCCTGCTGGTGCTGATCCAGAGCTTCTACTCGACCTGGCTGCCGACCTACCTGATGAAGGCGCGCGGGCTGTCCTTGCAGG
>NZ_JAAGNW010000034.1:30061-34661 GCF_010645215.1 Burkholderia multivorans | reverse complement strand
CGCGGTGTATGTCGCGGGAAGCATCTGCGACCGCATCCAGCGCCGCACGGGTTCGATCTGGTTCGCGCGCGTGCCGGTCGCGATCGTCGGCTTCCTCGCGGGCGCCGGCAGCACGTTCGCCACCGCGCACGCGGTGTCGATCGCGAGCGCGATCGCGTGGCTGTGCGCGGCGTTCGCCGCGGTCGGCTTCGTGCAGGTGGTGGTCTGGTCGGTCACGCAGGATCTCGGCGGCGAATTCACGGGCGTGATGTCCGGCTGGACCAATCTGTGGGGCGCAGCCGCGAACGTCGCGGGGCCGGTCGGAGTGGCGGCGATCGTACGGGTGACGGGCGACTGGTCCGCCGCGCTGGTCGCAACCGCGATCGCCGCGGCGTGCGGCTCGGTGCTGTGGCTGTTCCTGCAGCCGCAACGGCCGTTGCCGTGGCGCGCGTCGCCCGCCGGCGCTGCCGCGCTGTCCCCCGCGGTCGCCGTGCGTTCGGGAGAAGCACAACCCTGACGTCAGCGCGGATCGATTCGCGTCGCTGGAGCCGGGGTCGGTTCCCTGCTTCCGCGGTGCGCACGCTTCGCCCCATATCGATACGGACTCCGCACCAATTACAATTCATCGTTTGCTTAAACGCAAATCGTCGGGCCCGCATCGAACTGATGCAGAGCCTGCCGTGCGCGCAGGATTATGCGGAACGGGTGAATCAGGGGATGGCGGTACGGATAAGAAAAGAGCCGTGCGCGAGCACGGCTCCTGACGCTCGATCGCGGGCGGCATCGCGCCGCCCCACGCCCTCAATCGGCGCGCCGCAGCTTCTTCACCTCCGCATCCGACGGCTGCACCGACGCGCCGTCCACATAAGCGAAGTTCGTCATCACGCCCTTGCCGTCCTTCAGCGCGGTGCGGCCGACATACGCGCCCATCGTCGACTGATGATCCTGCACGCGATAGCGGATCGGCCCGAACGGCGTATCGAGCCCGAGGCCGCTGAATGCGTCGATCACCTTGTCGGTATCGGTGCTGCCCGCTTTCTTCAGCCCTTCCGCGATCGACATCATCGCGGTATAGCCCACCACCGAGCCCATGCGCGGCCAGTCGTTGTAGCGCTTGCGGAACGCGTCGACGAAGCGCTGGTTCTCGGCCGTCTTCACCGCGTACCACGGATAGCCCGTGACCACCCAGTTCACCGGCGCTTCGGCCTGCAGCGGGCTCAGGTACTCCGGCTCGCCCGTCAGCAGCGACACCACCTCGCGGCCGTCGAACAGATGGCGCGTATTGCCCTCGCGCACGAACTTCGCGAGATCGGTCGCGAACAGCGCGTTGAAGATCGCGTCCGGCTTCGCGTCGGCGAGCGCCTGCACGACCGCGCCCGCCTCGACCTTGCCGAGCGGCGGCGCCTGTTCGGTGACGAACTCGACATCGGGCTGCGCCGCCTTCATGAGCCGCTTGAAGGTCGCGGCCGCCGACTGCCCGTACTCATAGTTCGGATAGACGAGCGCCCAGCGCTTCTTGTGCAGCTTCACCGCTTCGTTGACCAGCATCGACACGAACATGTAGGTCGACGGCCGCAGGCGATACGTGTAGCGGTTGCCGTCTTCCCAGACGATCTTGTCGGTCAGCGGTTCGGCCGCGAGGAAGAACACCTTGCGCTGCTTCGCGAAATCGGTCAGCGCGAGCCCGGTGTTCGACAGGAAGCCGCCGAACAGCAGCGATACGCGCTCGCGCGACACGAGATCCTCGGCCACGCGGATCGAATCGCCGGGATTGCCGTTGTCGTCGCGCGTGACGACCTCGAGCTTCTTGCCGAGCACGCCGCCCGACGCGTTGATCTCGTCGAGCGCCATCTGCCAGCCCTGGCGGTAGGGTTCGAGGAACGCGGGCTGCGCCTTGTAGCTGTTGATCTCGCCGATCTTGATGGTGTCCTGCGCGTACGCGGCGCCCGCGACGACGAGCCCCGCCGCCAGCGCGCACAGGGTGGTGATCCGTTGCAATGGGTTCATGGTGATTGAGCGACTCTCTCGGTAACACGGTGATGGACAAGGTGACGCAAAGGCGATGGTCCGGCTCACCCGGCGTCGCCGACGTTGACCTGCACCTGCCCGTCCTCGATCCGGACCGGATAGGTGCGCAGGTCTTCGGTAAGCGGCCGGCACATCGCCTTGCCGGTGCGGATGTCGAAACGCCCCTGGTGCAGCGGGCACTCGATCTCGCCGTTCTCGACGAAGCCGTCGCACAAGCGCGCGTGGCCGTGGGTGCAGCCGTTGTCGGTCGCGAACACCTCGTCGCCGAGCCGGTACAGCGCGACCTCGCGGCCGGCGACCTCGAACGCCAGCACGTTGTCGTCCCACAGCTCGTCGAAGCGCGCGACCGGATGCCAGGTGGTTTGAGCGGACGTCGTCATAGCGGGTAGATGATCGAGTTCGGAATCAGTTCGCTGTCGTACACGCAGACCCGCGACTCGAAGCGCAAGCCGTCCGGCGTCTTGCGGATGCGGTCGAAGTAGCGGCCGGTGTTGTACACGTCGCTGATCTGGCCGGTCTTGGTGCGCAGCACCGCGTAGTTCGCCTCCACGTGCCAGACGTCGCCGTCGACCTTGCGGATCAGCGGGTTGTCCACGATGTGGCGCTGATAGTACGGGTCGTAGAAGAAGGTCTCCTGCACGCCGAACGCGCGATCCTTGAGCATCGCCTTGTTCTCGAGATGCAGCAGCGCGAGCGGCAGGTTCTGCTCGTGGTTCTCGCGCGGCACGATCCGGTACTCACAGTCGTCCACGAAAAATTCCGGCCAGTTATCCCATTGCCCGCCGTCGAGCGTCGCGTTGTAGTCGGCGTACAGCTGCACCAACGCGTAGTAATCGTCGAAACCCACCATCATCAGCCCTCCATCACGCGGCGCCAGTAGTCGTACATGCCGCGCACCAGCGTTTCCGTCACCATGTGGTCCGTGCGCTCGTCGAGCCCGCGGCCGCCCAGTTCGTTCACCGCCGAACCATACGGATTCGCATCGAAGGTCTGCTGCAGACATTCGACCACCTCGCCGTCGTCGGCCGACACATAGCCCGCCGGCCCGACCAGGTTGGCCTGCCGCAGCCGGCGCTGGGTCATCTCCTCGTCGTCGGTCTCGAAGCCGAAATGCGTCCACACGTAGTCGAACATGCCCGGGCCCGCCGGCAGGATGCGGCGCGTCGCGAGCGTGTTGACGTTCTGCTGGATGATCACGCTCGGCATCAGGGTCAGCATCACCACGGTCGGATCGCCCCACCACGGCTCGTCCTTCACGTCGAGCAGGCGGCGGTCGTTGAGCTCCATCGCGGTCTTGAAGCTCGTGATGCCGCTCGTCGCCTCGCCCTGGCCGCCGCGGCTGCGCTTCGACACCATCGCCGCGTGCCGGTGCTGCGCGTCCATCACCATCTCGCCCTTGTTATCGACGCGCCACAGCCCGAAGTTCACGAACCAGGTGTGCAGCAGGCCGCCGTGGTACGGGTCCTTGATGTTCTCCTGCATCAGCTTCCAGTTGCCGGGAATGCGCTGGCGCGTGTAGCCGAGCAGCGTGAGCTTCGGGCCATGGAACAGGCGGTCGAAGTACTTGAGGATCTCCGGCCCGAGGAAGTCTTCGAGCGATTCGACGTCGTGGTCGAAGCTCGCGAAGATCACGCCGCCGCGCGTCGCGACCTTGAGCTTGACGAGCCCGTGATCCTCGACCCGGAAGTCGGGCGGCATCCCGCCGTTCACGCGTCCGTCCTGCTTCACGCCGCGCCGGAACGGCACGCCTTCGAGGTCGCCCTTGAGGCTATAGCTCCACTGGTGGTACGGGCAGCGGAATTCCGTCGCATTGCCCGCGTTCTTGCGGCAAAAGCGCATGCCCTTGTGCGCGCAGACGTTCTCGACCACCTGGACGGTGTCGTCTTCGGCGCGCACCATGATCACCTGGCGCTCACCGACATTGCTGAGCCGATAATCGCCCGGATTCGGAATTTCCGCTTCCAGGCCGACATAGCACCAATGCTTCTTATAGAAAAATCTTTCCAGTTCGCGCCGATATAAGTCCATATCGGTATATACCGGATATGGCGTGCGTGTGACACCTTCGGGCAACAGGTTTGCTACATGCGGAGACATGGAATAGCCCTCGATCGGAAGTAATGCTGCGGCTTCGGGCCGGCGCGCGCGAACGGACACGCCGTGCTGCGCGGCGCGCGGCACGGACGGAGAACGGGCCAGCCTTTAATCGGAAACTTTTATTTCTATTACGCGAGACAGCACAACTCGCGAAGTATATGGCAGATGATCGATAGCGAGAAGAGACACAATGGAGATTTTTAGATCGCGAATGCCATCGATCCGATTCGACTGTCGATAATCAAATAGAAAGCTGATTACGCATGACTATTTACGATAATGAAACAGTGACGGAGAAAATGGAAACCGGCTGAATCAATCGCGAGGCGGACCGTGCCGCGACAGCAAGACGGTGAGCCGCGATCGACCCTCTCCTCACCGCCCCGATTAGAATCACACCCGTTGCATACCCATTCCCCCTGACGACATGCCTATCCGAGACCGACTCCCGGCCGACAATGCGGTGCTGGTGGACATCTGGCATCGCGCAGTCAGG
>NZ_JAAGNW010000034.1:23355-30051 GCF_010645215.1 Burkholderia multivorans | reverse complement strand
CGCGGCGCTCTATCCGCAGGTTCGGGATCTGTACCTGCCGAATGTCGACGTGTGGGTCGCGCAGGCCGACGACGGCGGGATCGCCGGTTTCATCGGCACGAGCGGCGCGCAGGTGGAAATGCTGTTCGTCGATCCGGGCTGGTTCGGCCAGCGGATCGGCACGGCGCTGCTCGACCATGTCCGCGCGCGGCATGCGCGGCTGACGGTCGACGTGAACGAGCAGAATCCCGGCGCACATGCGTTCTATCGGCGCTACGGTTTCCGCGAGGTCGGCCGCTCGCCGACGGACTCGGCGGGCCGTCCGTTCCCGCTGATCCACATGGCGCTCTGAGCGCCGCGCCGCACAGCCCGCACGCCACAGCGCGATCCGGCGGTTATCCACACATCCATCTGGATAAGCCGTGGACAATCGCACTATTTTTCTGTGTGCCGATTGGGGATAAACCGCACAGCACAGCAAAACAGGGAAAAGTTATCCCGGGCCGCGGCCTGTGCCCCACATTCGGTCCTCACAGTTACGCAAATCGCACAGCGTTGAACCGATTGCGTATTCCCGGGTTATCCACAGTCGCGGGCCTGTGTTGTTAACTATTACCTACGTATACATACAGACCTATAGAAAACCTCTGGGGAACGCATGCGCAGCGCCTGAAATCGGGCAATACAGCCATGCGAGCCATGATTTGCGTGCCATCGCGCCACGACGCGCGCCTCCATGACGAAACAGCCCGAACCGGCCAAGACCGATTCGGGCTGTTCGAGTTTTCCACTGCACACGCCGCACGGTGAGGTGCGGCGCGCATACATCCACGGCTCACCGCTTGCCGAACACGTCCCGATACGCGGCGTGCATCGCCAGCAACGGTGCGGTGACCAGCAGCGGCGTCAGCACCAGCGCCTTGAGCGGCGTATCGGCAAACGACATCGCATACGCGCCGGCCGCGATCGCGGCGATGCCGGGTACGAGGATTTTCCAGTTGCGCAGTGCCGCCAGCGCGCTGGCCGCGATTGCGTGGGTTGCCGACACGTTGTCGAGCATCACGAGCGCCGGTGCGAACCATGCGAGCGCCACCGCCAGCGTGAAGACCGGCGTCGCGACCAGCCAGTCCGCCGTGAAGCTCACGCCCGGCGTCATCAGCAGCACGTCGCGCAGGCCGAAGGTGAAGACATAGGCGATCAGCACCATCACCGCGCCGTACAGGCCGACCGCGATCAGCGCATTGCGGCGCGCGCGCAGTGCTTCGAACGTGTCACGCAGGCTCACCGCACGGCCTGCCTGAGCGCGTCCCGCCGCATACATCAGCGCCCCTGCGAGCCAGGGCGCGAAGAACACGGCGAGCGGGCGCAGCACCGGTGCGAGTTCGAGCAGCGTGATGAAGTCAGCATACGCGAGGATCGCGCCGAGCCACATCAGCGGATGTTCGCGCGCGGCGTCCCAGCCGCTGGCGAGCCATGCAAAGGGGCGGGCGAGGTCGACTTCCCGTGCGTACGGCAGCGCTTGGCGCGCGCGGGCGGTTTGTCGGGTACCGCTCAGATATTCGAGGTTCATGATTTATGTCCTTTCTGGTAGCGAGTCCTGCACGTACGGAAGAAGTCGCCGGTCGCGCGAGCCGCGCCCGGCGGCGGGGATCAGGCGCTGCTGTCGCGGTCGAGGCTCGACGACACGCGGTCGATCTGTTGCTTCACATAGCGCGCGAGCCCGCGCCACGTCATCCGGGTAAGCCATACGCACAGCAGCAGGCCCGCGATACCGATGGGCAGCAGCAGCAGGCCGAGGCTGGATTTGACTTTCGACACCACGACGCCGTCGTCCGCGGACACCTCGACGTGTTGCTTGCCGTCGTTGATCGAGACCTGGCCGCCGTCGATCGACACCATGCTGTCGCCGCTGTGGACGATCATGCGGCCCTTGCCGTTCATGCCCTGCGTGAGCTTCACGCGGTCGCCGTCGTTGTTCTTGATGTCCCACACCACCGACTTCGCATCCTTGCCGGTGCGCGCGAGCGACACGCTCGCGCCTTCGTCGCTCTTGAGATCGAGCGCGATCACGTCGGCGCGCGCGATGCTGTAGCTGCCGTCGTCGGCCTTCACGAGCATGTTCTTGCTGTCGAGCCCCACGGCTTCGAGCGACAGGTTGCCGTCTTCCTTGCGCATCTCGACCGCGCCGTGCGTGGTGACCATCGACAGCTTCGAGTCCTCGCCGAGATCGATCACGTAACGGTCGCCGACGACGCGCAGTTCGTGGATGCCGTCGAGCGCCTTGGCGAGGTTGGCGTCGGCGTCGGTCGAATCGAGGGCGGCGCTGGCTGCCGCTGCCGCGCTTGCCGCGCTGCCGGCCCGATCGCCGATGACGATGTTGATCGGATGCCCGTCCAGCGACGGCGTGCCGAACAGGTGGTGGCCGCCGAACACGACGAGCGCGACCAGCCCCGCGACGGTCAGCGCACCCGAGATCACGTAGCCCGCGGTGAGCACGAGCAGGTAGACCATGAACGGTACGAGCAGCAGCATGTTCAGCAGCCCGAGCCCGGCCACCGAGCCGACCACCCGCAGCAGGTTGCCGAACGAGCGGCGGTCCTGCCATTGCTTGTAGTTGGCCTGCGCCTTCAGTTCGCGTGCGAGCTTCACCGGATCGCCGAGCGCCGCGATCACGTCTTCCTCGCTGCGGCCCGCGGCGAGCCCGTCGCTGATGTACTCGTGGTAGTCGGCGACGATCTCGTCGACCGCCTGTTTCGGCAAGTTGCCGAGTTCGCCCCGCAACGCCTGGATGAATGCGTCCTGATTCATTGTGTTTCCCCTCTGTCCTCTGCCAAGCCGGGTAGTCCCAGCACTCCGTTCACTTCATCGACGAAACTGCGCCATTCGCCTTCCATCTCCCGCAGACTGCGCCGGCCTGCATCGGTGATCGAGTAGTACTTGCGCGGCGGGCCCGAGGTGGATTCGACCAGGTAGGTCGACACCCACGCCTCGGTCTGCAAGCGCCGCATCAGCGGGTAGATCGTGCCTTCGCTGATTTCCATCGTCGCGGAAAGCGTCGACACCAGCTCGTAGGCGTAGCTGTCGCCGCGCGCCAGCACCGCGAGCACGCACATATCGAGTGTTCCTTTCTTCAGCTGGGTTTTCATGCCATGTCACTTACGTAATGTGTGTTGCAAGGTACCGTGTTATGTACTGCACGCGGCCGCGTCACGGAGCCCGTTGACATGTGCGGACTATAGCAGCGGGTATTGTTTTATGCAAGGTACTGTTCTATGCACGACAATCAATAAATCGGGACAGGTCGACGGCGGGCGGGGAAGGGCCGCCCGCCGTCATGCCGGGCGGCCCCAGCGCCCAAGTGCCGGCCCGCCCAGAACGCAGTTTGAATTGACTGAGAGCGCACACCGGCGCGTGCGCCCGGCGAATCGCCGCATAGTCACAGCCAGTTCACTCAGCGAGGTCCGGCATGGCAGTGCACCACGGCGACGGCAAGGCGTACGACTACATCGTGATCGGCGGCGGCTCCGCCGGCTGCGTCGTGACCCACCGGCTGGTCGAGGCGGGCCACCGGGTGCTGCTGCTCGAAGCCGGGCCGCCCGACAACTCGATCTTCATCCACACGCCCGCGACCTTCGTGCGCGTGATCGGCACCCGGCGCACCTGGATCTACGAGACCGAGCCGCAGGCGCACGCGGCGGGCCGCCGGATGTCGGTGCCGCAGGGCCGCACGCTGGGCGGCGGCAGCCCGGTCAACGCGATGGTCTACATCCGCGGCACGCCGGCCGACTACGACGGCTGGCGCGACGCCGGCTGCGCCGGCTGGGGCTGGGCCGACGTGCTGCCGTTCTTCCGCCGCGCCGAGCGCAACCAGCGGCTCGCCGGCCCGCTGCACGGCGTCGACGGGCCGCTCGCGGTCAGCGACACGCCGTACCGCCATCCGCTCAGCCAGGCCTTCGTGCGCGGCGCGCAGGAGCTGGGCTTCGCGTACAACGACGATTTCAACGGCGCCGGGCAGGCGGGCGTCGGCTTCTACCAGACCACCACCTTCGACGGCCGGCGCGGCAGCACCGCCGCGACCTACCTGGCCGCGGTGCGCGGCGATCCGAAGCTGACCGTCGAGACGGACGCGTGCGTGACGCGCATCGTGTTCGAGCGCGGCGCGGCGGTGGGCGTGCAATACCGCCGCGGCGGCGTCGAGCACACGGTGCGCGCGCAGCGCGAGATCGTGCTGAGCGCGGGCGCGCTCGCGAGCCCGAAGCTCCTGATGCTGTCCGGCATCGGGCCGGCCGGGCAGCTGCTCGAACAAGGCATTCCGGTCGTGCACGACGCGCCCGACGTGGGCCGGCACTTCCAGGACCACCTCGAGGTGTCGCTGTACGGCCGCACGCGCCGGCCGATCAGCCTGCTCGGCCAGGATCGCGGCTGGAACGCGCTGCGCCACGGCGCGCAGTACGGGCTGTTCCACACCGGCCTGCTGACCTCGAACGTGGTCGAGAGCGGCGGCTTCTTCGACACCGGCGGCAGCGGCCGGCCCGACGTGCAGTTCCACGTGCTGCCGGTGCTGGTCGGCGACGTCGGCCGCGCCCCGCTCGACGGCCACGGCATCTCGCTGAACCCCTGCTTTCTGCGGCCGAAGTCGCGCGGCGTCGTGCGGCTGCGCAGCGCGGACCCGCAGGCGCCGGTCCGCTTCGACGGCCAGTTCCTCAGCCAT
This sequence comes from Burkholderia multivorans, assembly GCF_010645215.1. Lineage (GTDB taxonomy): Bacteria > Pseudomonadota > Gammaproteobacteria > Burkholderiales > Burkholderiaceae > Burkholderia > Burkholderia multivorans_A. The sequence goes on along the minus strand of NZ_JAAGNW010000034.1, from coordinate 25,361 downwards.
CCCGACGATTTCGCGACCCTGCGGCGCGGCCTCGATCTCGCCCGCGAGATCCTGCGCGCACCGTCGATGACGAAGCTGATCTCGGCCGAGCTGCTGCCGGCCGGCACCCGGACCGATCTCGACGCCTATGTGCGGGAGCACGCGAAGACGGTGTATCACCCGGCCGGCACCTGCCGGATGGGCGGCGACGCCGACGCGGTCGTCGATCCCGAGCTGCGCGTGCGCGGCGTGCGCGGGCTGCGCATCTGCGATGCATCGGTGATGCCGTCGCTCGTGTCCGGCAACACCAATGCGCCGACGATCATGATCGCCGAGCGCTGCGCGGACTTCCTGCTCGCGCCCGCGTCGCGCGCGGCCGACCCGACACAATCCGCACGGGCCGGCGCTGCCGCCGGCCCGCGCTTCACTCATGAGGAGACCTGAACCATGCAACCCTTCGCAAACCGCGTCGCGCTGATCACGGGCGGCGGCACCGGGATCGGGGCCGCCATCGCCCGCAGGTTCACCGAGGCGGGCGGCAAGGTCGTGCTGCTCGGCCGCCGCCGCGAACCGCTCGACGCCGTGGCGCGTCCGCTCGGCGGCCTCGCGGTCGCGGGCGACGCGGCCGCGCGCGACGATGTCCGGCGCGCGCTCGCCGCCGCGCGCGACGCGTTCGGCGGCGTCGACGTGCTGATCGCGAACGCGGGCGGCCATGGCGTCGGCAGCGCGCTCGACACCGACGACGACGCCTGGGCGCAGGCGACCCGCCTCAATCTCGACACCGCCTTCGTCTGCGCGCGCGAGCTGCTGCCGGAGCTGATCGAGCGGCGCGGCAACATCGTGATCGTATCGTCGCTGGCCGGCCATTTCGCCGGGCCGGAGGTGGTCGGCTACGTGACCATGAAGCACGCGCTGCTCGGCCTCACGCGCTCGCTGGCGCGCGACTACGGGCGCGCCGGCGTGCGCGTCAACGCGATCTGCCCGGGCTGGGTGCGCACCGCGATGGCCGACGAGCAGATGGATGCGCTGAGCGCGAGCCAGGGCCTCGCGACGCGCGAGGACGCGTATCGGCTCGTCACGCGCGACGTGCCGCTCGGCCGGCCGGCCGAACCCGACGAGGTGGCCGACGCCACGCTGTTCCTCGCCTCGCCGCAGGCCGCGATGATCACCGGCACGTCGCTGATGGTCGACGGCGGCGCTTCCGCCGTCGATCTGCCGACAGTTGCCTTCGCGCGCTGAGCCGCGCACCGCTCCCTTTCCCTGATTCGAGGATCGTTCCCATGGACCACAACCGCCCCCAGGACTGGAAAAACTACGAGGATTTCGCAGCCGGCATCGACGCCAACCGACGGCCATGCGCTCGCCTGGCGTCGCGGCGACGCGAGCGACACCGACTGGTACGAGGCGATCGAGGTCGCCGCGTCGACCTATTTCGTCGACGTCACGTTCCGCGGCCGCCCGCACGACGCGCTGACGCTCGTGTTCAACACCGCGACCGCGCGCGTGCTGGCCGTGCTGTCGACGATCCGCAGCCGCGAGGTCGCGGGCGCCGCGCCGCGCGTGGCGCAGACCTTCCTGGCCGGCACGCTGGCAGGCCAGCCCGCGCTGGGCGCAGCGCCCGCCGAGACGCGCGACCTGATCGGCGTGCGCACGCTCAACGTGTACAGCCCGAACCATACCTACGAGCACACCTACCTGAGCAGCACGCGCTACTGCTGGCAGTGCCTCGTCGGCGAGCAGCGCGGGCACGGCGACGTCGATCTCGCGACTACCTGGAAGTTCGCGGACGACCTCTACCTGTTCACGTTCCGCGAATTCCTGATCCCGGTCGCCTCGGTGTTCGTCTTCAACTTCCAGGCAGGCCGCTCGACCGGCAAGTTCCTCGGCGAGACGGGCGACGGCGCGATCGCGAACAACCCGGCCGGCTCGTTCATCCACAAGCTGTCCCACACCGTCTACCCCACCGATGCCCAACCCGTCTGAGGAGCATGTGATGCGCACGCCTTACCAGATCATCGCCGAACACT
>NZ_JAAGNW010000034.1:0-23345 GCF_010645215.1 Burkholderia multivorans | reverse complement strand
ATCGAATGGATCGAGATGGCGGGCTTTCCGTGCGCGGGCACCTACCGCAGCGCGGACGAGATCGTCCGCAACGTGTTCGCGCGGCTCGGTGCCGAGTGGGACGGCTACACCTTCACGCTCGAGTCGCTGCACGACGCGGGCGACACCGTGCTCGGCGTCGGCTGGTACGCGGGCGCGCACAAGCTGACCGGCAAGGCGTTCCGCTGCCGGGTCGCGCACCTGTGGCGCGTCGAGGCGGGCCGCATCGTGCGCTTCGAGCAGTTCACCGACACGCTGCTCGTCGCGCGCGCGATGGAGCCGTGAGCGCCGCGCGCCGTTCATCTTCCGCACTTCCGCAAGCAAGGACCTCTTCATGCAACTGGCCGAACTCTCGACCCAGCATCAGCGTCAATCGGACTTTCTCGCGCGCCGCTCCTTCGGCAACTGGATCGACGGACGCGAAATCGCGCCGCATTCGGCGCGCTACCTGAGCGTCATCGATCCGGCCACCGAGATGACGATCGCGGACGTCGCCGACAGCGACGCGCACGACATCGACGCGGCCGCGCGCGCCGCGCGCCGCGCCTTCGAGGCCGACAGCTGGGCGAAGCTGCGCCCGGCCGATCGCGAGCGCCTGCTGCACGCGCTCGCCGAACAGATCGAGCGGCACGCGGACGAGCTGGCCGCGCTGGAAACGCTCGAAACCGGCAAGCTCCTCGACGTCGCGCGCGCGATCGACGTGTTCGGCGGCGCCGAATTCGTGCGCTACATGGCGGGCTGGACCACCAAGATCGAAGGCTCGACGCTCGACACCTCGATCGCGGCGCCGCCGGGCGCGGAATACTTCGCCTACACGAAGCGCGAGGCGGTCGGCGTGGTCGGTGCGATCGTGCCGTGGAATTTTCCGCTCGCGATCGCGCTGTGGAAGGTGGCATCGGCGCTCGCGTGCGGCTGCACCGTGGTGCTCAAGCCGTCGGAGGAAACCCCGCTGACCGCGCTACGGCTCGGCCAGCTTGCGCAGCAGGCGGGCCTGCCGCCCGGCGTGCTCAACATCGTCACGGGCAGCGGCGCGGAGGCGGGCGCGGCGCTCGTCGCGCACCCCGGCGTCGACAAGATCACCTTTACCGGCTCGGTCGAGGTCGGCAAGCGCATCGGCCATGTGGCGGTCGACCGGATGGCGCGCTTCACGCTCGAACTGGGCGGCAAGTCGCCGCTGATCATCTTCGACGACGCCGATCCCGAAGCGGCCGCGCAGGGCGCCGCGCAAGGCATCTTCTTCAACCAGGGGCAGGTGTGCACCGCGGGCTCGCGGGTCTACGTGCAGAAGCGCAGCTTCGAGCGGGTGGTCGCGGAACTCGCGGCGGCGGCCGAGCGGCTGCGCATCGGCTCCGGCTTCGATCCGCTCGCGCAGCTCGGCCCGCTCGTCTCGAAGCGCCATCTCGAGCGCGTGCTCGCGCATATCGGGCAGGCCCGGGAAGAGGGCGCGACGCTCGTCACGGGCGGCGAACGCGCGCTGGCGGGCGGCTATTTCGTGAAGCCGACCGTGTTCGTCGACACCGATGCGTCGATGCGCATCGTGCGCGAGGAGGTGTTCGGCCCGGTGGTCACGGTGATGCCGTTCGAGGACGCCGACGATGCGGTGCGGCTCGCGAACGGCTCGGACTTCGGGCTCGCGGCGAGCGTGTGGTCGCGCGACCTGTCGCGCGTGCACCGCATCGTGCCGCGCCTGAAGGCGGGCATCGTGTGGGTCAACACCCACAACATGCTCGACAGCAACCTGCCGTTCGGCGGGGTCCGGCAGTCCGGCTACGGACGCGAGCTGGGCCGTGCCGCGCTCGATCAGTTTACCGAACTGAAGTCGGTCTGCATCGCGCACGGACGCAGGCGGCGGGCACGCATCCCGCCGCCGACAACAACGTTCATCAGGAGACACCATGAAGCCGTTTTCCCCCCTCACGACACGCACGCTCGCGCTCGCGCTGGCCGGCGCAGCCGGGTTGCTCGCGCTGCCGGCCGCGCACGCGCAGAGTTGCGGCCAGTCGACCGGCAAGCCGGCCAGCGGCGCGCCGATCCCGATCGGTGCGATCGTCGGCAAGACCGGTCCGGACGATTTCAGCTCGTCCGCGCAGGCGGCCGCCGCGTATTTCAAGTGCGTGAACGCGAACGGCGGGATCCACGGCCGGCCGATCCAGTACCTGGTCGAGGACGACCAGTGGAACCCGGAAACCGCCTCGCAGGTCGCGTCGAAGCTCGTGCGCGACCGCAAGGTGCTCGCGCTCGCGGGCAACGCGAGCTTCGTCGAATGCGGCGCGAACGCGAAGTTCTACGAGCAGGAAAACGTGATCGCGATCGCCGGCGTGGGCGTGCCGCGCGAATGCTATTTCGCACGCAACTACGTGCCGCTCAACATGGGGCCGCGCCTGTCGATGACCCAGGTCGCGCTGTACGCGAAGCAGCAGTACAAGGCGACCCGCATGGTCTGCATCGCGCCGAACATCCCGAGCCTCGGCCGCTGGTCCTGCGAGGGCCCGACGCTGTGGGGCAAGCAGAACGGCGTGACGGTCGACACGATCGTGATGGATCCGGATTCCGCCGACCCGACCTCGGTCGTGCTGCAGGCGGCCTCGAAGAATCCGCAGGCGATCCTGCTCGGCCTGCCGAAGGGGCTCATGGTGCCGATCCTCGCGGCGGCCGAGCAGCAGAACCTCGGCAAGCGGATCCATTTCGTGTCGGCCGCGTCCGGCTACGATCTCGGCGTGCCGAAGGCGATCGGGCCGTACTGGCAGGGCAATTTCGACGTCAACCTCGAATTCCAGCCGCTCGACGCGACCACGCCCGACAACCGCAACTGGCTCGCGGTGATGAATCGCTACGGCGATCCGAAGAACCCGCGCGACACCTTCTCGCAGGCCGGCTACCTCGCGGCGCGGCTCCTCGCCGAGACGCTGCTCAAGCTGCCCGCCGACCAGCTCGACCGCGCCCACGTGAGCGCCGCGCTGCGCGATGTGAAGGACTTCCGCAGCGACATCCTGTGCGAGCCGTTCTACGTCGGCGCGGGTGCGCGCCACAACGCGAACCACGCGGGACGGGTCGCGCAGTCGACCGGCTCGGGCTGGAAGACGGTGTCGACCTGCCAGGCCGTCGACGATCCGCAACTGGCCGACATCCGCGCGACCGAACCGAAGGCGCATTGATGCCATGAGCTTCCTCGACTTCGTTCCCTACCTCGTGTCCGGGCTCGGCGTGGGCGCGGTCTACGCGCTGTCGGGCGTGGGCCTCGTCGTGCTGTACCGCGCGTCCGGCGTGCTGAACTTCGCGTTCGGCGCGATGGGCGCGACGGGCGCCTACGTCGCGGCCGCCTGTCTCGACGCCGGCTATCCGCAGGTACTCGCCTGGTGCGCGGCGGTGGCCACGGCGACCGCGACCTCGCTCGTCTACGGCCTCGTGCTCGCGCCGCGCCTCGCGGCGCGCGACCGGGTGGTGCGCAGCGTCGCGACGCTCGGCTTCGCGCTGATGCTGCTCGGCTTCTGCGAGTGGTACTGGGGCGACACGCCGCGCCGCCTGGTGCTGCCGACCGACGGGCAGGCGCTCGACTTCGGCGACGTGCGCTTCACCTACACGCGCCTCGTCGGCCTCGCGCTCGCCTTCGCGATGATGGCCGCGATCGGCGTGCTGCTCGCGCGCACCCGGCTCGGCCTGCAGATGCGCGCGCTCGCGAACCAGCGCGACCTGAGCGCGCTGCTCGGGATCCGCGTGCTGCGCGTCGACGCCGCCGCCTGGGTGATCTCCGGCGTGTTCGCGGGCATCACCGGCCTGCTGCTCGCGAACCTCGTGCGCCTGCAGGCGGCCGTGCTGACCTTCCTCGTGATCCCGGCCTTCGCGGCGGCCATCGTCGGCCGGCTGTCGTCGCTGCCGGCCACCGTCGCGGCCGGCGTCGCGATCGGGCTCGCGGAAGCGCTCGCGATCACGGTGCCGGGCTTCGCCGAATACCGCAGCGCGACGCCGTTCCTGATCGCGCTCGTCGCGATGCTGTTCATCGGTTCCACCTCGGGCGGCTCGGCCGCGAACGCATCATGAAACTGTCCTCCGTGTTACCGGGCCCCACGCAGGCCGCCGCTCTCGCGCGGCGTCCGGCGCGCCACCGGCGGCCGCTCGTCGCGATGCTCGGCACGCTCGCGCTCGTCGCGCTCGCCGTGCCGCTGCTGGCCGACGCCTACTGGCTCAAGACCCTGACCTCCGCGCTGATCCTCGGCATCGCCGCCGCCGGCGTCGCGATGCTGTACCGCCAGCTCGGGCTCGTGTGCCTGTCGCAGTACGCGCTGCTCGGCGTCGGCGGCTGGGTCGCGCTGCGCCTCGCGCACCTCGGCGCGCCGTTCGAGCTGTGCGTGCTGGCGGGCGGCCTCGCGGGCAGCGTGATCGGCATGATCGCCGGGCTCCCGGCGCTGCGCCTGCGCGGCCTCTATCTCGCGCTCGTCACGCTGATGATGGCGGGCGGCTTCCAGGTGGTGGTCAGCGCGATCGGCTTTCCGGACGGCGGCGACGGCTTCACCGGCCATCTCGCGTTCGGCGCGCGCCAGATGATGGCGCGCCCGCCGCTCGGCCAGAGCGACGCCGCGTACTTCCGCTACGTCGCCGCCTGGGCCGCGCTCGCGTTCGCGCTGCTCGAACTGCACCGGCGCGCGAAGGCGGGGCGCTCGTGGGCGCTGATCCGGCGCGGCGAGACCACGGCGCTCGCCGCCGGCGTCAACATCGTGCTCTACCAGACCTGGGCCTTCGGCCTCGCGGGCCTGCTTGCCGGCCTGGCGGGCGGCCTGCTCGCGGGCAGCGTCGGCCAGCTCGACGGGCGCGCGTTCGCCGCCTCCGAATCGGTGCTGCTGTTCGCGCTGACGGTGGTGGGCGGGGTCTATCACTGGTTCGGCGCGCTGCTGGCCGGCCTGCTGCTGCGCGCGGTGCCGGCGCTGCTCACCGATTTCGGCGTGAACGGCTATCTCGCGATGATCTTCTTCGGTGCGGCGCTGCTGCATGCATTCGTCACCGCACCGGCCGGCATCGCGGGCCAGCTCGCGGGGCTCGCCGCGCGCGTTGCCGCATGGCGGAGCGCGCGCGGGCACGGAGGCGCGCGATGATCGAGATCTCGAACCTGACCGTGCAGTTCGGCGGCACGCGCGTGCTCGACGCGCTCGACGCGACGCTCGCCGCGCCCGTGTGCGGGCTGATCGGCCCGAACGGCGCGGGCAAGACGACCCTGCTCAACGTGCTGAGCGGCTTCCTGCGGCCGCGCACGGGCCGCATCGCGCGCGACGGCCGGCCACTGCTCGACCTGAGCGTCACGCAGCGGGTGCGCGCCGGCGTGCGCCGCACCTTCCAGACCGAGCAGATCGTCGAGGACCTGAGCGTGCACGACAACGTGCTGGCGCTGGCCGAGCACGTGATGCCGCCCGCCGCCGCGCGCGGCGACGCCGCGCGCGCGCTCGAACAGGTCGGCCTCGCGGACGTCGCGGCGCTGCCGGGCGCCGCGCTGAACCTGTACCAGCGCCGCCTGCTGGAGCTGGCCAAGGCGCTCGTCGGCGCGCCGCGCCTGCTGCTGCTCGACGAGCCGGGCGCGGGCCTCACCGAGGCGGAGGCGGGCCGCCTGCGCGAGCTGGTGTGCGCGATTCCCGACACGTACGGCGCGCAGGTGCTGCTGATCGACCACGACGTCGACCTGATCGCGGCGACCTGCACGGAAACCCTGGTGCTGGATTTCGGCCGGCGGCTCGCGCTCGGCCCGACGCGCGCGGTGCTCGACGACCCGCAGGTGCGCAGCGCCTATCTCGGCAAGGAGTACGACGAACATGCGGCTTGAAGCGAAGGATCTGGTCGTGCACCGCGCGGGCAAGCCGGTGCTGCACGGCGTGTCGGTGCAGGTCGCGCCGGGGCGGGTGACCGCGCTCGTCGGCGCGAACGGCGCGGGCAAGTCGACGCTCGTGATGAGCCTCGTGGGCGCGCTGCCGGTGAGCGCGGGCGAGGTGCGCCTCGACGGCGCGCCGCTCGGCACCGCGCGGCCCGAGACGGTGCGCCGGCGCGGCGTCGCGGTGGTGCCGGAAGGGCACCGCGTGCTCGGCGAGCTGTCGGTGCTCGACAACCTGCGCGCGGCGGGCGCGTTCCTGCCCGCGCGGCGCCTCGACGACCGCCTCGAACGCGTGCTCGCGATCTTCCCCGAGCTGAAGGCGAAGCTCGGCGCGCGCAGCCGCGACCTGTCGGGCGGGCAGAAGCAGATGGTGTGCGTCTCGCAGGCGCTCGTCGGCGAGCCGCACACGCTGCTGATCGACGAGCTGTCGCTCGGGCTCGCGCCGGCGGTGACGAAGCGGCTCGCGCAGGTCGTCGCGCGCATTGCCGAGGAAGGGGTCGGGGTGCTGCTGATCGAGCAGTTCACGACGATCGCGCTGGCGCTCGCGACCGATGCCTACGTACTCGAACGCGGCCGGGTCGCGTTCGCGGGCGCGGCGCGCACGCTGCGCGAGCGGCCCGAGATCCTGCACGGCAGCTACCTCGCGTCGAAACCCGCGGCGTGAGCGTCGCGCGCCGCGCGGGCTCACCGCTCGCGCGGCGCGTCAGGCGGCCACGCGCTGCCGCACGAATTCGCGCGGGGTCATGCCGTAGCGCGACTTGAAGCTCCGGCAGAAGTGCGCGCTGCTGCTGAAGCCCCAGCTGAACGCGATGTCGGAGATGGCGGGCTTCGCGCCGCGCGCGTGGTCGAGCGCCTCCTTGCAGCGTTCGAGCCGGCTGAGCCAGATGTAGCGGTCGATCGTCACGCCCTCGTCCTCGAAGATCCGGTGCAGGTAGCGCTTCGAGCAGCGCAGCGCGGCCGCGATCTGATCGAGCGACAGGTCGGCGTCGGCGAGGTGGCCGTGGATGTACTGCTTCACGCGCACGCGCAGCACGGCCGGCAGCGTCACGGGCGCGCCCTGCGCGTCTTTCTGGGCAGTCAGCGTCGACACGATCAACCCCAGGATGGTTTCGGACAGCGCGTTGCCGGTCGCGCCGGGCAGCGACGGCAGCTGTTCCGACAGCGAGACGAGGAACGACGACAGCAGCGAGAACAGGCCCTTCAGCTCGAACTCGCGCGCCTCGGAGGTGTGCAGGTCGGGCACCGCGAAGCCGCCGAGCTGGCGACGCGGGATCTGGATCGCGAGCTGGCGCACCCGCGTCAGGTTCGAGATGCTGTACGGCACCTTGGGGTCGTAGAGGCTCCAGTCGCCCGCATGCAGCCTGAACACGCGGCCGCGCTGCTCGATCTCGCTCGTGCCGCTCAGTTGCAGGATCAGCTTGAAGTAATCGGAGCCGTGGTCGTGCAGCGCCGCGAGCGGCCGCACGATCTGGTGCGCGGGCGCGGCGATCGTGAAGACGCGCATCGGGCCGATCTCGTACTGGCCGAGCTGCGCGTCGAACGCATCGGTGTCGTCGCAGCGCGCATCGAGCCCGCCGAAATACTGCGTGACGACGCGGCCCCAGGCGCGGCCGCGGGACGCGGGCGATTCGCCCGCCGTCGTGAAGAATCTGCCATTCACCATCTGCTCCTTGCGTGAATCCGACGGGGCCGGATCGGGACAGCGGCATCCGGCGTGCAGGCCGGATATAGTTAGCATATTAAATATCAATCGACTGGAAAATCCGGTTTACTCCCGAACCGCGCCGGCTGCGGATCCCGTCGGCCGATCGTCAGAATCCCGAAGCAAACGGCGTGCGGCCCGGCCGCGCCTCGCGCGGGACCGGGCCGCCGGACCACCAGAGCAGCGGGGCGTGACCGCCTAGAAGCGCGTCAGCATGCCGATCCGTCCGAGGAACTGCGATCGCGAACTCGACTGCGCATTCGGCCCCATCACGCCGTTGATCCAGGCATCCGCGCCGACGCTGCCGCCCGCGAGCTGGTAGACGGCCTCGACATACGCGGAGGTGCGCTTCGACAGCGCGTACTGCACGGCCCCCGTGAGCTGGTGCGCGTAGTTGTGGTCGAGCTGCGCGTTGCCCTTCATGTACTGGTAATTCGCGCCGATCGTCCAGGGCGCGCCCACGTAGCGCCCGCCGACCTGCACCACGTTGATCGCGGCGCCCGTCAGCGTGTTCTTGGTGTTGGTGTAGAGCAGGTTGAGATCGACCAGCGTGAACGAATAGCGCGCGCCGAGGCCCCAGTTGCGGATCCCGTCGTGGCCGTTGTTCATCTGCGGATACTTGACCTCGACATAGGCCGCGCCGAGCCCGAAGTGGTCGCCCTCGTACTTCACGCCCGCGCTGATCGTGTTGTTCGCGGCGAGGCCGCCCGGCTGGTTGCTGAAGCCGTACAGCGCGCCGAACACGACCCCGCTCAGGTTCGCGCTCGTGTACTTCACCGAGTTCGCCACGCGCGACGAGCCCGCCATCCGGTCGAAATCGAACGAGCCGGTCGGGTTGTCCGGGATGCCGAGCTTCGCGAACGGGCCTTGCCGGAAGTTGTACAGGCCGCCGTACTGGAACGAGCCGTCGAACGAGCCGAAGTTCAGCGTGTCGGTCATGAAGTCGTATTGCTGGCCGAACGTGACGCTGCCGTACCGTTCGTTCGACAGGCCGACCATCGCCGTGCGCGAGAACATCGCGCCCGCCGCCGGCAGCGCCGCGCCCGTGCCGAGCGCGTACTGCGAGGTCAGCTCGAACACCGCCCTGGTGCCGCCGCCGAGATCCTCCGCGCCTTTCAGGCCCCACAGGTTCGGCACGGCGATGCCGTCGTCGAAGTAGAGGCTGCGCTTGCCGCCCTCGTTGCTGACGTAGGACACGCCCGCGTCGATCAACCCGAACAGCGTCACGCCATCGGACGCGTGCGCGCCCGCCGCGACAGCCAGGCCGGCTATCGCTACCGTTAACTTTTTCATTGCGTCTCCGTCCGTCATTTGTTTTGTGGTCCTGCGGATCGACTCGACCGATCTCCGGGACGGAGTGTGAAACACGACGCGGCGGCAATCTTCACCGACGACGCACAAAGACTGTTCCCACCGCGCACACGGCGCGAGGGCGCATCGCAACAGAAGGGAAAGGAAACGGCGGAAAGGCGGGCGGGCGACGCACGTCGCACCGCCCGCGGCGGGCCTCAGCCCGGGATGACGCGCGCGGCGTTCGCCGCGGCCAGCAGTTCGTCGACGCTGCGCGCGCGCAGGTAGCGCGCAGGCTGGTCGTCGTCCGCGATCGCGCGGAAATGGGCGTCGGCGCACTGGATCTTGCGCTGCTCCCGGCCGCGCTGCGCCTCGTCGAGGCTGCCCGCCTGGGTCTCGACGACGAAGCACAGCTGCTGCACGCCGTCCTCCTCGACCAGCACGGCCCAGTCGGGCTTGTACGGGCCGAGCGGCGTCGCGATCTTGAACCAGCCGGGCAGCTTCGCGTACAGCGTCACCGCAGCGGCTTCTTCAAGCGCGTTCGCGAACGCCAGCTCGAGGTTCGATTCGCATACCACGTCCTCGTGGATCGACTTGCGCGCGTCGCGCCGCAGGTTCTTCAGGTAGCCCGTCAGCTTCTCGTCGTCGAACAGCGAGAGCGCGTAGGCATGCTTCTCGCCGAGCCGCCGGTACTCGCTGCCGTCGACGAGCGCTTGGCGCTTGCAGCGGTTCACGGTGTCGGCGACCAGCGCGATGAACTGCTGCGGGTTGTGCCGGAATGCGTCGAGGCGGCCGCTCTCGAGCAGGATCGTCGCGATCGTGCGGCGCGTGAGCTGGGTACGGTCCTGCAGTTCGGTCAGCAGGTCGGGCAGGGCGATCTCGCCTTCGTCGATCACCACGGTGCCCGCGCCGTCGGTCTCGGTCGCTTCCACGCCGGCCTTGCCGATCGAGATGTCCGCCTTGCGCCATTGCAGCCGCGCGCGCGCGATCTCGGGCGCGGCCTGCAGCGCCGCCACGCAGTCGCGCGCGAGCTGCGCGCCGTCGAACTGCACGCGATAGGTGGTGCGATGGCGGATCTTGTCCCACAGCGCGCGGAACGCATCGCCGGGATAGACGGCCTTGCCCTCGCCGTCGCGGCGCAGCGCGATCTGCCGGCGGTCGTCGGCGTTGCGCACTTCGAGCCGCCCCGACAGCTTGCGCAGCACCTCGACGATCTGGCTGCGCTGCGCGTCGAACTCGGGCGGCAGCACGAGTGCGCCGCTCTTCAGCGCGAACTTCAGCGTGTCCTGCACCTTGCCGTGGGCGTCGAGGTAGCCGTGCGCGCGCAGATGCGTCCACAGCGCCTGCGACGCGTCGACGCCGAGCAGGCGCGGCTCGCCGTCGGCCGACCAGGCCGTCAGCGCCGCGAACTGGTGCGGCTCGACCACGCCGAAGCGGATCCCGGTGTCGGCCTCGATCTCCCGCTGCAGGTTGTCGGCGAACTGCTCGTAGCTTTCGTTCGCGATCACCGTCAGCGTGTTGATGTCGAAGCCGCGCACGCGCTCGCCGTGCTGGTTCACGCACAGGCGCAGGCCGCGCCCGATGGTCTGGCGACGCTCGCGCTCGGTGTGGATGTCGCGCAGCGTGCAGATCTGGAACACGTTCGGGTTGTCCCAGCCTTCCTTGAGCGCCGAGTGCGAGAAGATGAAGCGCAGCGGCGTATCGAACGACAGCAACCGCTCCTTGTCCTTCATGATCAGGTTGTAGGCGCGCTCGGCGTCTTCGCGGCTGCTCGCGCTGCTGGTGCTGGTGTCGGTCCAGCCGCCCTTGCGGTCGATCGAGAAATAGCCGTCGTGCGCGTCCTGCGCGGCCGCCGCCGCATCCACGCCCTCGAACAGCGCGCGATACGCGGGCAGCTTCGCCGCGCGGCAGTACTCCTCTTCGAAGATCTGCGCGTAGTCGCCCTTCGCGGGCCGCCCGCCCGCGTCGTACTGCCGGTACTTGTCGACCGTGTCGATGAAGAACAGCGACAGCACCTTCACGCCGAACGGCCGCAGCCGCCGTTCCTTGTCGAGGTGCTCGCGGATCGTGCGGCGGATCATCTCGCGCTGGATCGCGAGCGCATCGACGTCCGCGTGCGCCGCGCCGAGCGACAGGAACGCCTCGCCGCCCGGATAGCGCAGTTCGAGGTACTCCGCGCCGCGCGCCGTGTGGATCTCGCCGATCCGGTAGTCCGCGTAGACCGCGCGCTGCGCGACCCGCTCGAGGTCGTCGCCGTCGGCCACCGTGACCGCCTGGCGCACCACGCCCGCGGGCGTCGCGAGGTCCAGCTCGACGCGCGCGGAGATCGCGCCGCGCCGGTTCGCGACCGACATGAGCCGCAGATACGGCTTGTTGTGCGCGTCCTCGACGGTCGCCGAGGCGATCTCGATCTGCTTGACGAGCTTGCGCTCGTACGCGTCGACCGCGTCGAGCCGGTACACCATCTGGTACTTGTCGGCGTGGGTCGCCGAATAGCGCAGCGTGCACAGCGGATGCATCGCGTCGAGCGCCTCCTTGCCGCGCCCGTCGAGGCCGCCGTCGACGCTCTGCGGTTCGTCGACGATCACGATCGGACGGGTCGCGCGGATCAGGTCGATCGGCTTCTCGCCGCCCGTCTTCTCGCTGTCCTTGTAGAGGTTGTTGACGTCCTTCTTGTTGATCGCGGCGACCGTCACCACCATGATCTGCACGTGCGCGCTCGCGGCGAAGTTGCGCACCTCGCCGAGCCGCGCGGAGTCGTACAGGAAGTAGTCGAACGGCACGCCGCCGTAGAGCCCGCGGAAATGCCGCTCGGTGATCTCCAGTGTCTTGTACACGCCCTCCTTGATCGCCACCGAGGGCACCACGATCACGAACTTGGTGAAGCCGTAGCGGCGGTTCAGCTCGAAGATCGTGCGCAGGTACACATAGGTCTTGCCGGTGCCGGTCTCCATCTCGATCGTGAAGTCGGTCGCATACGGCGTGCCGGTCGGCGGCAGGCCGCCGTGCAGCTGGACCCGCGCGAGATTGGCCGCGAGCGCATCCGGATCGAGCGTCACGCGGTTGCCGACGCCGAGGTCGGACGCGCTCATGCCGAGCGCGATCTGGCGCGACGGGCCGCCGCGCCGGCCGCGCGCGGCATTGACGCTGAATTCCGCGCGGCAGGTCTCCTGCCCGCTGAACAGCCCGCAGACCGCCTCGATCGCTTCGAGCTGGTAGTCGAGATCGGGTTCGAAGTGCAGCTGCATCTCAGCGTTCCCCCGCACCGTGGCCGCGCGACGCGGCAAAGCAGACGAGCGTGCGCATCACAGGCTCCGGATCTGCTTGACGCCGTGCTGCTCGAGCAGCGCCGACAGGTTGACCTTCGCGACGTCGTCGAAGCCGTTGTCGCGGAACACGCAGCGCACGTCCTGCGGCGCGATGCCGCGCGCATCGAGCAGCGCGCCGATGCCGTCGGCGAGCGCATCGGCGTCGTGGCGCGTGATGCGCGCGTCGAAGCACGCGCCGAGCGCGTCGCCGACCACGTGCACCGACTTGCCCGCCACCGTCAGCGTATCGATCGGCGCGCACAGGTCGAGGCCGCGCTTGAGCATCAGCTCGTACAGTAGGTCGTGATCGGAACGGCCGTCCTTGATGTGCTCGACCGAGGCGAGCAGCGACTGCTGCACGTCGTCGCCGTGCGGATCCCATTCGACGACATTGGTCGAATCGAGCCGGAACACGCGAAAGCCGAGATCCGCGCGATGCCCCGGATACTCGGCGTCGATCCGCTTCGCCGCGCGGCGCAGCCGCTCCTTGGTGATCTCGGCGAGGTTGCGCGGCTTCTTCAGCTTCGCGCAGAATTCGGCCGCCGCCTTCTGGTCCTTGCTCGCCGCGTCGAGCGGCTCCGGCAGCTGCACCAGCACATAGCGGCGCCGCGCGCCGTCGGCCGCGTTGAGCGCCATCACCGCGTGCGCGGTGGTGCCCGAGCCGCCGAAGAAGTCGACCACCAGATCGTCGCCGCTCGTGCACCAGCCGATCAGCGAGGCCGCGAAATCGGTCGGCTTCGGCTGGTCGAACGGGATCTCCAGCTCCTTGAGGCGCGCGTCGTCCGAGCCGCCGAACGGCAGGATCGACGGCACGTTCTCGTACATGTTCTCGTCGAGGTAGTAGATCCGCTGCGGCTGCGTGGTCTCGTCCGCGCCGAACGCGATCAGCCCCTTGTCGAGCAGTTCGCGCATGGTCGCGGGCGGATTGCGCCAGCCGCGCTCCGGCACCGGGCAGGGCCGCCCCGTGCCCGGGTGGACGAGCGGAATGAAATAGTCGTCGGGCGCCTTCTTCTTGTTCGGCCACGCCATCGACACCAGGCGGAACACGCGCCCGTCGGCCGAGATCCGGTCGTACATCGCCTCGCCGCCCGACAGCGTGGTCTGCGCGCGCAGCCAGGCGCGGTAGGCCAGGGTCGCGTCCGCGCCCGACGTGCTGGAAGCGAGCGCGTCGCGCGCGGCGTCGAGCATGCGCTGCGCGTTGCGCTTGGGCCGCTTGAGCGGCGCGTCGTCGAACAGCCGGTCGGCGTTGCGCGCGAACAGCACGATCGACTCGTGCTGGTACGCGCTGCCGCGCGCGTCGCCTTTCGGATTGCGCTTGTCCCACACCGCGACGCCCAGCTCGTTTTCCTCGCCGAAGATCTCGCGCATCACGAGCACGAGCGCATGCGCCTCGTGCTCGTCGATGTGCACGGCGATCAGGCCGTCGTCCGCGAGCAGGTCGCGCGCGAGCTTCAGGCGCGGATAGATCATGTTGAGCCAGTCGGTATGGAACCGGCCGTTGGCCTCGGTGTTGCTGCTCAGCTTCTGGCCGCCCGCGACCTGGCCCGTCAGCGCGAGATAGTGGCGCAGGCTGTCGGTGAAGTTGTCGGGATAGACGAAATCCTTGCCGGTGTTGTACGGCGGATCGATATAGACGAGCTTGACCCGGTTCGCGCAGCTTTTCTGCAGCAGCTTCAGCACTTCGAGGTTGTCGCCCTCGATCATCAGGTTGCGGGTGGCCGCCCACGCGACGCTCTCGTCGGGGCAGGGACGCAGCGTGCCGGACGAGGGCGTGAGCGCGAGCTGGCGCGCGCGGCGCTTGCCGTGCCAGTGGAACCCGTATTTCTCGTCGGTCTCGCTCGCGGCGCGTTCGCCGACCAGCTGCCTGAGCGCGTCGAGATCGATGGCCGCGCCCTCCGGCCCTTCGGTCACGCATTCCGGAAACAGCGCCCGGAGCCGCTCGAGGTTCTCGGCCGCGAGGTTCGTGGAGTGGGCTTCCGGACTGGACGCCTCGATTTTCTGCATCATCTTTCCCATCAATTGCCTGTCTGCGTGCCGCGCGCGGGGAGGTCCGGCGGCGGCGAAGGCGAAACGCTAACGATCCGCGCGGCGCAGGTCAAGGAGCGGATCCGCCTGGATCCGGTTGAAAGGGGCGAGGGCGGCGAGCCGGCAATCGGGGCGGGAAAAGATGTGGATAACTTTTCCGCCGGGCTGTGCGCGCGCGAAAACGCGCCGGCCGATCCGGATGCGGTGCCCGGGATCGCGTCCAGGCCCCCGAGTCAAGCGCCGGAGTATACCGGGCGGACCGGCCCCGCCGCTCAGCGCAGGCCGGCCGCGACGCGTCCCATCATGTCGATGCCGGTGTCGAACAGCCGCCCGAAGAACGGGATCATGTTCGGCAGCATCAGCTGCACGAGCAGCAGCCCGACCAGCATCGTGACCGGGAAGCCGACCTGGAACACGCCGATCTGCGGCGCGGCGCGGTTCAGGATGCCGAGCGCGAGGTTGGCGATCAGCACCGCGGCGACCACCGGCAGCGCGAGCAGCAGGCCCATCGCGAACACGGCCGAGCCGAACGCGGCGATGGCGCGCCAGCCGGGCGCGTGCAGCAGGTCCGCCGACACCGGCAGCAGCTGGAACGATTCGGCGAGCGCGGCGAACACCTGGAGATGGCCGTCGAACGCGAGGAACGTGAGCAGGGCGATCGCGTTCAGGAAGCGGCCGAGCACGGGCGTCGCGCTGCTCGCGTGCGGATCGAAGAAGGTGGCGAAGCCGAGGCCCATCTGCAGCCCGATGAAGTCGCCCGCGGCCTCGATCGCCGCGAACACGACCTGCATCGTGAAGCCGAGCGCCACGCCGATCAGGAACTGGTTGACGAGGATCCAGATGCCCTGTGCGGAGAATACCGTCACGTTCGGCAGCGGCCCGAGGGTCGGTGCGACGATGATCGCGATGAAGGCCGCGAGGCCGACCTTCACGCGCGCCGGCACGCTCGCGTGGCCGACCACGGGCGCGGTCGCGACGAGCGCGAGGAAGCGCACGAACGGCCACAGGAACGCGGTGAGCCAGCCGTTCAGCTGGGCGTAGGTGACGGAGAACATCGGCGGCGGCGAAAGGGCGGGCTCAGCCCGCGCCGAGCGTCGCGACGCGCAGCAGCATCTCGCGCGTGTAGTCGAGCAGGGTCGACAGCATCCAGGGGCCGGCGATCACGAGCGTGGCCGCGACGGCGAGCAGCTTCGGGATGAACGACAGGGTGGTCTCGTTGATCTGGGTCGCCGCCTGGAACAGGCTGACGACGAGGCCGACGCACAGCGCGACGAGCAACAGCGGCGCGGCGAGCAGCAGGCCGACGTACATCGCCTGGTGGGCGGGCGTCATCACGTTTTCGGGCGTCATCGCGCGTCTCCTCAGGTGAAGCTTTGCGCCAGCGAGCCGATCAGCAGCTGCCAGCCGTCGACCAGCACGAACAGCATCAGCTTGAACGGCAGCGAGATGGTGGCGGGCGACACCATCATCATCCCCATCGACATCAGCACGTTCGCGACCACCATGTCGATGATCAGGAACGGGATGAAGATCGTGAAGCCGATCTGGAAGCCCGTCTTCAGCTCGCTCGTCACGAACGCGGGCACCAGCAGCGACAGCGGCACGTCCTCCGGGCCCTGCATCGGCGCGGCCTTCGAGATCTTCGCGAACAGCGCGAGATCGGCCTCGCGGGTCTGCTTGAGCATGAAGGTCTTGAACGGCGCGACGCCGCGCTGCATGGCGTCGTCCATGCCCAGCGCGCCGACCGAGAACGGCTTGTAGCCGTCGTTGTAGGCCTTGTCGAGCACGGGCGACATCACGAACAAGGTGAGGAACAGCGCGAGGCCGACCATCACCTGATTGGGCGGGGTGGTCGTGGTGCCGAGCGCCTGGCGCAGCAGCGACAGCACGATGATGATGCGCGTGAAGCTCGTCATCATCAGCACCATGGCCGGCAGGAACGACAGCATCGTGAGCAGCAGCATGGTCTGCACGCTCAACGAATAGGTGGTGCCGCCGTTCGGGCCGGGGCTCGTGTTGAACGCGGGCAGGCCCGCCGTCTGCGCGAGCGCGAGCGCGGGCGCGAGGCCCAGCGCGAGAAGCGGGAGGTAGCGCGCCGCGCGGCGCATCACGGTGATCATCATCGGACTACGGTCAGGGAAGGGGAGCAGCGCCGCGCACGCAGCGCGGCGGCACG
The DNA here is from genome assembly GCF_010645215.1 of Burkholderia multivorans. Lineage (GTDB taxonomy): Bacteria > Pseudomonadota > Gammaproteobacteria > Burkholderiales > Burkholderiaceae > Burkholderia > Burkholderia multivorans_A. Next base: position 6,975 of record NZ_JAAGNW010000034.1, on the reverse strand, counting down.
GAGCGCCGCGCATGGTCAGCGGTTCCGCCCGAGGCGCTTGCCGGCCTCGCCGCGCAGCGCCTCGCGGAAACGCTGGCCGAAGCTGCCGGACAGCGCCGGGTCGTCGGCGGGCGGCTCGGCGATGCCGGTCGAGCCGGCGGGCAGCGTGTGCAGCAGCCGCACGTTGCCCGGCGCGACGCCGAGCACGAGCCAGGTGTCGCCGATCTCGACCACGGTCGCGCTTTCCTTGCCGCCCACCGCCACGCTCGCGACCACCTTGAGCGCGCCGCCGCGGCGCGAGGGCTGGAAGCCGAGCCGGCGCGCGAGCCACGCGCAGCCGAACACGAGGCCGATCACGACCGCGAGCCCGACCAGCGTCTGCATCACCGCGCCGACGCCGAGCGACGGCGCGGCCGAGCCGACCACCGCGCCGGACGCGACCGACGCGGGATGGTTGACCGCATCCATGTCGGCCGCGAAGCCGGCGCCGGACTGCAGCGCGGCGGCGAGCGCGACGCCCGCGAGCGCGACCCGTCGCATCATCGATTGAGCTTCCGGATCCGTTCCGACGGCGTGATGATGTCGGTCAGCCGGATCCCGAACTTGTCGTTGACCACCACCACCTCGCCCTGCGCGATCAGGCAGCCGTTGACGAGCACGTCCATCGGCTCGCCGGCCATGCCGTCCAGCTCGACCACCGAGCCCTGCGCGAGCTGCAGCAGGTTGCGGATCGCGATCTTGGTGCGGCCCAGCTCGACGGTCATCTTGACCGGGATGTCGAGAATCATCTCGATGTCGTTGTGGGTCGAGGTCGCGGCCGCCTTCGACAGCGGCTGGAACACGCCCGCGCCGGATGCGCCGGTCTCGATCGGCTGGTCGTTCTGCTCGGCGAGCGCCGCCGCCCAGTCGTCGAGGCTCGCCTCGCCCGAGGCGGCAGCCGGTGTCGCCGCCTCGGCCAGCGCGGCATCGGCCAGCGCCTGCGGATCGTCCGCGCCCGTCGTGTCGTTCAGTTCAGTCATATCCCCTTTCCTTCATCGTGTCGCTGGCGCCGATCATCTTCTGCACGCGCAGCGCGTATTGGCCATTGAAAATGCCGTAGCCGCATTCCATCACCGGCACGCCGTCCACCTTCGCGGTGATCGTGTCGGCGATGTCGAGCGGCAGCACGTCGCCCGTCCGCAGATTCAGGATCCGCTCGAACGTCGTGGGAATCTCTGCGAGGTTCGCGGTCAGCTCGACCTCGGCCGACTGCACCTGCTGCGACAGCACGCGCACCCAGCGGCGGTCGACTTCGAGCGCCTCGCCCTGGATCGGCGAACTCAGCACGTCGCGGATCGGCTCGATCATCGAGTAGGGCATGCAGATGTGCAGCGTGCCGCCCGTCGGCCCGAACTCGATCGAGAACTGGGTGACGATCACGATCTCGTTGGGCGTCGCGACGTTCGCGAACTGGGTGTGCATCTCCGAGCGCACGTGCTCGAACTGCAGCGGCCGCACGCTCTTCCAGGCGCTCGTGTACTGCTCGAACACCAGGTTGAGCAGCTTGCCGATGATGCGCTGCTCGGTCGCGGTGAAGTCGCGGCCCTCGACCCGGGTGTGGAAGCGCCCGTCGCCGCCGAACAGGTTGTCGACCACGAAGAACACCAGGTTCGGATCGAACACGAACAGCGAGGTGCCGCGCAGCGGCTTCACGTGCACCAGGTTCAGGTTGGTCGGGATCGGCAGGTTGCGGGTGAATTCACTGTACTTCTGCACCTTCACCTGGCTCACGGAGATTTCCGCGGTGCGCCGCATGAAGTTGAAGATGCCGATCCGCAACAGCCGCGCGAAGCGGTCGTTGATGATCTCGAGGCCGGGCATCCGGCCGCGGACGATCCGTTCCTGCGTCGCGATCTCCTCCTGGGACATGAACTCTTCGTGGCCCATGCGCGCTCCTTTGCCGGCGGCGTTATTGGACGACGAACTCGGTGAACAGCACGTCGTCGACGCGTGCGCTCTGATTGCCCGGCTGGGTCGGCTCCTCGATCAGCTTCTTCAGCTCGCCCGCCAGGGTCTGCTTGCCGTCGATCGTCGCCAGTTCTTCCGGGTGCTTGGCCGACAGCGCGAGCAGGATCCGGCTGCGGATCTCCGGCATGTGCTGGGTCAGGTGCTCCTGCGCCTTCGCATCGGTGAGCTTCAGCGACAGGCCGACGCGCAGGTAGTGCTGCACGCCGTCGTCCGACTGCAGGTTGACGGTGAGCGGCTCCAGCGCGAAGAAGGTCGGCACCGGCAGCGGCGCCGGCGCGCTCGCGGCGGCGCTCGGGTGCGCGCCCGGCTTGCCCAGGAACACGTACATGCCGCCGGCGGCCGCGGCCGCGGCGCCGAGTCCGACCAGGACGATAAGCGCGAGGCGCTTGAACTTGCCGGTCGGCGCGGGTTTGTCTGCGGGCTGGTTTGCGGTCGTGGTGGCCATGTGGATGCGTGCGTGATGACTCGTAGCATGCATTGTTCGGCATCCGGGCCCGGCGCGATGGGCGGAATAGAAGGGGGAATTCCGGCTATCTCAGCCGTTTGTCAGTGCCGATGTCAGGCGGATGACAGCATCGGCGGCCGCCGGGCGCTAGATCGGCAGCAGGGTCAGAAGCGGCGCGAGCAGCACCATCGCGACCCCGGCGATCATCATGGTGAGGCTCGATACGACGCCTTCCTCACTGCCGATCTCGCGCGCCTTGGCGGTGCCGACCGCGTGCGCGGCGGCGCCGAACAGCGCGCCGCGCGCGAGCCGGCTGCGCAGCGGCAGCAGCGCGAGCACCAGCTCGCCGATCAGCATCCCGCACACCCCGGTCGCGATCACGAACAGCGCCGTGAGGTCGCGCGGCGCGTGGATCCGGTCGGACACCGCGAGCGCGAACGGCGTGGAGATCGAGCGCGTCATCAGGCTGCGCTGCAGCTCGGGCGACAGGTGCAGCAGCTTCGCGAGCAGCAGCGAGCCGCACAGCGCGGCGGCGATCCCGACCACCACGCCCACCGTCAGCGACAGCCAGTGCCGCCGCATCAGCGCGCGGTATTCGTAGATCGGCACGGCGAATGCCAGGGTGGCCGGGCCGAGCAGCCACATCAGCCAGCGGGTGTCGTGGAAGTACACGGCGTACGGGGTGCCCGTCAGCGCGACGAACGCGACCAGCACCGCGGGCACCATCACGAGCGGCGAGAACAGCAGGGTCTTGCGGCGTGCGTAGAGCCGCTTCGACGCGAAATAGAGCGCGATCGTGAGGACGAAGCAGCCGGCCGACCAGGCGGTGCTGGCGACGGGCGTGGGAGGCAGGGCGGCGAAGGCGAGCATGGCGGCGGGCGGCTCAGGCGGCCGCGGTCCTGGGCGCGGTCGCGGCCCGGCGCGCGCGGCGCCGGTCGGCGCGTAGGCGCCGCAATGCGAGGCGGCGCTCGAAGCCGGCCGCGACGTCGACGGCGACCGCCACGGCCAGCATCACGAAGGCGGTGCCGGCGACCACGACGAGCGCGAGCCGCCAGCCGTCGGCGCGGAACAGCCCGCCGTACTGGACGGCCGCGACGGTGGCCGGGATGAAGAACAGCAGCATGTCGGACAGCAGCCAGTTCGCGCCGTCCTGGATCCAGCCGGGCGCGACGCCGCCGCTCCACAGCAGCGCGAGCAGCACGGCGAGCCCGATCACGCCGGACGGCACCGGCAGCCCGCTCGCGCGCACGGCCCAGTCGACCGCGAGCCACAGCGCGCCGAGCGCGGCGGTCTGCAGCACGACCCGGCCGGCGGGGATGGCGGCGGCAAACGGCTTCGACATGACGGTTCCAGGCGGTTTCAACAGACCCGGCCAGTATAAATTTCACCTCATCATAAATAAAATGACTTGGATCTATTAAAATCATTCCATATTGGAATCCAGAGACCGGGGAGACGGCGATGGAACTGCGGGCGCTGCGTTATTTCGTCGAGGTGGTCCGGCAACAGAGCTTCACGGCCGCGGCCGAGCTGATGTTCGTCACCCAGCCGACCATCAGCAAGATGGTGAAGTCGCTGGAGGACGAGATCGGCTCGCCGCTGCTGCTGCGCGACGGGCGCCAGATGGTGCTGACGGACGCCGGGCGCATCGTGTTCCAGCGCGGCCAGGACGTGCTCGCCGCGCAGGCGCAGCTGCAGGCCGAGCTGAACGATCTCGGCACGCTCGGGCGCGGCGAGCTGACGATCGGCATCCCGCCGCTCGGCGGCTCGCTGTTCACGCCGGCGATCGCGGCGTTCCGGCAGCGCTACCCGAAGATCGAGCTGAAGCTGTTCGAGCAGGGCGCGCGCGCGATCGAGGCGGCGCTCGTGGCGGGCGAACTGGAGCTGGGCGGCGTGCTGGAGCCGGTCGACCCGGCCGTGTTCGAGGTGCTGCCGATGGTGCGCGCGCCGCTGTGGCTGGTGTCGCGGCGCGGCGCGCGCTGGGACGCGGCGGCCGCGGTGCCGCTCGCCGACCTCGCGGGCGAGCCGTTCGTGTTCTACGGGGAGAGCCTCGCGCTGCACGACGCGGTGCTCGACGCGTGCCGCCGGGCCGGCTTCGCGCCGTCGATCGTGAGCCGCAGCGGCCATTGGGATTTCATGGCGGCGCTGGTGCACGCGGGGGTCGGCATCGCGCTGCTGCCGGAGCCGTACTGCCGGCGGCTCGACCCGGTCGAGTTCAGTTGCCGGCCGATCGTCGAGCCCGAGATCAGCTGGGCGATCGCGGTCGGCTGGCTCAGGAAGGGCTACCTGTCGCATGCGGCGCGCGCGTGGCTCGACGTCGCGCGCGAGACCCGGCCGGTCGACCCGAGCGACGATCTCGTGTTCGGCAGCCTGCGCGCGCGCTGAGGCGCGGCGCTCAGTGGCCGAGCGCGGGCCCCATGCCCTTCTTCGGCTTGGTCACCCAGACCAGCAGCGAGAGCCCGATGAACGCGAGCCCCGACAGGTAGAAGAAATCGTTGGTCGCCATCATGAAGCCCTGCTGCGTGACGAGCTGGTTGATCTGCGCGCTCGACACCTGGCCGACGACGCCGAGCTGCGCGAGCGCGTCCTGGTAGGCGGTGGTGTTCTGCGCGTAGACGTTGACGGATTCCGACAGCACGGCGTGGTGGTAGATCGCGTCGTTCTCCCAGTAGGTCGAGCTGACGGCGGTGCCGATCGCGCCCGACAGCGTGCGCAGGAAGTTCGACAGCCCGGACGCGCTCGCGAGCCGCTCGTCGCTGATGCTCGACAGCGTGATGGTGGTCATCGGCACGAAGAAGCACGCGACGCCGATCCCCTGCACGAGGCGCGGCAGGATCACGTGGTTGAACGGCACGTCGAGCGTGAAGGTGGCATTCCAGAACGACACGCCCGCGAACACGATGAACGCGAAGCTCGCGACCATCCGCAGGTCGAGCCGGTGCAGGTTGCGGCCGATCAGCGGCGACAGCACGAGCGCGAGCAGGCCGACGGGCGCGGTGGCGAGGCCCGCGATCCCGGCCGTGTAGCCCATCACGGTCTGCAGCCACAGCGGGAAGATCACGACCGAGCCGAAGAAGGCCATGAAGCCGAACGAGATGATCAGCGCGCCGAGCGCGAAGTTGCGGTCCTTGAACAGCGACAGGTCGACGATCGGCTCCTTCTCGGTGGTCTCCCACACCAGCATGAACGCGATCGCGACGACCGCGATCAGCGCGAGCGCGACGATGAAGCGCGAATTGAACCAGTCGCGGTCCTTGCCGAGGTCGAGCATCATCTGCAGGCAGGACACGCCGATCACGAGCAGCGCGAGCCCGATCGCATCGATCCGCTGCCTGGTGGTCTTGGTTTCCCTGCCGCGCAGCAGGAAGTACGCGCACACGGCCGAGAAGATCCCGATCGGCAGGTTGATGTAGAAGATCCAGGGCCAGGTGTAGTTGTCGGTGATCCAGCCGCCCATCACCGGGCCGAAGATCGGCGCGACGATCACCGTCATCGCCCACAGGCCGAGCGCGAGGCCGCGCTTCGCGGGCGGATAGCTGCGCATCAGGATGGTCTGCGAGAGCGGCACCATCGGGCCGGACACGAGCCCCTGCAACAGCCGGAACGCGATCAGCGACTCGAAATTGGTCGCGAACCCGCACAAGGCGGACGCGATCGTGAACGCGAGCACCGACAGCGTGAAGAGCCGCACCTCGCCGACCCGGCGCGCGAGCCAGCCGGTCAGCGGCACCGCGATCGCGGAGGCGACCGAATACGACGAGATCACCCAGGTGCCTTCGCTCGTCGCCACGCCGAGGCTGCCGGAGATGGTCGGCACGGCGACGTTGGCGATCGAGGTGTCGAGCACCTCCATGAAGGTGCCGAGCGCGAGCCCGACGGTGAGGAGCGCGAGCACGCCGCCCGATAGCGGCGCGGGTTCGGCGGAAGCAGTGGCGGGGGCCGTCGCGGCCATGAGTCTCTCCCAAGGGGCGGGCGCGCCCCGGCATGGTTCGGGCGGCCGGATCATTCATGCAGAGTCGGCTTCTGCCCAGACAGATAAATAAGCGTCTACTGAATAATTCGATGGCTGCGCCGCGCGGCTAGCGCACCGGCGGATCCTCCCGCGTGACGCACGCGCGGCCGTCCGGCGGCCCGTTCGCGACGAAGCGCTGCAGGAGCGCGGTGAGGGTGCCCAGTTCGTCGGCGGAAAAGCCCGCGAGCTGCGCGTTCAGTTCGCCCGCGATCACGCCCGGCAGCGCGCGGGCCGCCTCCGCGCCGCGCGCGGTCAGGCTCAGCTCGATCACGCGCCGGTCCGACGCGCTGCGCGCGCGGCTGATGAAATCCTTCTTTTCGAGGCGATCCAGCAGGCGGGTCATCGAGCCGCTGTCGTACGACAGCTTGCGCGACAGCTCGAACGGCGTGCGCGCATAGCCGCGCGCGAGCAGCAGGATCACGCCGATCTGCTGCGCCGTCAGGTCGAGCGGCCCGAGCGCGCGGTCCATCCGTTCGAACAGCGCCTGGCGCGCCTTCGTCAGGTAATAGCCGAGGCTCGATTCAAGCTCGAT
>NZ_JAAGNW010000339.1:3015-4477 GCF_010645215.1 Burkholderia multivorans | reverse complement strand
GACAGCGACGCGATGCCGAGGCTCGTGCGGTTGTCCTGGCCCGTGACGCGCGCGGCGAGCCAGCACGCGCCGGCCTTGCCGGCGACCGAGACGGCGAGGATCGCCGCGGTCAGCGGGATCAGCGCCGGCTCGGTCAGCAGCGTGAGGCGCGTGTTCAATCCCGAATAGGCGAAGAAGATCGGCAGCAGCAGCGCCAGCGTGAACGGCTCCAGCTGCCGGCGCAACTCGCTCGCGAGGCGCCCGCGCGGGATCGCCGCGCCGAGGATGAAGCCGCCGAACACTGCGTGCACGCCCACCCGGTCCATCGCGTACGCGGCCAGCATGAACAGCAGCAGCACGACCGACAGCAGCGTCGGGCCGACCTGCCGGTCGCGCTCGGCCCACTGGCCGAGCGGTGCGAGCAGGCGCGGCCCGAACGTGATCATGCAGGCGGCGAAGCCGATGCAGCCGGTCACCGCGCGCCACGCGGCGGCGGCATCGCCGCTGAAGGTCGCGAGTACGATCGCGAGCACGATCCATGCGCCTGCATCGTCGACCGCGCCGGCGGACAGCGCAAGCGTGCCGAGCCGCGTGTCGCTCAGGCCGCGCTCGTGGATGATGCGCGCGAGCATCGGAAACGCGGTGATCGAGATTGCTGCGCCCATGAACAGCGTGGCCTGGAGCAGGCTCGGATGGCCGGGAAACAGCCCCGGCGTGCGCAGCAGCCACGGCACCAGCAGGATCGCGCCGGCGAACGGCGCGGCCATCCCGAACACCGACACGGCAATCGCGCTCTTGCTGTTGGCGCGGAAGTGGTCGCCCCGGAAGCCGAGCCCGACGATGAACATATAGAGGCCGATGCCGAGCTGCGCGCAGACGTACAGCACGCTCTTCGACTCGGGCGGGAAGATGGCCTGCTGAAGATCGGGCGCGACGAGCCCGAACAGCGACGGCCCCAGCACGACGCCCGCGAGCATTTCGCCGACCACGCGCGGCTGCTTCAGCCAGCGCTCGGTCAACCAGCCGGCGGCCCGGCACGCAGCCATGATGACGAACAGCTGCAGGAAAAAGATGCTGCCAAGCTCGCTCAGCTTCACGTTGGTCTCCGTGCTTGCGCGTGGCGGCCGCCGGCCGTGAGTCGTATGCGGCGGGAGAGCACGCGCGCCTGCCGGCGGGCGTGACGGACTGGATTAAACCATTCGCTCCCGGCGCGGCGCAATTCAAATATACAAATGCACCCGGGCTATCCGGATTCCGTTTCATTCAATAAGAAAAAATAATGAAAAGCAATGCGACGTGGAATGGGGTGCGTCGCTTTGAATTCCGTCGGTTTAACCGGAGAAAATCCGGTTTGTTTCATCGGGGTTGTCTCGGTTCGGACTTTTTCTTGCGGTCTGATTTTTTCGAAAGCCAGCCGTTCGGGAAAGATCGGGTGGTGAAAAAATCGGCGGAAATTTTGTTCCAATTTCAATAATCAATCGAT
>NZ_JAAGNW010000339.1:0-3005 GCF_010645215.1 Burkholderia multivorans | reverse complement strand
CTTGCAAAGCGCGATGTGACAAGGGTAAACGAGAAGTGATGGGCGTTTCGGAACACGTCATTCTTTAATTAAGTACTGGCTTCCAGTTTGATTGTCGGGAACCTGTAGCAAGAATGAAAAAATCGAATTCCTTGTATCCATGGATCGTTGATTTAGCGCTATATGGCAAAAATTTTTGCTGTTCGTATATGAAATTAAATGAAATGCTATTAGGATCGAATCTTGCATAAAATAGCTTGAAAAATTGGATAGCGTGTCTCCATACTGAGGTGGGCGTGACGGCTCACGGGCAGGCAGCGCGATTCCGGTCACGCTCATCATCTCAACATAATTTCCTGAGAGGTGTGTTATGGCGATGGACCAGCTGGTGGACTTCCTGAAGAAGTGCGACAAGCGGACCGACCAGAAGTTGTTCGAGGATGCCAAGGTTGCGACGAAGAACGGCGGCGACAAGGTCGCTTCGGCCGCGCACTTGATCGTCGAAGTGGGCAAGAAGAAGGGCTTCTCGTTCTCCGAGCAGGAAGTCACGCAATACATCCACTCGGTGAAGACGGAGTACTACACGAACGCTACCGTCCGGACCCTGATGGACGCCTACTGCTCGACCAGCTGCCACATCGGCAGCCAGATCCAGCGGCAGTGATCTTCCCGGCGTTGCGCTAGGAAGCGGCCGCCCGCTGCGTTCCGAAAGGACGCGGGCGGCCTCCTGGTGTGTGGCGTGTGTACCGGTTCGCTCGATTCTCACCAGGCCGGCGCGGGCGTGCCGCGATCTCGGCCGGATGTGCTTCCAGGAGGACGACGTATGTCTGTGGCCCGATCCGCCGGCGCCCGCACGGTCATTTCCGTGCCGGACGAGGCCGAGCCGCCTTATCGCCTCGAAGAACTCGATGCCGCCGATCTCGCCGGCACGCGGCCGGACGGTCTCGCCGACATCAGCGAGGGCCGGGTCGACGGCCTGGTCATCCACAACGCCTTTTCGCGCGAGGAGATCGAGCGCGTGTCGAGCCGCCTGACGCGGCGCGAGCCGCTGCCCGATTCGCCGTTCGGCAAGGTGCTGATCTACGGCCCCGCGCTGTATATCGCCGAATCGGATCTCGATCGCTATCGGCGCGAGGCGGCCGAGTTCCGGGTTTTCTGCGCGCAGCTGTTCGAGGGCGGCCGCGATTTCTCCTCGCGCCTCGCCGAGCTGCTGGGGGCGATGACGGGCGGCCGCGGCCTGCGGGTGCCGAATGCGCCCGACGGCGAGCCGTATACGCACGCGACCGTGCGCGTGCTGGAAGTCGGGCAGGGCATCGGCTGGCATTTCGAGAACCAGTTCCTGCACGCGACGCGCGGCTATCGCCACCTGTCCACGCTCGTCAGTCATACCGATCATCTCGGCTTCTTCATCGTGCTCGAAGCGCCGCGCGCGGGCGGCGAGCTGATGCTGTACGGCATGCGCTGGGAAGAGACCGAATGGCTCGACAAGGAGCGCGGCGGCATCGCGCATACGGGCACGATCCGCGGCCGGCCGATCACCGACGTCATGGAGAACTATCCGCGCATGTCGGTGACCCCGCCGCCCGGGTCGCTCCTCGTGTTCAACGGCGGCACCATCCTGCATCGGGTCGTGCCGGTCGCGGAAGGCGGCCGGCGCGTGACGATCGGCGGCTTCATCGCGTTTTCGAAAGGGAGGCAGGATGTCTATTACTGGAGCTGACGTCGTCACGCCCCCGCTCCTTGCCCCGGCGCTCTCCCTGCCTTGCTCCGATCTCAACCAGCTGCTGCGCGGCCGCGCCGAACGCACGCCCGAGCAGCTTGCCTATCACTTCCCGCGCAACGGCGACGAGCCGGGCGACGCGCTGACCTACGCGATGCTCGACCGCGGCGCGCGCGCCTGCGCGGCGCACCTGCTGCGCCACGGCCGCGCGGGCGACCGGGTGCTGCTGTTCCCGGGCGGCGCGGCGTTCCTGGTCGCGTTCTTCGGTTGCCTGTACGCCCGGATGATCGCGGTATGCGTCGACCTGCCGCGCGTCGGCCGCCCGATGACGCGGCTCCTGCCGATCCTGCGCGAAGCCGCGCCGCGCCTCGCGCTCGGGCCGGACCATCTGGCGGTCGATCGGCCCGATCTCGATGCGCTGCTGCGCGAGGCGGGCTGCACGCTGCTGGCGGGCGGCGCGGCCGACGCGCCGCTGCCGGCGGCGGACGTGCCGCAGCCCGGTCCGGACGCGCTCGCCTGGCTGCAATACACCTCGGGTTCGGTCAGCGAGCCGAAGGGGGTGATGGTCAGCCACGGCAACGCGCTCGCGACGCTGTGCGACATCGATCGCGCCTCGCGGCACGGCCCCGACAGCTGCATGGTCAGCTGGCTGCCGGTGTTCCACGACATGGGGCTGCTGTACGGCGTGCTGCAGCCGCTCTACAACGGCTTTCCGTGCCACCAGCTGGCGCCGATGACGTTCCTGCAGCAGCCGATGCGCTGGCTGCGCGCGATCACGCGCTTCGGCGCGACGCACACGGCCGCGCCGAACTTCGCGTTCCAGCTGTGCGTCGACACCGCCGATCCGCGTCGGACCGCGGGGCTCGACCTGCGCACGCTGAAGGTGGCGATCAACGGCGCGGAACCCGTGCGCGACGATGTCGTGCGCCGCTTCGTCGAGACCTTCGCGCCGTACGGCCTCGATCCCACCGTGGTGTGCCCGGGCTACGGGCTCGCGGAGACGGCGCTGAAGGTCGCCACGCATCCGCGCGGCGCGCCGCTGCGCCGCTTCGCGATCGATCCCGCCGCGCTCGCGTGCGGCCGGGTAGCGGCGCGGGACGAGACGGACGGCGGCCGCGTGCTGCTCGGACATGGCGCAAGCTGCATCGGCGCGCGCGTCGAGATCGTCGATCCGCGCACGCTTAGAGGCCAGTTCAAAAAGACCCCGAAGAGGCTGTTAACTTCACCGGCGACCTGTTAACCTCAAGCATCTGAGCAACGGGATCATGAGGAATGCAAGCGCCGATCGTTGATGACGAATTGTGGG
>NZ_JAAGNW010000338.1:2447-4505 GCF_010645215.1 Burkholderia multivorans | reverse complement strand
GGTACGTGAGGTCGGTCCATTCGAACTTCACGCCGCGCGGCAGGGTCTGCGCGGCGATCCGTTCGATCGCCGCCTGCGCCTGCCCCGACGAATAGCCGGGCGCAGGCCCGCCGTTCACGTCGGCGGCGGTGTAGCCGTTGTAGCGCACCACCATCTCCGGCCCGAAGGTCGGCGACACCGTGACGAGCGACGACAGCGGCACCATCTCGCCCGCCGCGTTGCGGGTCTTGAGCTGGAGGATGTCGTCCGCGCGCTGGCGGAACGGCGCATCCGCCTGCACCCGCACCTGGTAGACGCGACCGAAGCGGTTGAAGTCGTTCACGTACAGCGAGCCCAGGTAGATCTGCATCGTGTCGAACACATCGGTCACGTTCACGCCCAGCTGCTTCGCCTTCACGCGATCGAGCTCGACGTTGAGCTGCGGCACGTTGATCTGGTAGTTCGTGAAGAGCCGGCCGAACTCCGGCGCCTGCTTCAGTTGCTTGATGAAATGATTCACGGCGTCGGCCAGATGCGTGTAGCCCATCGCGCCGCGATCCTCGATCTGCAGCTTGAACCCGCCGAGCGTACCGAGGCCGAACACCGCGGGCGGCGGAAACACGGCGATGAATGCGCCCTTGAGCCCGCCGTATTGATGGTTCAGCGACGCGGCGATCGCATCCGCCGACAGGCCGTGCCGCTCGCTGGCGGGTTTGAGCATCACGAACACGATGCCCGCGCTCGAACTGTTCATGAAGCCGTTCACCGACATGCCCGGAAAGGCCGGCGCATGGGCGACGCCCGGCTGTTTCAGGGCGATCGACGACATGCGCCGCATCATGCCTTCGGTGCGATCGAGCGACGCGCCGCTCGGCAATTGCGCGAACGCCACCAGATAGCCCCGGTCGAGCGACGGGATGAACCCGGTCGGCAACACGCGGGCCACCAGCACGGCGGCGGCGACGAGCCCCAGATACATGCCGAGCATCAAGGTTCTGCGCGACAGCACACGCCGTACGCTGTGTCCGTAGTTTCTCGCGCTGCGCTCGAACACTTTGTTGAAGCCGCGGAAAAAACCGCCCAGCACCCGATTCATCGCACGCGTCAGCCAGTCTTCCCGGCCGCCGTGCGCCTTCAACAGCGACGCCGCCAGCGCCGGCGAAAGCGTCAGCGAGTTGAATGCCGAAATCACCGTCGAGATCGCAATGGTCATCGCGAACTGCTTGTAGAACTGGCCCGTCAACCCCGACATGAACGCGAGCGGCACGAACACGGCCACTAGCGTGAGGGCAATGGCGACGATGGGACCGCTCACCTCCTGCATCGCCTTGTAGGTCGCCTCGCGCGGGCCAAGCCCGCCTTCGATGTTGCGCTCGACGTTCTCGACCACCACGATCGCGTCATCGACCACGAGCCCGATCGCCAGCACCATCCCGAACAAAGACAGCGTATTGATCGAGTATCCGAACAGCAGCAACAGCGCGAAGGTACCGATGATCGACACCGGCACGGCAATCAACGGAATGATCGACGCACGCCAGGTCTGCAGAAAGACGATCACGACGATCGCCACCAGGATGATGGCCTCGATCAGCGTATGCACGACCGCCTCGATGCTCGAACGCATGTACACGGTCTGGTCGTAGACGATTCGATAATCCACGCCGGCGGGGAAATCCCGCTTCAGATTCTGCATGGTCTTGCGGACCTCGTCGGCCACTTCGAGGGAGTTCGCCCCCGGCAACTGGTAGACCGGGATCGCGACCGCCGACTGGTTGTCGAGCAGCGCACGCAAGCCGTAGCTCGACGAACCGAGGTCGATCCGCGCCACATCGCGCAGATGCGTGACGCCGCCGCTCGGCGAGGTTTTCACGACGATGTCGCCGAACTCGCCCTCGGACTGCAGGCGACCGCGCGCATTCACCGACAACTGCAAGGACGTGCCGGGCAACGACGGCGATGCGCCGACCACCCCCGCCGCGACCTGCACGTTCTGTTCGCGAATCGCCTTCACCACGTCGTCCGCGGTCAGATCGTGCTCCGCGACTTTCTGCGGATCGAGCCAGATACGCATCGAGT
>NZ_JAAGNW010000338.1:0-2437 GCF_010645215.1 Burkholderia multivorans | reverse complement strand
CGAGTAATCGCCCGCGCCCCACAGCTGCACGTCGCCCACGCCGCGGATGCGCGACAGCGGGTCCCTGACGTTGATCAGCGCGTAGTTGCGCAGATAGGTCATGTCATAGCGATTGTCCGGCGAGATCAGATGCACGATCAGCGTGATCGCCGGCGAGCTTTTCACCGTCGTGATGCCGAGCCGCTGCACGTCTTCCGGCAGGCGCGGCAGCGCCTGGTTCACGCGGTTCTGCACGAGTTGCGTGGCCTTGTCCGGGTCGGTGCCGAGCTTGAACGTCACGGTGAGCGTCAGGTTGCCGTCGCTGTTGGTCTGCGACTGCATGTAGAGCATGTCCTCGACGCCGTTGATCTGCTCCTCGAGCGGCGCGGCGACCGTCTCGGCGATGACCTTCGGATTCGCGCCCGGATACTGCGCCTTGACGATCACGGATGGCGGCACGACTTCCGGATACTCGGAAATCGGCAGCATGAATATCGCGATCACACCGGCCAGCAGAATGACGACGGACAGGACGCCCGCGAAAATCGGCCGATCGATGAAGAATTTGGATATGTTCATGAATTGCTCTATCTGGTTGAGCGTAATCGCACTACCGGGGCAACCCCGGCGCCTCACGCCCGATGAGGCGACGAACGGCATTCCGGGGCTGCCCGCCCCACGAAACGGCGCCTCGCAACCGTGCGCACCCGGCCGGCCCCGTTGCGTCGGCCGAACCGGCCCCGTTGCGCGTGTCGGTCAGCGTGGCGGCCGGGTCAGGTCGCTGTTTTTCCCGGCACGTTCTCATGGGTTGCGAGCGGCTCCTCGCCCGTCATCGGCACCGGGTGCGGCCTCACCTGTTCGCCCGGGTGCACCAGTTGGGTGCCGCTCACCACGATGCGATCGGACGCCTGCAACCCGCTCACGATGACCCGCTGGTTACCGTGCAGCTCGCCGAGCCCGACTTCCCGGTACAACACCCGACCCCGCGGGTCGACCACGAATACGAACTTCTTCTCCTGGTCGGTGTTGATCGCCGCGTCGTCGACGAGCAGCGCCGGATGCGGCGCGCTGCCGCCCACCTTGATGCGCGCATACAGGCCCGGCACCAGCATGCCGTCCGGATTGTCGAAGCGCGCGCGCACGCGGATCGTGCCCGACGACGTGTCGAGCCGGTTATCGACCGAATCGATCACGCCTCGGCGCGAATAGCCGCTCTCGTTCGCGAGCCCCAGCTCCACCGGCACCCGGCGACCGTCCTTCGCGCCGCCGATGTACTGCAGGTAGGTCTGTTCGTCGGCGTCGAACGACGCATAGATCGGCGACACCGAGACCAGCGTCGTCAGCGGCGCGGCCGATGCGCCGGCCGACACCACGTTGCCGACAGTGATCTCCGCGCGCGACACACGGCCCGCGACCGGCGCGACGATGCGCGTGTAGCCGAGGTTGATGCGCGCGGTCTCGAGCGCGGCGGCGGCCGCTTTCAGGTTTGCGTTCGCCTCGCGCGCGCCGTTCTGCTTTTCGTCGTAGTCGCGCTTCGCGATCGCGTTGTCGCCGATCAGGCGCTGCGCGCGCTGCCAGTCGCTTTGCGCATAGCCGTCGCGGGCCTGCGCGGCCGCGAGCTGCGCGGCCGCGCGGTCGACCTCGGCCTGATACGGGCGCGGATCGATCACGAACAGCGTGTCGCCCTTCTTCACGAGCGCACCGTCCTTGAAGTTGACCGAGACGATCGTGCCGGCCACCTGCGGCCGCACGTCGACTTTCTCGACCGCTTCGAGGCGGCCCGAGTAGCTTTGCCAGTCCGTCACGGTCCTGGCGAGCACCGTGGCGACGTCGACTTCGGGAAGCGGCGCGCCTGACTTTCCCGGTGCGCTCGCGCCCACCTTCATATTGATCATCAGACCCAGGCCGATCGCGATACCGGCCGTCGACGCGATAACCGCAAGACGCGAGCGGCGTGTTTTGAGGAGGTTCATCGTAGTCAATTCCGAAACGGGTTTTCCGGCGTTTGCCGCACCGTCTGAGAAGCGGATAGCAGGTTCTCCGGCAAGCGAACATCACGCATGACAGCGCTTTCCCTACCTGGATCACGTGCACCAACGCGCCGTCCCAAACGATTGAGTCGATTCATGATCTTCTTCTGTAAATAGGTATTCCTAAAAATACCGTCCTGGTCCGCATGCCGATGGCCGGGTTGCAGGCCACCCGGTCAATCCATCGGCATGCGCCCTCACGCCGCGCCTTCCCTCCGTCGTCGCCATGAACGCGCGTGCCGATGAGACCTTCGTCGCCCCCTCGGCCATCCCGCCTCTGTCTCGATCTTTCTTCGCGGCGCCGGACAGAATTAGGATTGTTGTCCTATAATTCCTGCATATTAGGACTGTCGCCCTAGAGCGTCAAGCGCTACCGGACACACAGTGTCGATCGCGGTGATTTGCGTCTAACTTGAGACAGGATGACT
>NZ_JAAGNW010000337.1:3182-4527 GCF_010645215.1 Burkholderia multivorans | reverse complement strand
ATCGATTACGTCCGCACGCACGACCTGCGCGTCGAATGGCTGCTCGAAACGCACGCGCACGCCGACCATATCTCCGCCGCCCCGTATCTGCGCACGCATCTCGGCGGCAAGATCGCGATCGGCGAGCAGATCCGCGCGGTGCAAAGGATCTTCGGTCCGGTCTTCCACCTCGAGCCGGCCTTCATGCCCGACGGCTCGCAGTTCGACCATCTGTTCCACGAAGGCGAATGCTTCAGCGTCGGCGCGCTGCAGGCGAGCGTCATGCACGTGCCGGGCCATACGCCCGCCGACGTCGCGTACCACTTCGACGGCGTCGCGTTCGTCGGCGACACGCTGTTCATGCCCGACGTCGGCACCGCGCGCTGCGATTTCCCCGGCGGCGACGCCCATACGCTCTACCAGTCGATCCAGCGCCTGCTCGCGCTGCCCGACGAGACGCAGCTCTACATGTGTCACGACTATCCGCCCGACGGCCGCCCGCTGCGCTGGCATACGACCGTCGCCGAACAGCGCGCGGCCAACGTGCACGTCGGCGGCGCGATCGCCGAAGCCGACTTCATCGCGATGCGCACCGCGCGCGACCGCACGCTCGGCATGCCGACGCTGATCATCCCGTCGATCCAGCTCAACATCCAGGCCGGCAAGCTGCCCGAGCCGGACAGCAACGGCACCCGCTACCTCAAGATTCCGCTCGACGTCCTCTAGCCGTACGCCCGCGAGCGGCCTGTGCGCCGCCCGCTCTCCCTATTCCATTCGATCGCCCATGACTTCCTCTTCCCTGACTTCCCGTTCGTTCGACATCGTCGTGGTCGGCGGCGGCGCGGCCGGCATCGGCGTCACCGCCAGCCTGCTCAAGCGCCGCCGCGATCTGCGGATCGCCATTGTCGAACCCAGCGACCGTCATTACTATCAGCCGGCCTGGACCCTGGTCGGCGGCGGCGCGTACGACATCGACAAGACCGTCCGCCCGACCGAATCCCTGATCCCGCGCGGCGCGCACTGGATCCGCGCCCGCGCCGCTCGCTTCGAGCCCGATCAGAACCGCGTCGTGCTCGACGACGGCGCCGCGCTCGACTACCAGCAACTGATCGTCTGTCCCGGCCTGCAACTCGCCTGGGATCGGATCGACGGCCTGGAGGCGACCCTCGGGCGCAACGGCGTGACCTCGAACTATCGCTTCGACCTCGCCCCCTACACGTGGGAATGCGTGCAGACGCTCAAGCAGGGGCGCGCGCTGTTCACGCAGCCGGCGATGCCGATCAAGTGCGCGGGCGCGCCGCAAAAGGCCATGTATCTCGCCTGCGATCACTGGCGACGCAGCGGCGTGCTCGATCGCATCGAGGTC
>NZ_JAAGNW010000337.1:0-3149 GCF_010645215.1 Burkholderia multivorans | reverse complement strand
GACAAGCCGTTCGACCTGCTGCACGTGGTCCCGCCGCAGATCGCGCCGGACTTCGTGCGCGCGAGCCCGCTCGCGAATGCCGACGGCTGGTGCGAAGTGGACCAGGAGACGCTGCGGCACCCGCGCTATCCGAACGTGTTCGCGCTCGGCGACGTATGCTCTGCGCCCAACGCGAAAACCGCCGCCGCCGCGCGCAAGCAGATCGTGATCGTCGCGCGCAACCTGCTCGCGGTCCGCGACGGCGCGCAGCCGGCCACGCGCTACGACGGCTACGGCGCCTGCCCGCTGACGGTCGAGAAAGGCCGCATCGTGCTCGCGGAATTCGGCTACGGCGGCAAGCTGCTGCCGACCTTCCCGCTCGATCCGCTGGTGCCGCGCCGCGCCGCATGGCACCTGAAGACCACCGTGCTGCCCTGGCTCTACTGGAACGGCATGCTGAAGGGCCACGAGTGGCTGACGCGGGTGTCGTGAGCCGCGCGCCTCAACGCCGTCACGCGCCGGATAACCCGATCTGCGTGGCGACGCGCGCCGCGACCAGATGGTGGAACGGCATGATCGCCGCCAGGTAGCCGCGCCCCAGCAGGTTGTGCGTACGCACGATCGTCGTGAGCGTCGCGCGCCCATCCGCGACGACGATCACGACGCGGAAATCCAGGTGGTAGTCGTCGAAGCCCATCAACACCTCGCGCGGCGATTGCGCCAACACCGGAAAGCGGCCCCCGTGCGCGGGCTTCAACGCGACCAGCATGCCGAGCCGGTTGCGCAGCGCGAGCAGCACGCGCAACCAGGGCGGGCTGCTCGCGAACATCCGGTCCGCCGCGCCGATCGCGTCGATGCCGGCCGGCGCCGCCACCTGATAGGCATCGGCGAAATCGAAACCGGGAAGGATGCGCGCGCAATCAATCTCGGGAACCACGGATCGGGCCTTCATCGAACGACTCCTGGGTGATCGGGTTGGCTGGCCGGCGCGCCGTTCCGCGCGACGGCAAAACAGAGTAACGCAAGCGCCGCGAGCGCGCCGCCCGTCATGCAGACGCCCGGCCACCCCGCCCACGCGTACAGCCGCAGCGACAGCTGCGATCCCAGCGCGGCTCCGATGAAGTTGCAGGTCATCGCGCCCGCCGTCAGGCGGCTGCGCGCGTCGGGGCGACGTCGATACAGCAGGCCGAGGTTGGTGACGTGCACGCCCTGGATCGCAAAATCGAGCAGCACGATGCCGGCCACGAGCGCCCATGGCGACACTGTGCCGCAGGCGAGCGGCAGCCACGACGCCAGCAGCAGCACGAGCCCGCCCCAGGTCGCGCGATCGCCGCGACCGCGATCGACGAGTCTGCCGAACCAGCCGACGCTCCACGCCCCGGCCGCGCCCGCGAGACCGAACAGGCCGATCGCCGCGCTCGAATAGCGATACGGCGGCGCGGACAGCAGGAACGTGAGCGGCGTCCACATCAGGCTGAACGAGGCGAACAGCACGACGCCGAGCAGCGAACGCGCACGCACGAGCGGTTCGTCGACATACAGCCTCAGCGTGGAGGCCAGCAGGCGCGGATAGGATGCGCCGCCCGTCGCGGCCACGCGCGGCAGCATGCGCCAGAGCGCAGCCGACAGCACGAGCATCGCCGCCGCCGCGAGTTGGTACACGAGCCGCCAGTCGCCCAGATCGGCCAGGATGCCGGCGAACACGCGCGCGAGCAGGATGCCCAGCAGCAGGCCGCTCATCACCGTGCCGACGGCCTTGCCGCGCGCGTCGGGCGCGGCCAGCGCCGACGCCAGCGGCAGCAGCACTTGCGCCACCACCGACAGGCACCCCGTCATCGCGGTGCCGAGCAGCATGACCGGCAGGCTCGGCGCATGCGCGGTCACGAGCAATCCCACGGCCGACAATGCGGTCATCAGCACGACGAGGCCGCGCCGCCCGACGAGATCGCCGAGCGGCACCAGCAGCAGCAGCCCCATCGCGTAGCTCAGCTGCGCAACGGTCACGATGCCGCCCGCCTCGGTGGCCGATACGCCGAAGTGCGCGCTGATCGCCTGCAACAGCGGCTGCGCGTAGTAATTGCTCGCGACCGCACAGCCAACCGTGATCGCCATCAGCCGTACGATGGCCGTGCTCAGGTACGGCTGGCCCTCGCCCGGTGCCGTGCGGGCGGCGGGTTTCAGCTTGGATTTCATGACACTCCGTTCGTCGTGAATGAAGGTGTCAAGTTAGAGCCGGCGCACCTGCAGCTCAATTCGTTCAGACCGATATGCTTTATCTTTTTTTTCTTATAATGCCGATTTTCATTTCGAGGCCGCGATGCCGCGTCAAATCGCCCTGGAGCAGCTCGACTTCCGTTTGCTGAAGGTGTTCGTCACGCTATACCGTGAGCGTCACGTCGGCCGCGCGGCCGATCTGCTCGGCATGTCCCAGCCCGCGGTCTCGACGCTGCTCGCGCGCCTGCGGCAGATCGCCGCCGATCCGCTCTTCACGCGCAGCGCGCAGGGCATGCAGCCGAGCGCGCTCGCGCGCCAATGGGCCGATCCCAGCGCGACCGCACTCGGCGCGCTGGAATCCGCGCTCAACGTGCCGTCCGGTTTCGACCCGTCCACCTCGCGACGCACGTTCTCGCTCTATATGACCGACGTCGGCCAGGCGCTGATGCTCAACCGGATCGTCGCGCGCCTCGGCGAGCACGCGCCGGACGTGCGGATCCAGGTCGTCGGCGCATGGGACGGCGCGCTCGCGGAACGCCTCGCCGACGGCAACCTCGACGTCGCGTTCGGCTGGATTCCGCAGCTCAAGGCGAGCAAGACCAGCACGCTGCTGTTCAAGGATCGCTATGTCGGTGTCCAGGATCCCCGCGCCCCGGCGGATGCCGCGCTGCGCTACGCGGTCGCGAGCGTGCCGCACTCCGCCCATCAGATCGTGATCGAACGCATGCGCGCGCTGGGCATCCAGCCCTCGCTCGTCGTGCCCAGCTTCTTCATGCTGCCGGAAGTGCTCGCGCATACCGCCCTCACCGCCGTACTGCCGGAGCGGCTCGTGCAGCAACTCGCGCAGCAGCGCGGCGTGGCGCTGCGCGTCGTCGAACTGCCGTTCCGGCTGCCGCAGATCAGCATCCGCCTGCACTGGTCGGTCCGCACCTGGCGCGACGAGGGCATCGACTGGT
>NZ_JAAGNW010000336.1 GCF_010645215.1 Burkholderia multivorans | reverse complement strand
TCACTTCACTGTCGACAGGCTTGAGCACGACCAACAGCACGGTGACGTCGCTGTCGACTTCCACGTCGACTGGCCTCTCGACGGCCAACAGCTCGATCGCTTCGCTGTCCACCTCGACCTCGACCGGTATCGGCTCGCTGTCCACCGGCCTCAGCACCACCAACAGCAACGTCGCTTCGCTGTCGACCTCCACGTCGACCGGCCTCTCGACGGCCAACAGCACGATCGCTTCGCTGTCTACGTCGACCTCGACCGGCATCGGCTCGCTGTCCACCGGCCTCAGCACCACCAACAGCAACGTCGCTTCGCTGTCGACCTCCACGTCGACTGGCTTGTCGACGGCCAACAGCTCAATCGCCTCGCTGTCGACCTCGACCTCAACAGGATTGAGCACCGCAACTAGTGGCATCACATCACTGTCAACAGGCCTGAGCACGACCAACAGCAATGTCGCTTCGTTGTCGACTTCCACATCAACTGGACTTTCGACGGCTAACAGCTCGATCACGTCGTTGTCGACTTCAACCTCAACGGGGCTTTCGACCGCGAACAGCTCGATCGCCTCCCTGTCCACCTCGACGTCAACAGGATTGAGCACCGCAACAAGCGGTATCACTTCGCTGTCGACAGGTTTGAGCACGACCAACAGCACGGTGACGTCGCTGTCGACTTCCACGTCGACGGGCCTCTCGACCGCCAACAGCTCGATCGCTTCGCTGTCCACCTCGACCTCGACCGGTATCGGCTCGCTCTCGACCGGCCTCAGCACCACCAACAGCACCGTCGCTTCGCTCTCGACCTCCACGTCGACCGGTCTCTCGACAGCCACGAGTTCGATCACATCGCTGTCGACTGCAACCTCAACGGGGCTTTCGACCGCGAACAGTTCTATTGCTTCGCTCTCGACGTCGACTTCGACCGGCATCGGCTCGCTGTCCACCGGCCTCAGCACCACCAACAGCAACGTCGCTTCGTTGTCGACTTCAACGTCGACCGGCCTGTCGACGGCCAACAGCTCGATCACCTCCCTGTCCACCTCGACCTCAACAGGATTGAGCACCGCAACTAGCGGTATCACTTCGCTGTCGACAGGCTTGAGCACGACCAACAGCACGGTGACGTCGCTGTCGACTTCCACGTCGACCGGCCTCTCGACGGCTAACAGCTCGATTGCTTCGCTGTCCACCTCGACCTCGACCGGCATCGGCTCGCTGTCCACCGGCCTCAGCACCACCAACAGCAACGTCGCTTCGTTGTCGACTTCAACGTCGACGGGTCTCTCGACCGCGAACAGCTCAATCGCCTCCCTGTCCACCTCGACGTCAACAGGATTGAGCACCGCAACAAGCAGTATCACTTCGCTGTCGACAGGTTTGAGCACAACCAACAGCACGGTGACGTCGCTGTCGACTTCCACGTCGACTGGCCTCTCGACGGCTAACAGCTCGATCGCTTCGCTGTCCACCTCGACCTCGACCGGTATCGGCTCGCTGTCCACCGGCCTCAGCACCACCAACAGCACCGTCGCTTCGTTGTCGACCTCCACGTCGACCGGCCTCTCGACCGCCAACAGCTCGATCACCTCCCTGTCCACCTCGACCTCAACAGGATTGAGCACCGCAACTAGCGGTATCACCTCGCTGTCGACGGGTTTGAGCACCACCAACAGCACGGTGACGTCGCTGTCGGCTTCCACGTCGACTGGCCTCTCGACGGCCAACAGCTCGATCGCTTCGCTGTCCACCTCGACCTCGACCGGTATCGGCTCGCTGTCCACCGGCCTGAGCACCACCAACAGCAATGTCGCATCGCTGTCGACCTCTACGTCGACCGGTCTGTCGACCGCCACGAGTTCGATCACCTCGCTGTCGACTTCAACCTCAACGGGGCTTTCGACCGCAACCAGTTCTATTGCTTCGCTCTCGACGTCGACTTCGACCGGCATCGGCTCGCTGTCCACCGGCCTCAGCACCACCAACAGCACCGTCGCTTCGCTCTCGACCTCCACGTCGACTGGCCTGTCGACGGCTAACAGCTCGATCACCTCCCTGTCCACCTCGACCTCAACAGGATTGAGCACCGCAACAAGTGGTATCACTTCGCTGTCGACAGGCTTGAGCACGACCAACAGCACGGTGACGTCGCTGTCGACTTCAACGTCGACCGGCCTCTCGACGGCCAACAGCTCGATCGCTTCGCTGTCCACCTCGACCTCGACCGGTATCGGCTCGCTGTCCACCGGCCTCAGCACCACCAACAGCAACGTCGCCTCGCTCTCGACTTCCACGTCGACCGGCCTCTCGACGGCTAACAGTTCGATCACCTCGCTGTCGACTTCAACCTCAACGGGGCTTTCGACCGCAACCAGTTCTATTGCTTCGCTCTCGACGTCGACTTCAACCGGTATCGGCTCGCTGTCCACCGGCCTCAGCACCACCAACAGCAACGTCGCCTCGCTCTCGACGGCCACATCAACCGGCCTCTCGACCGCCAACAGCTCGATCGCCTCGCTGTCCACCTCGACCTCGACCGGCATCGGCTCGCTCTCGACCAGCATCAGCTCGATCACCACCAACACCAACAACCTCGGCAACAGCAGCGCCGCGGCACTGGGTGGCGGTGCGACCTACGACCCGGCCACCGGCACTATCTCCGCCCCGGCCTACATCACCTACAACACCGACGGCACGACCACGACCAACAACAACGTCGGCTCGGCGATCGACAACATCAACGCGAAGGGCATCAAGTACTTCCATGCCAATTCGACCGGAGCCGACAGCCAGGCCACCGGCCAGAACAGCGTCGCAATCGGACCGAACGCGGTCGCCAGCGTCGACAACTCGGTCGCGATCGGCAACGGCGCCACCACCTCCGCGGCCGTCCCGGTCTCGTCGGCCAGCGTCGGCGGTCTGACCTTCGGCAACTTCGCGGGCAGCAACCCGGTCGGCGTATTCAGTGTCGGCGCGCCGGGCGCGGAGCGCCAGGTCACCAACGTCGCCGCCGGCCAGATCAGCCAGACCAGCACCGACGCGGTCAACGGCAGCCAGCTGTTCGCGACCAACAGCAACGTCGCTTCGCTGTCCACCGGCCTGAACACGACCAATAGCAACGTCGCCTCGCTGTCGACCTCGACCTCGACCGCCGTCAACTCGCTGTCCACCGGACTGAGCAGCACCAACAGCAACGTCACGTCGCTGTCGACCTCGACCTCGACCTCTGTCAACTCGTTGTCCACCGGCCTTAGCACCACCAACAGCAACGTCGCGTCGCTGTCGACCTCGACCTCGACTGCCGTCACTTCGCTGTCGACCGGCGTGACCAACATCAACACCCAGTTGAACTCGCTGTCGACGACGATCAACAATACGACCCGTACGAGCAACACGACCGGCATCGCCGCCGACGCGAACGGCACCGGCACCGACAAGCCAACCGTCACCGCCGGCTCGAACTCGGTCGCGATCGGCTCGAACTCCACCGACGGCGGCCGCACGAACGTCGTCTCCGTTGGGAATTCCAGTGAGCAGCGCCAGGTCATCAATGTCGCGCCGGGCACGCAAGGTACCGACGCAGTCAACCTGAATCAATTGAATGCCTCCCAGGCGTCTGCAAATTCGTACACGGATCAACGCGTCGGGGCACTACAGCAAGGGGTAACCGATCTCGCTCGCAATGCTTATTCCGGCGTGGCTATCGCGGGCGCTTTGGCTGGGTTACCGCAAGTCGATAGCGGGAAAACGGTTTCTCTAGGTGCCGGATTTAGTAACTACAGCGGTTACACCGCTGTCGCGATAGGTGGAAGTGCACGATTGACTCAGAGCACCGTCGTTAAGCTCGGCGTCGGCACGGTCAATGGATCGCGCATGATGGTCAACGGCGGAATTGGATACTCATGGTAAAAAATTAATCAGCAGCAACCCGGCTGGAAAAACACCCGGATATGGCAGTGCCCTTCGGCACTGCCATATCGCTCGCCATCGATCAGAACAGCGGGCTGCTTCGGGTCGTCCGCCGAACACCCTCATCGTCCAGCCATCTCCTGACATCCTGACGCGATCCCCTGACACACCTACCCGGATTAACCTCCTGTCGGCGATCCTGAGCGGACGGCTGACGGGCCCTGTGGAGACGGGGCAAGAAAAGGAGTAGATTGCTGCATCGTGGCGTCCAGGCGAACGTCGTGCCGGCAATCGGCAGTTCGACGTGTCGTCGTTGCGCAAAAGCCCGTCGTACGACAACACAGCGAGGTAATGGCTACGCGGCGCGCAACAATCGGCGTTCCCGGTTTTACCCATGTCGTGTCACATCAACAGGAGATAACAACATGAAGATTGCCTTGGTTGCCGGTGCGGTATTGTTCAGCCTCGCCTCGTTCGCCGCCCAGGCCGACGACATGCCGGCGATGGCGTCGGGCGGCATGCTGGTCGCCGCCAACGGAATGACGCTCTATACCTTCGACAAGGATCCGGCGAACGCCGGCAAGAGCGCCTGCAATGGCCCCTGCGAGACCTACTGGCCGCCGTACAAGGCCAGCGCGACCGATCACGCGAT
>NZ_JAAGNW010000335.1 GCF_010645215.1 Burkholderia multivorans | reverse complement strand
ATGGCTCGATGATTACCCAAATGATATTTTCGCCAGGCTAAATAAATCCGACCATAGAAGATTATTAACAATAATATTCGAATGACTATTCGATAGATGTGCCGGTCCGTGCGATTACCCCTGTTTTGAGATAGGGTAATATCCCGCCGCCTTTCCCCTCTCTCATCCTCCATTCTGCAAGGCGTCGCGCCCCCGGGTGCGCGCCGGCATCGCCCGGAATCCCTTGCCTGGCAAGCATGCCGGAAGTTCAGCCCACTCGTCTGCGCGCGCCGTGCGGACCACGGCAAGCCCGTGCCGCAGCCAATCCGGACGCCCTCCGGCTCCTCCCGATTCACCACCATCCGGAAATGGATATCATTTTTTGGGAAACAATTCGGGTGTTGATTTTTTTAAAGCGTGCGAATATTATTTCGTTTGCTTTGATGCAAATAAAAAGCTGTCCCAGCAGCGGAATAATCAATCCCCGAGGGCATCATGACTTCCTGTAGCGACCCCGCAATCGCGCTGCCCGTCACTGGGCGGTCTGCGTGCATGTCCCCTGTTTTCCGCATCGGTGTCCGCCAGGCACCGGGGCGATGCACGCCGTCCCAATTTCGCCGTCATCGCTTTCCCGCACCGTCCCGATGAAAACGCGGCAGCGGCGAGTGTCTCACCGTATCCGGCGCGGGCCCGGCCTCGCTGCCGTCCCGGTCCGGCTCGCGTGCCTCGCCGGGCGGAACGTGGGGTACGACGGCAACGCCTGAAGGCATCCTCGCGCGCCGCATGTCCTGGCCGGCCGCTCATTTCACAGCCGTTGTTCCTCGGTCCGTCATGACGACAGCGGATGCTTTTGTCCGTCCGTTCTCACGCGCCAGCTTGTCGACGGCGCTCGGGGGCGTGCCGTGGCCGCTCCGGTAGTACCTGATTCGCCAACTGCTTTGACTACCCAGACTCAGCGCTGTATCGGCCTTGGCCGATACAGCGTGATGTCGATTGCGTGAACGTCACGGATCACATTTGAGAGACGTATGTCGAACCCTAACCTTTTCGAGTTTTCAACCTCCGCCTATCCGGCATCGGAGAAATTCGAGGCATGGCGGGAGCAGAACAAACTGGCTGGCGTGGTGCCCGCGCAAGCGGGGATGCACCGCGATTCCACATTCGACAGCCATTTCCTCGGCCTCCACATCAATCAGTTGCGGCTCGGTGCGCTGGAGTACACGACGAAGTTCGAGTCGGATCCCATGAGCTACGAGGCCATTCGCTGCATGAGGTACATCCGCGAGGACGGATTCGATCACTACTACTTCAGGACGAGCAAGACCAACGCGTGGCGAGGGAGCAAGTTCGACCGCGTCGACCAGGCCCAGCCCTACGAGGTCGGCATTGCGGATCTGACCCAGCCCTATCAGGTCGACATCCGGGCCGGCAGCGTCATGATGGTGATCGTACCGAGGGATTTGATTCCGTTCGATCTGTCGAAGTGGCACGGCACGATCGTCAGGAGCACGCTTGCCACGCTGACGAGCCAATACCTGTTCATGCTGGCGCAGCACATCCGCGAGATATCCGTGCAGGAAAGCGCCAACATCGGGCAGGCCACGCTGGGCATGCTCACCGCCATGCTGATGCCGACCCAGGACAATCTTCGTCAGGTTCAGTCCGAGATCAAGGTCGAGATGTTCCAGCGCATCAAGGAATGCATCAACAATCACCTGGAGTCGCCGTCGTTGAACGTGGACAGCATCTGCAAGACCGCGGGGCTGTCGCGTGCGAGCCTGTACCGGCTGTTCTCGGCCAACAACATCGGGGTCAACGAGTACATCAAGGTGGCCCGCCTGCGCCGCATCTACTCGGCGTTGTCGGCGCCGGCCGCGAAGTCGCTGCGGCTGTCCGACCTGGCTTACCGCTACGGCTTCTACAGCATGCCGGCGATGACGCGTGACTTCAAACGCTACTTCGGCTACACGCCGCGAGAGGTTCAGTATGGCGCGGTCGGCTTCACGGGCGAAGCGCGCGTGATTTCACCGCATCTCGTGCGCGACTTCCGGTCGTGGCATTACGCCTGAGACGGCGGCGCCGCGCCGGGTGCGGGGTTTGCCGCTGACCGGGGATGTGCTCGGCCGCCTCGGGGTAGGTTTTCATTTTGGAATCCGATCGGATTTTCTGGATGAAGCAAAGCTTCCAGGTCGAATGAGGCAGGTAAAAAATATCGCGCACGAAATTTTTCATCAAGCTGTCGCGAGCGCGTGGGCCCGGCCGCGAAAAATTTACGCTGAGACGGATTGGAATCACTTTGAGACGAAACGAGCTATGACGACATCTGCGGCGGCGTTATATTTCTTTCAACGCTCCGGGTATCAATTGATGGATCTTCAGGATTGCCTGGTCCTCGCCAAGCCGGAGTGAAGCGGTTCGATGTCGAGGCCGCATCGAAGTTGAAATTCCGGAAGTGCCACGGATAGCTGATTCGCAAGACGGTTTGCAATTCCAGGTGGAAAGCCAAAGCGAGGCCTCGGCCGGCGCACGCCCGCAGCATTCGGTGTCGGGGCCGCGTCGTCGCGGCATCTCGTTGATGCGGCGTGACTGCGTATTCGAATTCGTTTTGATTCGTCACTCCACGGCCTTAAAACTCAAGGGAATCTGGTATTGGTATTTATTATTTTCCATCGCGATGGAAGGATTGAATTCGCCCCTTGAAAATAAATTCGTATTCCAATATCTCGGCCGTTTTGTCTGAGAGGTGTTGTTGTCGGTAATTTTTGAAAATCCTAGTCGTCGTTCAACCCGTAAATTCAAGAGGGATGCATCGTCATGAAATTTCAAAGAATCTCCGCTGACTCCCATATCGACCTGCACTGGTTGCCCGCGGATCTGTTTACCCAGAACGCCACCCCGGGCATGAAAGAGCGGATGCCGTTCGTGGTCGAGGCCGAGGATCCGTACTGGACCAACAAGAAAAACATCTGGCTCGGCTACGTGTGCGGTTTCGGCCCATACGGCCAGAAATACGTGCCGGGAAGCAACGCGAAGATCGACATCATGGCTGCAACGGGCCTCTATCGCGAAGCCGCGCAAGGTCGCCGCCGCGTCAGCGATCCGGTGCTGCGTCAGGAAGACATGGATCTCGACGGCGTCGATGCCGACGTCGTGTACGGCCTGGCCGCCGAGACGCTGATGCGCATGGAAGATCCGGAAGCCGCCGTCGAGATGTGCCGGATCTACAACGACTGGCTCGTCGACTTCTGCAAGGGATCGAGCGGCCGCCTGTTCGGTCTCGCCGCGCTGAGCGACTCGAATGTCGAGGCGGCCATTCAGGAGGTCCAGCGCGTCGCCGAATACCGCAAGGCCGGCATCGTGGGCGTGAATCTCGCGATGAGCCGCGAAACGCGTCCGCTCTGGCATCCGAGCTGGGAACCGCTGTGGCGCACGATCGCGGAATCGGGCCTGCCGCTGCACCTGCACTGCTTCCGCTCGCTGCCGCTGACGCTCGAGGAGATCGACGTCGAAGGGCAGGCCAAGCGCGCGGCGTTCTTCACGAGCGTGACGGGTTTCCAGATGAGCCTGGTGCATCCGCTGGCCGCGCTGATCGGCTCGGGCGTGCTCGAGCGCTATCCGACGCTGCGCGTCGTGCTGGGCGAGAGCGGCCTCGGCTGGCTGCCCTACGTGCTGGAACGGATGGATCACGAATTCAAGGGCCGCTTCCAGGATCTCGAACTGAAGATGCTCCCCAGCGAATACTGGCGCCGCCAGTGCAAAGCCTGCTTCCAGACGGATCGAATCGGCTTCAAGCTGGTCGACGATCTGGGCGCGGAAACGCTGATGTGGGGGTCGGACTACCCGCACTCGGACGGTACCTGGCCCGAGTCGGCGAAGGTGTTCGCCGAGCAGTTCAGCTGCTTGCCGGACGACGTGATTCGCAAGATCACCTACGAAAACGCCGGTCGTTTCTACGGCATCTTGAAAGACTGAACGGTACAGCCGCAGACACCATGATCAAAATCTATGATTGCACGTTAAGAGAAGGAGCCCAGGCGTCGGGGGTCTCGTTCTCGGTACAAGACAAGCTGAGGATCACGGAGCTCCTGGACGACATCGGTTTTACCTACACCGAGGGCGGGTGGCCCGGTTCGAACGCCAAGGACACGCGTTTCTTCCACGAGCTGAAAGCGCTGCGGCTGAAGCAAATCAAGGTCGTCGCTTTCGGCCGTACCAAGCGTTCCACCATCCGGGCAGAGGACGACGCCAATCTCACGGCGCTCGTCCGCACCGGGATCCCGTACGGGCACATTTTCGGCAAGGGCTGGGATTTGCACGTGAGCGAGGTGCTCGGGATCTCGCCGGAAGAGAATCTCGAATCGGTTTATGAATCGATCCGCTATCTCAAGAAGCACATGGAGGAAGTCAGCTTCGGCTTCGAGCATTTCTTCGACGCCTACAAGGAAAATCCGGCGGGGGCGATGAAGCTGATCGAGACCGCCGTCCAGGCGGGCGTCGACTGGATCGATCTGGCCGACACGAACGGCGGCTGCTTTCCGCACGAGATTGCATCCGCCGTCTCCGTCGTCACCCAGGCATTCGACATCGAATTCGCGGT
>NZ_JAAGNW010000334.1:551-4632 GCF_010645215.1 Burkholderia multivorans | reverse complement strand
CCTGCTCGATGCCCGCGCTCTGTTCGCGCGACGCGTGGCTGATCTCTTCGAGGATCTCGTTCACGCGCCGCACCGACTGCACGATTTCCCCCATCGTCGCGCCCGCATGGCCGACCAGCGATGCGCCGTGCCCGACCGTCTGGTTCGACGATTCGATCAAGGTCTTGATCTCCTTCGCCGCCGTCGCGGAGCGCTGCGCGAGCGTGCGCACCTCGCCCGCCACCACCGCGAACCCGCGGCCCTGTTCGCCCGCCCGCGCGGCCTCCACGGCCGCGTTCAACGCGAGGATGTTGGTCTGGAACGCGATGCCGTCGATCACGCCGATGATGTCGCCGATCTTGCTCGAACTGTCGGTGATCGCGTTCATCGTGCGCACCACGTCGTCCACCACCGCGTTGCCGCGCTGTGCGATCTGCGCCGCCTGATCGGCCAGCTCGGCGGCCTGCGCGGCGCTGTCGGCGTTCTGCCGTACGTTGGCGGTCATTTCATCCATGCTCGACGCGGTCTGCACGAGCGCCGCCGCCTGCTCCTCGGTCCGCTGCGAGAGGTCGGTGTTGCCGGCCGCGATCTCGTTAGCGCCGACATGGATGTTGTCGGTGCCGAGCCGCACGCGCGACACCATGTCGACGAGGCTCGCCTGCATCGTGTGCAGCGCATGGAGCAGGCTTGAGCCGTTCTCGTGACGCACGTCGACGTGCGCGGTCAGGTCGCCCTGCGCGATCCGCCGCGCGGTGCTGACGGCGTCCTCGAGATCGCCGCCGAGGCTGCGGCGCACGCTGCGCAGCACCAGCACCATCAGGCCCGTCGCGATCAGGCCGAGCACGAGCGTCAGCGCGAACCAGCGGCCGATGCTGGCGAGCACCGCCGCGCGCACGTCGTTCATGTACATGCCGGTCACGAGGTACCAGTCCCACGGCGCGAAGCGCTGGACCACGCTGGTCTTTTCGACCGGCTTGTCGCTGCCGGGCTTCGGCCACAGATACTCGACGTAGCCCAAGACGCCCTGATTGCCCGCCTTGACGATCTCGACGAACAGGTGCTTGCCCGCCGGGTCGGTCATGCCCGATACATCCTTGCCGGTCAGCTCGGTCTTGATCGGATGCATCACGATCACCGGCTTCGAATCGTTGATCGAGATGTAGCCGTCGCTGCCGTAGCGCATCGCGGCGATCGCGACGAGCGCCTCGCGCTTCGCATCGGCTTCCGACAGCGCGCCCTGCTGCGACAGCTTGTAGTAGTGGTCGGTGACGTGATAGGCCTGATTGATCAGCGCGGCCAGCTGGTCGCGCCGGTCAGAGATCATCGATTCACGGTTTTGCCATGCGCCCAATGCTCCGATCAATAACAAGCCCAACCACAGAACGACGATCATCGACGCGAGCTTTTGATTCAGAGTCAGGTTGCGCATGGTGGTCCGCAAGGAGTCGAGTGGCCCGCACCGGTGGTGCGAATGGGGATCACTGTTTGTCGGCCGGGCGCGCGGCCGGGCGCAGACAGGGAATTCCCTAGGCGACGAACGGACATGACGGTGCCATGCCGCGCGGAAACGGCGGGCAGCCGGGGCGATGCGTCGGACGCGTGCGTGCTTGCGGGACTAGACGGGGTCCTTGCTCGGGGGGCCTTCGGGGGGTTCCTGCGGACGTTCGTGATGGCCGGGCGCGAGCGGATCGTCGTCCGGATCGCGGGTGGGATCGGCGGGCGGATCGGGCAGCGGCGTGGTGTGGTCGGACATCGGCGTCTCCGAGGTCGCAGGGCGCCGTCGTGCGGCGACGGCCATGCTTTCCGTTATAGCCAATCGGCGGACGCTTTGCCGGGCGATCCGCGCGCCGGCGCGACTCACGCGGGCGAGGCGGGCGGGGCGAGGTCGGCGGGTGTGTCGACGTCGCGCAGCACGCCGGGGTCGTCGAGGTCGAGCAGCGTGACGGGGTGCGTCTTGAGCAGCGTGCGCGCGCCGGCGTCGCCGTCGAGTGCGACGAGCGCCTCGTAATGGTGCGCGGCGAAGCCGACCGGATGGCCGCGCTGGCCGCGGTAGGCGGGCGCGACGATCGATGCTGCGCCGCTGTCGAGCGTGCGCGCAAGCGCCTCGATCGTGGCGGGTGCGATCCACGGCATGTCCGCGAGCGCGACGATCCAGCCGTCGGCGTCGGCGCTCGCGCGCACGGCGGCGGCGAGGCTCGCGCCCATGCCGCGCTCGGCGTCCGCGGTATAGAGCACCTGGCAGCCCGCCTCGTTGAGCAGCAGCGCGAGCCGTTCGGCGCCGGGGCGCACGATCGCGATCACGTCGGAGACGGCGGTCGCGAGCCGGCGCGCGGCGGCGACGGCCACCGGGGTGCCGTCGGCGAGCGGAGCGAGGAGCTTGCTGTGCACGCCGCTCGGATCGAAGCGTGTGCCGAGGCCTGCGGCAAGGAGGACGCCGGTAGCGAGTGAGGCATGAGTCATGGCGGCGCCGGCGGGGGAAATGTGCTGCGATTGTGCAGGGCGGCGCGCGCGATCGCAAGTACGGTGTATTCCGTAGAACGAACGCTACAATCGCGGCTTCCCGACCACGCGCGACCCATTCGCGACATGCCGACATGAATCAGCCCATGAGCCTCGATGCGAATGCCGCCTTGTTGTTGATCGATCTTCAACAGGGGATTCATCACCCGAAGCTCGGGCGGCGCAACCAGCCCGATGCGGAGGAACGGATCGGCGAATTGCTCGCCTGCTGGCGGCGGACGGCGCGGCCCGTCGTGCACGTGCGCCACGTGTCGAGCGATCCGGATTCGGTGTTCTGGCCGGGGCAGCCGGGCGAGCTGTTCCAGGCGGCGTTCATGCCGCGGGCGTCGGAACGGGTGGTCGAGAAGCGGGTGCCGGATGCGTTTGTCGCGACGGGGCTCGAGCACTGGCTGCGCGAGCGCGGCACGGCGCAGCTCGTGATCGCGGGGGTGATCACGAACAACTCCGTGGAATCGACCGCGCGCTCGGCGGGCAACCTCGGGTTCGAGACCGTGGTCGCTTCGGACGGCGCATATACGTTCGACCGGCCCGATCTGACGGGCCGACTGTGGCGCGCGGAGGAGATCCACGCGCTGTCGCTTAGCAATCTTGCAATGGATTACGCGCGCGTCATGACGACGGCGGAGATCGTAGGGCTGGCGGAAGAGGGCGCGGCGGGTTGAGGGGGGCGTGCCCGTTCACGGGGCGATCGCACGACGTCATTCGCGCGATCGCCCCTGAAGCGGCCGCGCGGAACCGCCTCAACCCTCATCCGCATCATCAACCAGCTTGTGCCGCAGCGCATAGCGCACGAGCGCCGCTTCGTGCGGCATCTGCATCTTCTCCAGGATCCGCGTCTTGTAAGTGCTGACGGTCTTCGCGCTCACGCACAGCTCCTGCGCGATTTCCGACAGCGTCTGCCCGACCGCGATGCGGCGGAACACGTCGAATTCGCGATCGGACAGCCGGTGGTGCGGCAGCGTGTCGGCGGGCTCGTTGAGGCTCTGCGCGAAGCGCTCGGCCATCGCGAGGCTCACGTACACCCCGCCCGACGCCACCTTCGTGACCGCCCCGACCAGCTCGGCGCTCGCGCTCTCCTTGGTCAGGTAGCCCGACGCGCCGGCACGGAACGCGCGCACCGCGTATTGCTGCTCCGCGTGCATGGTGAGCACGAGGATCCGCAGCGCGGGTTTCTCGTCCTTGATCTGCTTGATCAGCTCGACGCCGTTGCGGCCGGGCATCGACAGGTCGAGCACCAGCACGTCGGCCGGCGTCGAACGCACGAGCGCGATGGTGGTCGCGCTGTCGAACGCTTCGCCCGCGACGTTGAACCCGGTGGCGTTGCGCAGGATGTGGCGCAGGCCGTCGCGCACGAGCGCGTGATCGTCTGCGAGTAGGACCTGGATCATGAAAGCGACGTTTCCTGTTGAATCGATTGCAGCGGGAACGTGACCGCGATCGAGAAGCCGCGGTCGCGGCCGGTGTCGATCGTCACCATGCCGCCCAGCATGTATGCGCGTTCGCGGATGCCGATCAGCCCGAACGACTTGTCCGCGCGGCGCGGTGCGGCATCGGTGTCCGGCGCGCCGCGGCCGTTGTCGGC
>NZ_JAAGNW010000334.1:0-532 GCF_010645215.1 Burkholderia multivorans | reverse complement strand
AGGTCCGCCGCGATGCGCCGCACCGAGGCCACCGTCGAGTCGATCAGCCGATGCATGCCGCGCACCTGCTCGGGCACGGCGGGCGTGGCGCCCGGCGCCGGGTGGGCGAGCGCGTGTTCGAGCGCGGACAGGTCCATCTTCAGCGCGGTCAGCTGCTGGCCGAGATCGTCGTGCAGCTCGCGCGCGATGCGGGTCTTTTCTTCCTCGCGCACGTTCTGCAGGTTCGCCGACAGCTCGCGCAGCTCCTCGCGCGACTGGCGCAGCGCATCCTCGCCGCGCAGCCGCGCGGTGATGTCGCGCAGCATCACGGTATACAGCTTGCCGTTGCCTTCGCGGATCTGCGAGATCGAGGCCTCGATCGGAAACTCCTCGCCGCTCGCACGCAGGCCGAACAGCACGCGCTGCCGGCCCATCTGCCGTTCCGATACGCCGGTCACGCCGAACTGCTCGACGTGCTTCGCGTGCGCGCCCCGAAAGCGCTCGGGAATGAAGCGCGACAGCGGCGCGCCGATCGCTTCCATCGCCGATACGC
>NZ_JAAGNW010000333.1 GCF_010645215.1 Burkholderia multivorans | reverse complement strand
CGCCGGCAAGCAGCACGCGGTCCCGGCGGTAGCGGTCGACAAGCCGCGTGTTGTCCGCCCATCGGCTCCCGCTTGCGAGCGCCTTCACCCGGACGTCGACGCCGCTGACGCGGCGCAGGACCGCCTCGATTTCCTCGCGCGTGACGCTCGCCTGCCGATCCGCCGGAGGGCCGCTGAAGTCCAGCATGAACAAGCGCCCGGGGAACGGCCCATAGGCGAATACGCCGCCGGCCGTGCGATACCAGCCGAACGACGGCAGACATTCGGGCGGGTCGATCTCGGCGACGGCCTGATAGAAGGTCATCGTGGGCGCGGTGCCGGGGAAATCGAAGCCGGCCAGCTTGCGCACGAGGCTGCGCCCGCCGTCGCAGCCGACGAGATAAGCACAGTGCACATGGCCGCCGCCTGCCGGGAACGACCACGCCACCTCGACGCCGTCCGCCCGCTGCACGATGCGTGTGACCTCGCAGGCGCGCCGCACCTCGATCCCGAGCGAGCGCGCGCGGTCCGCCAGCATGGCTTCGAGGCCGGGCTGGTCCACCGCCCGCCCGCGCCGCTCCGGCTCTTGTTGCGCGTCCCTGCGGATCAGGGCCAGGCCGGCGAAATGACCGCTGAATTTCGATCCGCGGCTACGCAGATCCACACCGCTTCGCGCCGCGAACGCTTCCATCGTCGCCATACTGCGCGCCTCGGCGGCAACGATCGCCTCCGCCATGCCGCGCCGCGCCAGCGCTTCACATCCCAGCGTGCCGAGCGACAAAGCCTTCATGGCCTGGCTCGCGGCGGCCAGACGCTCCAGCACGAGCACGCGTGCGCCACCCAGGGTCAACTCGATCGCGGTCAGCAGTCCGACCGGCCCCGCGCCCACCACCACCACATCAATCGCCTCGTTCATATACTCAATCAAAATATGTACTGAGTATACAAACTATGCTATCGTCAGGATCATGTCAATGTCACCTGATCGTCGATCCCGCAAGCGCCTCGCCACGCGGCAAGGCATCTCCAATGTCGCTACCCGGCTTTTCCTCGAACGGGGCTTCGATCACGTCACGGTGGACGAGATCGCGGCTGCCGCCGACGTCGGCCGGATGACCGTGTTCAACCACTTCCCGCGCAAAGAGGACATGTTCTTCGATCGCGACGAGGAAGGCCGCGCGGTTCTGCTCGAAACCTTGCGGGCGCGCGATCCCCGGGTTGCGCCGATCGAGGTCTTGCGCCGGCTCGCGCATCGGCTCGTGGCCGAGCGCAGCCCTTATGTGCGGTTCTCGCCTGAAAGCCGGGGTTTCGTGGCAACGATCGAGGGCAGCGAAACCCTCAAGGCCCGGGCCCGTGCGATCCGCGACGAGATCGCGCAAGCCGTCGCAGCGGCGCTGGCCGAGTGCACCGGACAAGCGCCCGGCGATCCCGCCGCCCATCTGGCGGCCGGGCTGCTCCTCGCGACGTGGACCGTCGCGCTGATCCAGGCGCATCGCGTCTTTCAGGATGGGCAGGATGCGGCGCAAGCCGAAGCCACCTTCCTGGCCGTGGTCGACCAAGGTAGCGCCGGCCTGACCGCCGCCATGGCCGGCACGCCTTATGCGTGAACGTGGAAAATCCGCGCCGTCACGGCATGGCTTGCGGCCACCTGATCCCCGCAAGCCGATGAGGATCGATTACCGCCGCCCTCGGCAATTGCACGAGCACCCGCCGGGCCATCCGCGATCAGCACCGCACAATCGCACTCGCCAGCTTTTTTGTGGTCTCACCCCAAAATACTGTTGACATGTTCCATCACTCATATACAATTGCGGTCTTGCTTGATTGATGCAAGACGTGCCCAGGTGGCGGAATTGGTAGACGCACTAGGTTCAGGTCCTAGCGGTGGCAACATCGTGGAGGTTCGAGTCCTCTCCTGGGCACCACTTATACTTCCAGAGACTTCCAACGAAGTCCTCTGACCCTCAGAAAAGCCCGCCACTGCGGGCTTTTTTGTTTTCTGACGCCTTCCGAGTTCCGCCCAAAGCCACCTGCAAACGAGTACATTTTTGAGTGCATTGAAAGTTCGATGTAAGGAGATGTACTCAGATGGCACTGACAGCATTACAGGTCCAGGCAGCCAAGCCGCGAACAAAGCCCTACGGCCTCTCTGACGGCAACGGCCTATTCTTGTGGGTTACGACGGATGCCCGCAAGTACTGGCACTTCCGGTTTCGCTTCGAGGGTAAGCAACCGCGCATCTCACTTGGGTGCTATCCCGAAATCTCCCTTCAACAAGCGCGCTTGGATGCAGCGAACTGCCAATCCTTGATCGCCAAGGGGATCGATCCGCGCACGGAGCGTCGCAACCAGAAGCGCTCCGATACGGCCGACCTGTTCAGTACGTCTGCCGAACAGTGGCTTCAGAGCAAACGGGATTCCGGCAAGGCGAGCTCGACGTTAGACAAGTTTCGCACTTATCTCGACAAGGACATTCTCCCGGTATTGGGGCACAAGCGTATGCCGGACATCACGCGCGCGGATTGCACGCGTGTTCAGGAGCGGATCGAGGCGAGAAACGCGCTGAATGTTTCGAAGAAGGTCCGTGGCTGGCTTCGCGAGATCTTCAGTCAGGCCATCGCACGAGGCCTATGCGAATTCAATCCGGCGTCCGAGTTGAAAGTCATCGCGAAGGCGGCCCCAAGGTCCAAACCCTACCCTCATCTTCTCGAATCAGAACTTCCCGACTTCCTGAGCGCACTCGATCAGTCGAAAAATCGCTTGATCGCGCTAACAGCAGCTCGCATGGCTCTCTGGACAGCGCCCCGCCCCGGCATGGTTCGCTTTGCCGAATGGAACGAACTCGACCTTGACGACGGCTGGTGGTCGATCCCTGCTGACAAGATGAAAATGCGGCGACCGCAACTTGTCCCCTTGCCCACCCAACTGATTGCAGAGCTTCGCGAACTCAAGAAATGGACGGGGCGCCATCGCTATCTGTATCCCGGCATCGGCTGGAAAAATGAGACCATTTCCGAGAACACCATCAACGATGTGTTTGCTCGAATCGGTTACAAGGGGCGACTCGTCGGCCACGGAACAAGGCACACGGCAAGCACGTTGCTGCGTGAGCACGGCTGGAACAAGGACCATGTCGAATCGCAACTGTCGCATAAGGAAGAAGGTGTTGCCGGCGACTACAATCAGGCCCAATACGCCCCACAACGCGCGGCAATGATGCAGTGGTACGCAGACTACCTCGACGCGCTAAAGGCAGGCCTGACACCAGAACAACGCGAGAAATTCGCTCGCCGCGTCAACGTGTACAAACGCCATCACGTGCTTATACCCGCACGTCGTACAGGTACGATCGACTGACATCCTATTCAGTGCTCAGCGACCCTTTCGTCATTCCTAATCCTCTTGATGTAAAATGTAGTGGTCAACTCCCGCCGGACACCGAGTTAAGTTTTTCTTCTGCGACTGCCGGCGCCAGACCGTCATTGAATTGATGCGGTCGAGTCCAGTTGTATAGCTGCATCAGGAAGTAGCTGATGTCCCGATGGGCTTCTGCAGCACTCGTATATCCAGTGGTCGGCACCCATTCCATTTTCAAACTTCGGAACAGGCGTTCCATCGGGCTGTTATCCCAACAATTTCCACGCCGACTCATGCTCTGCCTGATTCGATAGCGCCACAATCGCTGACGGAACTTCCGGCTGGCATATTGGGCGGATTCAACCGGTCGTCGCAACACTAAATTGTTGAATAGATCTGAGATACTCGTCCAGAGCTTCAGCAGGCGTTTTCCAGCCGAGTGTTTTCCGGGGCCTGGTGTTCAACGTATTGGCAACGGCTTGAATCTCTCGAGCGCTCCACCGGGACAGATCCGTGCCCTTTGGGAAGTATTGTCGTAGAAGGCCGTTCGTGTTTTCGTTCGTGCCACGCTGCCATGGGCTGTTCGGGTCGGCGAAGAAGACCTTCACACCAGACTCAATGGTGAAGCGAGCATGATCGGACAGTTCCTTGCCTCGATCCCAGGTCAATGATCGCCACAACTGGGCAGGCATGCCCGTCACGGTTTTCTTGAGCGCGTTGGCCATTGTGACAGCCCCGTAGCCGGCCAGCGCGGGACCATTTTTCGTCCTGGGAATCAGTCCGTAGCCTTCTTCGCGAGGCAGGTGGATGAGCATGGTGAATCGGCTTGATCGCTCAACTAGCGTTCCAATCGCAGACCGGTTCAAGCCGATGATCAGGTCGCCTTCCCAATGCCCCGGTACAGCACGATCTTGAGCTTCCGCCGGACGTTCGGAGATCATCACGTCTTCGCTGACATGCGCCCACGCCTTGGCTTGTGCCCTGGCCCTTGGCACTCTCAGTGCTCGTCCGGTGCGCAGATAGGTCACCAGCTCGCGCTTGAGCGCACCACGCCCTTGAATGTAAAGCGCTTGGTAGATGGTTTCGTGAGAGATACGCATGGTTTCGTCATCTGGGAAGTCGACTTTTAATCGATTGGCAATCTGCTCTGGTGACCAGCCATTGACCCATTTGCGATCACTGCGCTCTGGCTTATTCCGCCCGATGAACTGGACCGGCCAGCCTTTCGTAGACATCTTCGAGCCATAATTTACGGCAACCGAGGAGGTCAGCATGAGCGGCAAGCGGTACACGGATGAGTTCAAGATCGAGGCAGTCAAACAGGTAACCGAACGGG
>NZ_JAAGNW010000332.1:3539-4677 GCF_010645215.1 Burkholderia multivorans | reverse complement strand
GGCGCTTGATCGATGCGCGGAATTCGGTGAGCCGGGTGCAGCAGTTTTTCGATCCGGTGGGGAATCTGGTGCGTGAGCATCACGCGTATACGTTGCCGGGTGAGCAGCGCAGTTTCGTGTGGCATCACGCGTATGACGAGATCAGGACGCGGATCGGGACCGTGCGGCCGGATGGGCATCGGATCGACTGGCTGACGTATGGCAGCGGACATGTGCATGGGCTGGTGCTGGATGGCGAGGAGCGCGTGCAGTTCGAGCGCGATGATCTGCATCGGGAAGTTCGGCGGGTGCTGCCGAGCAAGATTGTGCAGCAGACCCTGTATGACCCGGTTGGGCGGCTGCAGAAGCAGACCGTGCAGCGGGAGAATGCGCCGGCGCCGTTGAGCGCGAGGTTGTATCGGTATGACGCGGCTGGGCAGTTGACGCATATCGAGGATAGTCGCAAAGGGCTGACGGATTATCGGTATGACCCTGTTGGGCGGTTGTTGGAGGCCGTTGGGCCGGGTGGGGTTGAACGGTTTGCGTTTGATCCGGCTAGCAACTTGATCGATGCGGGGGATCCGGAGCAGGCGAGGTCCAGGCCGGCGGTGAGCCCGGTGAGTCCTGTTAGTCCGGGGCGGGCGGAGAGCACGCTGCCGCCGCAGGTGCCGAAGGTGCTGGGAAATCTGCTCAAGCAGTATGCGGGGACGCATTTCGAATACGACGCGCAGGGGAATCTGCTTGAGAAACGCTCGGCAGGGCGCGTGCAGCGGTTCGAGTGGGATGGGTTCAATCGGTTGAGCCGGGTGGTTTCGGGGGCGGGTGAGGGCCGGTTTTTCTATGATCCGTTCGGGCGGCGGGTGGCGAAGGAGGTGGGTGGGACGCTGACGCTGTTCGGGTGGGACGGCGATACGCTGGCTTATGAAAGCGATGGAGAGCGGAGTACCCATTATGTGTACGAGGCGGGGAGCTTCGTGCCGTTGGCGCAGTTCGTGAGCAAGCCGGTGGGGGGGATCGAGACGCCGGTTTGGGGTGAGGAGGCGAGGTATACGCCGGAAGAGGATCCGTTGCTGCGCGTGCCGGTGCGCAGCGGGGAGGCGCAGGCGTATTACTATCACTGCGATCAGATTGGCACGCCTCAGTTGCTGACGGACGATCT
>NZ_JAAGNW010000332.1:2649-3529 GCF_010645215.1 Burkholderia multivorans | reverse complement strand
TCGGCGATGTGGTGTGGGAGGCCAGCTATAAGGCTTGGGGCGAAGCGCGGGAAGTGGTTGAGCGGGTGTCCAAGGCGACTGGGCAGGTGGTTAGGAACAGGATCCGGTTTCAGGGGCAGCAGGTTGATGAGGCGGGGGTGGTTTATAACCGGCATCGGTATTACGATCCGGAGACGGGTAGGTTCATTAGTAAGGATCCGATTGGGTTGCGTGGTGGGCTGAACGTATATCAATACGCACCTAATCCGATGGGATGGACAGACCCCCTGGGACTCGCAGGGCGGCTCCTGAATGGCAACGATGCGACGGGAAGACCATTATCGAGCCCGCATTACAGCATATGGGCACAAAAGAAGATGCCGTGTGAAATCTGGAGCGGCTCTCGGGAAGAGCACTTCCGTTTCGCGAATGAACAACTACATAATCAGTTGAAGGACGATCCTGCCTTGGCAGCAGCGCTGGGGCCAGATGTTGTAGAGCACGTTGCTCCAGGTCCACGCGGAGGGTTCAGCGATAGGAGCCCACCGAATTTGACATGGCATCACAGTGCGCAAGAGCCTGACACGTTAGAGTTGATACCCCGGCGCCAGCATAAAGCTCCGGGCTCAGTTCAAGGTACATTGCATCCGGATCAACAAGGTGGCTTCAAGAAATTGGGCTGCCCTAAATAAAGGAGAGGAGAGTGAATTCTGATAATGTAGTTTCAATCCAGAGCATTCTCGAAGAGCCGACTGATTTCTCTGGATGGCTCTATTTGCCACCACCGCCATGGACGTTGGAAACTCAAGGGGTGTTTGCGCCATACACCAAAGATGCTGATGATAGTAACGTTCCAGAGGTTGCGAGGCGGAATAGCTGGAGCATTACGCTGGATAGCGAT
>NZ_JAAGNW010000332.1:0-2639 GCF_010645215.1 Burkholderia multivorans | reverse complement strand
ATCGAAGACATTGTGGACAATGCTGTCGATCAAATTGAAAACCCAACTGTCGATCAATTGTTTGAGGCATTTGTGTTCTACTTTAATAACGACGCTTTTATAGATTGGACACTGTAAGAAGCAAGGGCCGCTATCGCGGCCCATGGTGTATAACCGGCATCGGTACTATGATCCGAGCACTGGGCGGTTCATATCGAAAGATCCGATTGGGTTGCTGGGCGGAGCCAATTCCTACCAGTACGCGCCCAATCCGATTGAGTGGATTGATCCGTCTGGCCTAAGCCGCTTTAAGAAAACAAGTTGGGGGCCGTGCAAGAAAGGCACGGGACTTTCCTATACAGTTTTCCAGCAAGACATTGATTGGGACATGGAACATCGAGGCAAAACGAACTTGCAGCGAGCAATGGAAGGTGGCGCTCCCTTCATGATGAAGGATGGAGTACGCAGCAGATTCAGTTGCATCATTCTAGACAGCAATCTATTGGTCCGTTGTTTGAGGTAACAACCAGCACGCACCGAGCAGCAAGCGGTGCAGGCCGCGAGGCACTGCATCCATACGGCAATCAAAAAACCCCCAGATTACCCTGTTGATCGCGGCTCATTCGACATTGACCGGCAACAGTACTGGAAGGATCGCGCGGCAGCGACCAATGCATCTAGCAAGGGAGGATGTGGTTCATGATTCCATCAAAGGTCGAGCAGTATCTGACTACGGTTTCTGGTGACGTAACCAGGGCTGATCCTAAGGCAGCTGAAAAAGTGCTTCTGAATCTAGGCGTTGCTCCGAGTTCGGAGCTTGGCGAGTTCTATCTAAAGTACCAGGGTGGTTTTATAAGTCCTCGCCCTGTTGCTGAACTTCTGGATATCGAGGGGCCTGCGATCCCTGCGATTCCAGATCAGACGGATTATGTCCGCGATCGTTACCATATTCCGGAGCAGTATCTTGCTTTGACCTCGGATGAGAGCGAGGGTATGTACTTGTATAACAAGGACGATCAAGCCGTTTACGACCTTGATATTGGTGTGTTGGAGGATCTTGTGAACGGGAGGCTGTCTGCTCGCTGGCAGACCTTCAATGATTTTTTAACGTGGTACTTTGAAGTAACGCCTTGACAGCAAGGGCCGCTATCGCGGCCCTTGCTGTATGTGTTGTCACCCGATGACCTGCGGGCGCCGTCAAACCCGGCGGCTCATGGTTGAATTGCGCGTCGAATGCGCTGAGAATCGCGTCTAGGCGAAAAAATTGGATGGTGCGGGAGGTGATGGCGGAAAGGCTTGCTGGGTAAGGGGTTGCGGCCGTGCGTGGGCGTTGAACGTAGAAGCGGTTAGTTTATAACCGGCATCGGTATTACGATCCGGAGACGGGTAGGTTCATTAACCGAGATCCGATTGGGTTGATGGGAGGGATCAATGTCTACCAGTACGCGGCGAACCCGATAAGTTGGATTGACCCGTTTGGCCTAGCATGCCGCCGGCCTGGCGGCTACCGTGTGAACGACGCGGACCAACACGGAAATCGTAGCCCCCAAGCGAATCGGGCACCGGGCAACACGAATACGGTTGCCGACGGACTGGTGCAATCACATCATCCGATTCAGCAGGAATGGGCAAAACAGCAGGTTTTTCCCAACGGGACCTATAGTTCACGAGTTGCGCCGGCGGTTCTGCTGCCGAGCACTTCGGGCTCCGTCCATGCCCAGATCTCCGGTATGCAGCGGGCATTCCGCAATCAATACGGCTTCAATACAGATGTACAGACTGAATTTAATGAGGCTGCTCGGCAGATGAGGGTGGCAGGCGTTCCAGAAAATGTCGTAAGGCGAGCAATGCGGCAGAATTAAAAATATTTCGACTGTTTAGGAGCTTTCAATGCTAAATAAAGCAAACCTTAGTCAACACTTTGAACTGAGGATTCCCGCAACGCCTAGTCAGATTCATGTTGCTGAAGCTAAGGTCGGCCTGCCTTTTCCGAAAGAATACGTTGATTTTCTTTTAATTACAAACGGGCTTAATTCGACAGGTTGCTTGGCTCTACATGAAATAGAAATTTTGCCCGAAAGAAATATCGAATATGAGGTTCAAAAATATATCCCGGGGTATTTTATGATTGGCGATGACAGCGGAGGTCAAGCAATTTTGATTAATGCAGCCGGGGAGGTATTTGAAGTTGGAATGG
Source organism: Burkholderia multivorans (assembly GCF_010645215.1). Taxonomy (GTDB): domain Bacteria; phylum Pseudomonadota; class Gammaproteobacteria; order Burkholderiales; family Burkholderiaceae; genus Burkholderia; species Burkholderia multivorans_A. The sequence continues at coordinate 463 of NZ_JAAGNW010000332.1, read as the reverse complement.
GGGTGATGAATTCAAAATTTATGGAAAAATCAGCTGATTCGCTAACCGATCTTTTGGTGAATTTAAAGGGGCTGACACTCGGGGAGAGATGAGCTTTGACCCTAGCCCACAAAACTGTCCCATTTGGAAGTGGAAAATTCCGGCATGACGTTGTCATGTAGACCAGGAGGTCATGCCGTGAAGAAGAGCAAGTTCACCGAAGAGCAAATCACATATGCGTTGAAGCAGGCCGAGCTGGGCACGCCTGTCGCGGAGGTCTGCCGCAAGATGGGGATCAGCGACGCGACGTTTTACAACTGGCGGACGAAGTACGGCGGGCTTTCACCCTCGGAGCTTCGCCGGCTGAAGCAACTTGAGGAAGAGAACGCGAAGCTCAAGCGGCTCGTGGCCGATCTGTCGTTGGACAAGGCCATGCTGCAGGATGTGCTGTCAAAAAAACTCTGAAGCCTTCTCGGCGCCGTGA
>NZ_JAAGNW010000331.1:1033-4695 GCF_010645215.1 Burkholderia multivorans | reverse complement strand
CTCCATACCCGCGATGCCCGCAAGGCCGGCGAAACCGACCGGCGCCTCGCGACCGTCGTGGTGTGGCGCGAGACGCCGTTCTTCACGGATCGCGAACGCGCGGCGCTCGCCTGGACGGAAGCCGTCACTCTGGTCGCGCACGACCACGTGCCCGACGCCGTGTGGAACCTGGCGCGGCCGCATTTCAACGACGAGGAACTGGTCGACCTGACCCTGCTGGTCTCGGCCATCAACAGCTGGAACCGCGTCGCGATCGCGTTCCGCAAGCTGCCGGCCTGAGGGGAACACGATGAATTCGATGCAACGTATCGCAAGCGGCTTCGCGGCCGCACTGGTCCTGCTGGCGGCCAGCGCGGCAGTCGACGCGCACGGCGACGATCCCGGCGCGACCGTGCGCCCGGTGATGCGACAGCCGCTGCCCGAAGCGCCCGGCAAGGAAGCGCTGATCGCGACGGTATCGTACGCGCCGGGCCAGGCGTCCGCGCCGCACCGGCATCCCGGCTCCATCTTCGCCTATGTCACGCGCGGCCATGTCGTGTCGCAACTCGCGGGCGGCTCCGAGCAAACCTACGGCCCCGGTGAGGGCTGGTACGAACCGCCGGGCGCGCAGCACATCGTCTCGCGCAACGCGAGCGACAGCGAGCCGGCCGAGATGGTGGTGTTCGCGCTCGCAGGCGCGCACGACGTCCTGACTACGCCGCTGCCGCGCTGAACGCGCCGCTCGGGCGAGGCGGTATCGTATGCGTCGGCCGGCCCTGCTCCGGCCGCCTCGCGCGCGGCGCGCGCGAGGGCCGCACCTTGCGTCGTCCCGAGCGTTCCATGACCGATTCCGCCGATATCCGCTTCCTGCTTGCGATCCGCGATCGCGGCAGCCTTGCCGCCGCCGCCCGTGAACTGGGCCTGTCGCCCTCCGCCGTCACGCAGCGGCTGCAACAACTCGAAAAGACCCTGGGCGCGCGCCTGATCGACCGCACCGCGCGCCGCCTGCGCTTCACCGACGAAGGCGCGCTGCTGTGCGAACACGGCGCGACGCTCGTGCAGCAGTTCGACACGCTGCTCGACGAAGTGCGCAGCCGTCGCGACCGGCTCGTCGGCACCCTGAAGATCAACGCGCCGCTCGGCTTCGGGCGGCGCTATGTCGCGCCCGCCGTCGCCGCATTCCAGGCCGAGCATCCGCATGTCGAGATCGCGCTCACGCTGTCCGACGAACCGCTCGCGGAGCATGCGGACCGCTACGACCTCGTGGTGCACATCGGCGGGCTGCGCGCCTCGAATCTCGTCGGCTACGCGATCGCGCCGAATACGCGCATCGTCTGCGCATCACCGGCGTTCGTGAAGCATCACGGCGAACCCGCGAGCCCGGACGATCTCGCCCGGCTGCCGTGCATCGTGCTGCGCGAGAACAGCGAGGACGCATCGCTCTGGCATTTCCGCAAGGGCCGGACGACCCGCAGCGTGCGCGTGACGGGCGCACTCAGTTGCAACGACGGCGACGTGGTGCGCCAATGGGCCTGCGAAGGACGCGGCGCGATCCTGCGTTCCGAATGGGACGTCGCAGACGCGCTCGCCCAGCGCGCGCTCGTGCGCCTGCTGCCGGCCTGGAAGACGCCGGACGCCGACGTGATCGCGCTGACCCACCATCGCAGCGGCATGCCGGCCCGGGTACGGCAATTCCTGCGCCTGCTGCAGGCGCGCTTCAAGCCGCGCCCGCCATGGCGCGCATGAGCGCCGAGCGGCCCGGCAGCATTCAGCTGCGCTTAATCTGACAGTTAATCCAGCTGAATCCGGAACCGGCGGGCCGCTCCTATAATCGAGCGCATCGTCACCGCTGCCTGTTCCGTCCAATGCCTACGCCCCTCGATGCACCCGCCTATCCGAAGGCGATCCTGTTCGACCTGCTGACCGCGCTGCTCGACTCCTGGTCGCTGTGGCAATCCGCCGCCGGCTCACCTGAAGCCGGCCTGCGCTGGCGCGCCGAATACCTGCGGCTCACCTATGGCTGCGGGGCCTACGTCGACTACCTGCGGCTGGTCGAGCAAGCGGCCGCGCACACCAGCCTGCCCGCCTCCGCACCGCGCGCGCTGGATCGCCAATGGGAATCGCTGCAACCATGGAGCGGTGCACTCGACGCCCTGCGCGCGCTCGCGCCGCATTGCAAGCTCGCGATCGTCACCAACTGTTCGAACTCGCTTGGACAACGCGCGGCGGCCCGCCTGCCGGTACGCTGGGATGCGATCGTCACGGCCGAGGACGCCGGCGCGTACAAGCCCGATCCGCGCCCCTATCAACGCGCGCTCGACGCACTGGGCGTCGCGGCCGCAGACGCCGCGTTCGTCGCGGGCTCCAGCTATGACCTGTTCGGCACGGCGGCCCTCGGCCTGCGCACCTATTGGCACAATCGCGCCGGCCTGGCCCGGGTCGAGGGCACGGCCCCGCCCGAGCTGACATCCTCGACCCTCGATGCGCTCGTGCCCTGGGCCCGCCGCTTCGGTACGTCCCAACCCGTTTCCGCCCGCCCTTGATCATGAGCACCGATACCCTCTCCAGCCTCGCCGCGCTCGATACGCCCGCCGCCGTGCTGGACCTCGCGCGCGTCGAGCGCAACGTGCAGCGGATGCAGGCGCGCATGGACGCGCTGGGCGTCGCGTTCCGCCCGCACGTGAAAACCGCCAAGTGCCTCGAAGTCGCCCAGCTGCAACATGCGGCCGGCGCGCGCGGCATCACGGTATCGACGCTGAAGGAGGCGGAAACCTTCTTCGCCGCCGGCTTCGACGACATCCTGTACGCGGTCGGCATCGCACCCGCGGGAATCACGCCGGACGACGCTGCGCTGCCGGCGATCGGCCGCCTGTTCGCCGACGGCGGCGCCCGCATCGGCGGCGTGCTCGCGCACGCGGGCTCCAGCTACGAATGCGACACCCCCGCCGCACTCGCGGCGCTGGCGGAACAGGAGCGGGCCCGCTGCGTGCGCGCGGCCGAACGCTTGCGCGCGCAAGGGATCCCTTGCGAAGCGGTCAGCGTCGGCTCGACGCCGACCGCGCTGTCGGCCGCGTCGCTCGACGGCGTGACCGAGGTGCGCGCCGGCGTCTATGCGTTTTTCGATCTGGTGATGCACAACGTCGGCGTGTGCACGCTGGACGACCTCGCGCTCAGCGTCGTCACGACCGTGATCGGCCACCGGCCGGACCAGGGCTGGGCGATCGTCGAGGCGGGCTGGATGGCGCTGAGCCGGGATCGCGGCACCGCGCGCCAGCGCCGCGACTACGGCTACGGCCTGCCGTGTACGCTCGACGGCGCGCCGCTCGACGGATTCGTGATCAGCGGCGCGAACCAGGAACACGGCATCCTGTCGCGCGCGCACGGCGAACCGTGCGCGGACATCGCCGCACGCTTCCCGCTCGGTGCGCGACTGCGCATCCTGCCGAATCATGCGTGCGCCACCGGCGCGCAATTTCCCTTCTATCACGCGCTGGCCGCCGACGGCAGCGCTGCGCTTTGGAGCCGCTTCCATGGCTGGTAAACCGATGTCGTCCGCCACCCCCGTGCATCCGCCCGTCGACGGCGTCGCGCCGCCCGGCGGCCACTACAGCCACGTGACCTGCGCGCAGGGGTTCGCCTTCATCTCGGGACAGCTGCCGATCACCGAGGCAGGCGAAAAACTC
>NZ_JAAGNW010000331.1:0-1023 GCF_010645215.1 Burkholderia multivorans | reverse complement strand
GACTGGCCGCGCTTCAACGCGCTGTATGCCGCCTGGGCCGGCGACGCGCGCCCTGCGCGCGCGATCGTGCCGACCGGCGCATTGCACTACGGCTTCAGGATCGAGATCGAGGCGACCGCCGCGCTGCCCGCGTGACGGTGCGTGTGCGTCATGCGCGGCGCGTCGCCAGGGCGCACCACAGTTTCGACAGCAGACGCTGCAGATCGGCGCTGTCCTGCTTGTCGAAGACGTCGGTGCAATCGGCGCATGCGCGCCAGAAGGTCGGCATCGCGCTGTCGAGCAGGGCGCGGCCGCGGTCCGTGATGGCCAGCTCCAGGCTGCGCCGATCGCCCACGCTGGTCTCGCGCGCAAGCAGGCCGCGCGCCTCCAGCCAGTCGAGCAGGCCGGTGGCCGACGAACGCGTCACGCCGAACGTCTCGGCGATCGTCGACGGCGTGATCGTGCCGAGCTTGACCAGCCCGCGCTCCGCGAGCGAGAACAGCATCAGCACGTGCAGCTTGCTCTCGGTGATGTCGTGCGCCTGCAGCGAGGCGTTCACGCGGCCCGCCACTTCATCCGCGAGCCACAGCAGCAGCATGCCCGCGGCGGCCGGCGCGCGCGGCGTGTCGGGCTCGGCGGTGACGGACAGCAGAGCCAGATGGGACGCCAGCGCTTCGTCGGCGCACACGGGTTCGACGGCTTCGGTTTTGCGGATCATGGATGCAATCAGCCAGGACGGAAGCGCGCACTATACGGTAAACAGTTCGTAAGACGATCAACGGTTCAAGCTAGCGTTCGTCTGCGTCATCCTTCCTGGGCGCTCTTCAGCACCGCGCGCAGCAGTACGTTCGCGCCGGCCTCCGCCCAATCCGGCGTGATCGCTTCCGCCTCGTTGTGGCTCAAACCGTCGATGCACGGCACGAAGATCATGCCGGTCGGCGCGACCCGCGCGACATAGCAGGCATCGTGGCCCGCGCCCGATACGATATCCGCGTGCGACAGGCCCAGCGCCCCGGCCGCCTCGCGCACCGCCTCGATGCCGCT
>NZ_JAAGNW010000330.1:1534-4701 GCF_010645215.1 Burkholderia multivorans | reverse complement strand
CCCGCTACCTCGATGAAATGAATCGCCTGTCCTGGGAGTTCGAAGGCAACGAGATCGGCGGTCGCGGGGCCGCCTACAACAAGACGAATCTCGCGCAGCAGAATTACGACAATCGCAGCGTCGGCATGATCAGCCTGATCAAGTGCTTCTCGCCGGCCTACGACGCCATTCCCGGCGCCGATTTCCGGATTCTCGACGTGCTCGGCGGCGGCGGTACGGTTGCGCGCTTCTTCACGACGCTGGGCGTGCATGCGCCGACCATCGTGACGGCCGATCTCTCCAATCTGATGATCAGCGCCTGCCGCGCGAAACATCTGCCGTATATCCGTCAGTCGGCGGGCCGGAGTCTGTTCCGCGACGACGCGCTCGACGGCGTGCTGATCGCCTACGGCAGCCAGCTGCTCGACCTGGAGACGCGGCAGCTCGCGGTGTCGGAGGCGCATCGCACCGGCAAGCCCGGCCACCGGCTCGTGCTGCACACCTTCGAGATCGGCGATCGCGTCGCGAACTTCTTCGACGAAGTCGTGCATCCGTATTCGCGCACGGGGCATCCCAACGCGCACTTCACGCGCCCGGGCCTGCTGGAACTGCTGACGCGCGCGGGCTTCCGCGACATCCGGCTGTTCGAGATGGCCGACCCGTTCGTGCTGCGCGGCGCGACGCCCGAGGAGGCGAGGCGCAACGCGATCCGGCACGTGTACGGCATGTACGACCTCATCAAGGTGGCCGGCTCGGACGCGGGCGTCGAGGCGGCGCTCGAGCCGCTCATCGAGAAGACGCTGGGGCCGATCTCGATCTCGCGCGAGCGCGATCACTACGTGGCGGAGATTCCGCGCGCGACCCTGATCGCCGTGGGCACCAAGGCCGAGGCACGTTGAAGCGGCGTGCGCCGCCCGGGCGGCGGGAGATCGCGTGACGCCGATGAACAGCGCCGCGTCGACGTCTGCGATCGATCGCGCATGACACGGGGGCGTGGCGCGCGCGCCTGCCTCGCCGCGCGCGAGACGAGGCAGGGAATCACCCATTCAAGCTGGATGAACAACAACGACCCGTCGACTTGACCGGTTCCGCCGCAACGTTGAATCGCATCGCGGGTGAGGCATGACCGCGAGGGTGTCGCATGGGCGTGGCGCTGACGATCGAAGTCGAAATCCGTTCTCACAGATACCTGAGAGGTATGCGCCATGCAAGACAGTCCGGTGTGGAAATTCAAGCCGTATACGCGACAGACGATCCGCCAGGCTCCGCAATGGGCGAAGCTGTCGGCGGATCTGCAGGAGGCGGTCGACACGGTCTCGCACGTCCTGCCGTTTCGCGTGAATCCCTACGTGCTGAGCGAACTGATCGATTGGGACAAGGTGCCGGACGATCCGATCTATCGCCTCGTGTTTCCGCACCGTGACATGCTGCCCGACGCCCAGTATGTCCCGTTGCGCGACCTGATCGCCCGCGGCGCGACGGACGCCGAACTCGAACCCGTCGTGCATGCGATCCGCATGAGCATGAATCCGCATCCGGCCGGACAGATGACCCACAACGTGCCGTACCTCGACGGGCGGCCGCTGCCGGGCCTGCAGCACAAGTACAAGGAGACGGTGCTGTTTTTCCCGAGCGCGGGCCAGTCGTGCCACGCCTATTGCACGTTCTGTTTCCGCTGGCCGCAGTTCGTCGGCATGGACGAGCTGAAGTTCGACGCGCGCGCCTCGGACGATCTGGTCGCCTACCTGAAGACGCAGCCCGAGGTCACCGACGTCCTGATCACGGGCGGCGATCCGCTCGTGATGAACGCGCGCTCGCTCGGCGAATATCTCGAACCGCTGCTGGCGCCCGAGCTGGCGCACGTCCAGAACATCCGCATCGGCACCAAGTCGGTCGCCTACTGGCCGCAACGCTTCGTCAGCGATCGCGACGCCGACGATCTGCTCAAGGTATTCGAGAACGTGGTGCGCTCCGGCCGCAATCTCGCCCTGATGGGCCATTACAACCACCCGCGTGAAATACAGCATCCGATCGCCCAGCAGGCCATCCGCCGCATCATCGCGACGGGCGCGACGCTGCGGATCCAGGCGCCGCTGATCCGGCACATCAACGAGGATCCCGCCGCGTGGGCGGACCTGTGGACCACGGGCGTGCGTCTCGGCGCGGTCCCGTACTACATGTTCGTCGAACGCGACACCGGCCCGAGCGATTACTTCAAGCTGCCGCTCGCGCGCGCCTACGAAATCTTCCAGGCGGCGTACCAGTCCGTCTCCGGTCTCGCCCGCACGGTGCGCGGGCCGTCCATGAGCGCGTTTCCGGGCAAGGTCATGATCGACGGGATCGTCGAGCTGGGCGGCGAGCAGGTCTTCGCGCTGCAGTTCCTGCAGGCGCGCAACCCCGACTGGGTGCGGCGTCCGTTCTACGCGAAGTTCGACGCCGAGGCATCGTGGCTCGATCAACTGACGCCCGCATTCGGCGAGCGTCAGTTCTTCTTCCAGAAAGCGGCCGACGGCGCGCGCGAACATGAATCGATCGTCCGCATCGCGCGCGACGACGGCCGGAACCGGCACGAAACCCTGGAGACGACGAATTGACGAACCGCCCCGATCTTGCTCCCGAGCCCTACGAGGTTTACGCGCTGCGCTACGCGCGGCACGACGGCCGCCGCAGCGGCGAGAACTACCTGGGCGAGGACCCGCACGACGATGCATCGGTGGACTTCGATTTCTACATCTGGGTGCTCCGCAACGCACAGCGGACCATCGTGGTCGATACGGGCTTCACGCCGGAGATGGCGGCGCGGCGTCGCCGCACCTACCTGCATTCGCCGCTCGCCTTGCTGCGCGAGCTGGACATCGATCCCGCGTCGGTGTCGGACGTCGTCATCACGCACATGCATTACGACCACGCCGGCAATATCGGTGGTTTTCCGCAGGCCCGCTTCCATCTCCAGGAAGCGGAGATGGCGTATTGCACCGGCCGCTGCATGTGCCACGACGTACTGAGAAAGCCGTTCGAGGCGCGCGATGTCGCGGCGGCGATCGAGAAGCTGTATGCGGGACAGGTGCGCTTCGTCGACGGCGATCAGCCGATCGCGCCCGGCGTCGGCGTGCATCTGCTGGGCGGCCATACGGCCGGCCTGCAGGTCGTGCGCGTGCTCACGGCGCGCGGCCACCTCGTGCTGGCCA
>NZ_JAAGNW010000330.1:0-1524 GCF_010645215.1 Burkholderia multivorans | reverse complement strand
GCGCAGCAGCGCGTCGAGGCGCTCGCGGACGGCCCCGACCACATCATCCCCGGACACGATCCCGGCGTGCGCCTGCGATTTCCGGCCTGGAACGGACACGAGGACATCGTCCGGCTCCACGCGGAACCCTTGTGCTAGAACGCGCCGCGCGACGGCGTCCCGGACATCAGGATCGACGGAACGTGGCATCGGGCCACCGACCAAGGAGCATGCACATGCAGGTCATCCCTATTGCAATCGTCGGCCTCGGACCGCGCGGCCTCACCGTGCTGGAACGGCTCCGGGAGCATGCGCGCCGATTGCCGGCGGGCGTGCGCCTGAGGATCATCGCGTTCGATTGCGGCGAAGCCGGGCAGGGGGCGCACCGCGCCTTGCAGCCCGACCATCTGATGATCAATACGGTGGCGTCCCAGGTCACGATGTTCGCGCCCGAGAGCGCGGCGGGCGAGGGCGACCTCTCGCTCGTCGAGTGGGCGCACGAGGCCGGCTACCGGCGCGCCGGCGACCGCTTCGTACTCGCAGCCGAGGACGGCGACGCGGTGCCGATCACCGAGGCGGACTATCTGCCGCGCAGCCTGCTCGGCGAATATCTCGCGTGGGCGTACCGCCATGTCGTCGCGCGGCTGCCGGCCCAGATCGAGGTGATCCATCGCCGCGCGCCCGTGACGGATCTGATCGAGGACGCGGGCGGCTACCAGGTGATCGCCGACGGCCTCGGCGCGCAGCGCGTGGACTACGTGTTCCTGACGACGGGCCACGGCAGCCGCAAGCCGACCGACGAGGACCGCGCCTTCGCGGCGTTCGTCGAGCGCCATGCGGGCCGCAACGCGACGCTCGCGTATTTCGCCTCACCCTATCCGGTGGAGGGACTGGGGCGCATCTCCGCATCGTCCACCGTCGCCGTCCAGGGGCTCGGGCTGACCGCGCACGACGTCATCTCGGCGCTGACCCTCGGGCGCGGCGGCCGCTATGTCGAGCACGACGGCGAACTGCATTACGAAGCCTCGGGCGACGAGCCGGCGATCCGCCTCTTCTCGCGCAACTGCCTGCCGTTCGCAGCGCGCGGCATCAACCAGAAGGGGCTGGCCGGGCGTCATCGCGCGCGCTTCTTCACGCCGCAGGCGGTCGCGGCGAAACGACGCGCGGTGCTGGCGGCCACGGGCGATCCGCGGATCGATTTCGAGCGTGACGTGCTGCCGCTCGCGCTGCTCGAAATGGCCTATGCGTATCGCACGGCGCTGACGGGCCATGAGATCGACCCCGAGGGCTTCGCGCCCACGGCGGAGGAACGGGCCGCGATCGAGGCCATCCTGTGGCCGCTCAAGGATCGGCAATTCGCATCGTTCGAGGCGTTCCGGCAATTTTTCGACGGACTGTTCCGCGACGATCTGCGCGAAGCGTTCAAGGGCAATGTGTCGAGCCCGGTGAAGGCCGCCACGGATGTCCTGCGCGACACCCGGGAAGCGCTCCGCACGGCGGTCGAATACGGCGGCCTGACGCCGGCGTCCCATCGCCGCTTCATGG
>NZ_JAAGNW010000033.1:40485-41212 GCF_010645215.1 Burkholderia multivorans | reverse complement strand
CCGCCGCGCTCGACAGCGAAGCGGACCTCAATGCGGCCTTCATGCGCTTCAAGGACCTGGCCGACCGCAAGTCGGAGATCTTCGACGAGGACATCATCGCCATCGTCAACGAAGAGGCGTCGCTCGCGCAGGCCCAGGAGCGCTACAAGTTCGTGTCGCTCGCGCAGCATTCCGAGACGGGCGAGCAGCCGCAGGCGAAGGTCGTGTTCTCGGTCGACGGCGCGGAAGTGAGCGGCGAGGCGCGCGGCAACGGGCCGGTCGACGCCACGCTGAACGCGATCGAGAGCGAGGTCGGCAGCGGCTCCGAGCTGCTGTTGTACTCGGTCAACGCGATCACCACCGGCACCCAGGCGCAGGGCGAAGTGACCGTGCGGCTGTCGAAGAGCGGCCGGATCGTCAACGGCGTCGGCACCGATCCGGATATCGTCGCGGCGTCTGCCAAAGCGTATCTTGCGGCGCTCAACAAGCTGCACGCGAACGTCGACAAGCTGAACCCGCAGCGTTCGTGACCTCCGCCGCGCCGGCTCGCGAGCCGGCGTGACGCCATGACAACGCCCCCGCGCGACGCAAGCCGCGCGGGGGCGTTTTGCATGGGCGCGCCGCTATTGCGCGCTCGGACGGCGGAACTGCCAGCGCCCGCCGCGCCGCTGCGCGTGCGGCGCATGGCGGAACTCGACGACGATGCCGCGCGCGGGCGCGGCCGCGATGAAGGCATCGAGCAACTCGC
>NZ_JAAGNW010000033.1:29778-40475 GCF_010645215.1 Burkholderia multivorans | reverse complement strand
ATCGATGGTCAGTACCGCATGGTCGGGGATCTGCCGCAGGTCGTGCTTGACCTGGACCTTGCCGAGGAACGACACGTCCTTGCGGAACGTCAGCAGGTAATGATCGTCGTGCTGGGCAAGCGTGGCGGGGCTGCGCAGGTTCGCCAGGGCGACGACGAGCACGCTGCACACGAGCCCGAGCGCGATGCCGAACAGCAGGTCGACCGCGAGCACGCCGCCGATCGTCGCGACGAACGGCAGGAACGCGCCGGGCCCTTGCTTGGCGACCGCCGCGAACAGCGACGGCTTCGCGAGCTTGACGCCGGTGTGGATCAGGATCGCGGCGAGGCTCGCGAGCGGGATCAGGTTGATGAGGCCCGTCAGCGCGAACACGCTGACGAGCAGGAGGACGCCGTGGATGATCGCGGACATCCGGCTTTGCGCGCCGGCGTTGACGTTGACCGAGCTGCGCACGATCACGGAGGTGATCGGCAGGCCGCCCATCACGCCGGCGACGAGATTGCCGACGCCCTGCGCCTTCAGTTCGCGATCGGGCTGCGACGGGCGGCGCTTCGGGTCGATCTGCTCGACCGCTTCCAGGCTCAGCAGGGTTTCGAGGCTGGCGACCACGGCCAGCGTGATCGCGACGCGCCAGACGTCGGGATTCCACAGCTGCTTGTAGTGCGGGCCGAGATCGGCGCCGCGCAGCGCGTCGCCGAGCGCGGCGAACGAGGCGAGTTCGGGCAGCGCGACCCGGTGTTCGGCGAGCGGCGCGAGAGACGGCGCGACGAAGCGGAGCGCGAGCGTCGCGCCGATGCCGACCAGCACGACCGCGAGCGGCGCGGGCACCGCGCGGACCAGCGCGAAGCGCCGCAGCGCGCGGGTGTCCCACGCGACGAGCAGCGCGAGCGAGACGATCGCGAGCGTCGCCGCGGTGACGGTGGCGTGCGTGAGCGACATCGCGCTCGCGCCGCCGGTGAGGCCGAGCGCGAACGGCGCCTGCTTGACGATCAGCAGGAGGCCGATCGCGGCGAGCATGCCTTTGATCACGGGGGACGGCACGTAGGCGGCGAGCTGGCCTGCCTTGAGCATCCCGAAGCCGTACTGGATCACGCCCGAGAGCAGCACGGCGACGAGGAACGCGGAAAAGCCGCCGAGCTGCGCGATGCCCTCGACGACGATCACGACGAGGCCGGCGGCGGGGCCGCTCACGGACAGCGGCGAGCCGCTCAGGAACGCGACGACGAGGCCGCCGACGATGCCGGAGACGAGGCCCGCGAAGGGCTCGACGCCCGACGCGTTGGCGACGCCGAGGCAGAGCGGGAGCGCGACGAGGAACACGACGACGCCGGCGACGAAGTCGCGCGGAAAGGTGGCGAAAGCGGTGCGTGGATTCATGGTGGCGGAAGAAGAAAAGGGGAGGCGGGTCAGGACAGCGCAGGCGCGGCTTCCGCCTGGGCCGCGGCACGCGGCGCGGCGGCGCGGGCGGGGTAGCCGGACGCCAGTTCCTTCAGGCGGCCGTCGGCCAGCGAAAAGATCCAGCCGTGGACGAGCGGCGCGGGGTTGCTGTCGCGAATGATCGCGGCGGCGCGCAGCGCACGCACCTGCTCCAGCACGTTGAGTTCGGCGAGCCGGTCGGCGGCCTGGTCGGACGGCAGCGGATCGCGGCCGCCGCGATGGCGCGCGGCGAGCGCGCACAGTGGCGCGATCCGGCGGTTCACGTGCGGCAGTGCGGGCGAGGGCGGCAGCAGCGACGCGCGCACGCCGCCGCAGCCGTAGTGGCCGCAGACGATCACGTGATCGACCTTCAGCACGCACACCGCGTATTCGAGCACGCTCGCGCAGTTGTCGTCGTCGGGCTGGAACAGGTTCGCGATGTTGCGGTGGACGAACAGCTCGCCGGGCGCGCTGTGGGTGATGGTTTCCGCGGGCACGCGGCTGTCGGCGCAGCCGATCCACAACACGCGCGGGTTCTGGCCGCGCGCGAGCGTGTCGAAGAAGTCGGGCGCGCGGTCGGCCGTTTCGCGAGCCCAGGCGATATTGGCGGCGAGCATGCTCTTGGGGCGGTTCATGAGGATTCCTATGTGATTGGTCGGAGATATCCGACAGCCGGCGTCGTGGAAACTCAATACCTTTCTAAATTGAAAGGTGGTCGATGCGTGATATTAGGGGTTTGTCTTATTTAAGAGTTCGAATTGAAACATTCTGTTTCAATTTATCGAGACGATTGTTTGCATTTGCACCGGAATTGGCGATGCGGTGTCGAAAGCGGGTGCGGGGCGCACCATATTGGCGATCGGAAGGACGTACGAGAATGCCGATGGGACGGGCGTCTCACGCCGATTCGTCAGTGCGCGGCATGACGGCGGCATGAAAATAAAATAACAAAAAAGCCATTTACTCGCGGCAAGGGTAAATCTTGCCTGATTAAATGGCTCTTTCTATCCGAATACCGCCGGGGTGCGGAAAATATTTCAGAAAAGCGTACGGCGATCGGGATCGTGCAGCGGATCCGGCGTTTTCTGCGTCAGGCGCAGGATGCCCTGGTCGTCGAAGTAGAAGCTGTAGAGCATGTACCAGACGTTGTCTTCCAGGTAGCGGTAGGTCCAGGTCTCGCGCTTCATCAGCGGGAAGTAGGCGGTCTCGACCGGGCGGCCGAAATTCACGAGCACGTCGGCCTTCGTCCACTTGCCGATTTCCGCGCGATAGAACTCGTTCGGCTGCAGCACCTGGCGCACGTTGACGATCTTGCCGCTTGCGTCGACATCGGCCGCCGTCGTGACCTCGCCCATCGGCTGGGTCGGCCACATCAGCCGCTTGCCGCCGTTCGGCAGGTCGTAGATTTCGCGCGGCGGACCCATGCGCGCGACGATCGCCGACTGGTCCTGGCCGGCCTGGAACTGCTGCCACGGCTGCGCGCAGCCGGCGAGAAGCGCGGCGGCGCAGGCGAGCAGGACCGGGAGGCGGGTGAGCATAGGAATCTCCATGACACGGGATATCCGACGTTTTATCACGCCCGGCGCGCGCCGGCGCATGCCCGGCGCGGAAAAGCCGGAAAAGCGCGCCGGGGTATGATCCGCGCTTCGCGAATCGAGAATCGAGAGGGAGTGACACGATGCAAGCATGGATGCGGGCGGCGGCTGCCGCCTGGACGGCCTGCGCGCTGCTGGCGTCGGGGGCGGCGAGTGCGCAGCCGGCGGGCGAGCCGGTCAGGCTCGCGCTCATCGAGGGCATGTCGGGGCCGTTCGCCAACGCGGGCGCGGCGGTGGAGCGCAACCTGCGTTTCGGCGTCGAGCGCGTGAACGCGGGGGGCGGCGTGAGGCTGCGCGACGGCATGCATCCGCTCGAGCTCGTGGTGCTCGACAGCAAGGGCGGCGTCGAGGAAGCGCTGGTCCAGTTGCGGGCGGCGCGCGACCGGCAGATCGGCTTCGTGATGCAGGGCAACGGCTCGGCGGTGGCGGCGGCGCTCGTGACCGCACTCGCGCGCCAGAATGCGCGCGACCCCGCGCATCGCGCGCTGTTTCTCAACTACTCCGCCGACGATCCGGCGCTGACGGGCAGCGCGTGCAGCTTCTGGCATTTCCGCTTCGATGCGCACGCGGGGCTGCGCATGGATGCGCTCGCCGACGTGCTGGCGAGCGACCGCGCGGTGCGCAAGGTCTACCTGCTGAACCAGGACTACAGCTTCGGGCGCGACGTCAGCGCGCTGGCGCGCGCCGCGCTGAAGGCGCGGCGGCCGGACGTCGCGGTGGTCGGCGACGAGTTCCATCCGATCGGGCGGGTCAAGGATTTCGCGCCGTATGTCGAGAAGATCCGTGCGAGCGGCGCCGACGCGGTGATCACCGGCAACTGGGGCAACGACCTGACGCTGCTCGTCAAGGCGGCCCGCGAGCAGGGGCTCGACACCCGCTTCTATACGTTCTACGGCAACAGCCTCGGCGCGCCGGCCGCGCTGGGCGACGCGGGCGTGCAGCGCGTGCTGGCGGTGGCCGACTGGCACCCGAATGCGGGCGGCGCGCAGTCGGACGCGTTCTACCGGGCGTTCCGCGCGCGTTTCCCGGCCGCCCAGGACGACTACCCGGTGCGGCGCATGAGCGAGATGGTGGAGATGCTGGCCGCCGCGATGTCGAAGGCGGGCAGCGCCGATCCCGTCGCCGTGGCGCGCGCGCTCGAAGGGATGCGTTTCGATGACGGCTTCCACCCGGTGCGGATGCGCGCGGCCGACCATCAACTGATTCAACCCCTTTATGTCATGCAGATGGACAAGGCGGGCACGCGCGGCGTGCGCTTCGATAACGAAGGGTCGGGTTATGGTTTCCGGACCGTGCTCGAGGTGCCGCCGACGGCGGCGGCCGCGCCGGCCGCGTGCGTGATGCAACGGCCTTGAAAGGTGGGGATGGCCGGGCGGGGGACTTATGCTACAATGCCCGCCGGTTGTAAGTCACGGCACGGCCTTTCTTCCGTGTCCGCCTGTTTAGTCTGAAAGGAAATCACATGTCTGTTGCTGATATCAAGAAGTCGGAAGTCGTTGCTCAGTTTGCCCGCGCCACCAACGACACGGGCTCGCCCGAAGTCCAGGTCGCGCTGCTGACCGCGCGCATCGTGGAACTCACGGGTCACTTCAAGACCCACGCGAAGGACCACCACAGCCGTCGTGGCCTGCTGCGCATGGTGAGCCGTCGCCGCAAGCTGCTCGACTACCTCAAGGGCAAGGACGCCGACCGTTACCGCGCACTGATCGAGAAGCTGGGTCTGCGTAAGTAAGCGGGGCGAACGCCTCCAGCAAGATGCCTGTGTCAGTCCGCTGATGCAGGCATTTTGTTTTTGCGCGGTACGTAGCGTGATCCGTACCGCGGGGTCCGCACCGGGCAACCGGGCCGCGGGCCCGAGCGGCCAGGTTCCAGGGTTGAGCTTTGTGTCATTCCAGCGCGCCGCACGCGCCGCGCGCCGCGCTGGAATGGCATAAAAAACACACCTCTTCCCATACGGCCTGGGCGCGACGCCGCCGCGCCGGCCAGGCGCCGCGCGCGGCGAATCGAGATGAATGAACAACAAGGAGCGACCATGTCTCTGTTCAATAAAGTCGTGAAGGAATTCCAGTGGGGCCAGCACAAGGTGCGCCTCGAAACCGGTGAGATCGCCCGCCAGGCAGGCGGCGCCGTGATCGTCGACATCGAGGACACCGGGGTGCTCGCGACCGTCGTCGGCGCGAAGTCGGCGAAGCCGGGCCAGGATTTCTTCCCGCTGACCGTCGACTACATCGAGAAGACCTACTCGGCCGGCAAGATCCCGGGCGGCTTCTTCCGTCGCGAAGGCCGTCCGTCGGAGCACGAGACCCTGACCTCGCGCCTCAGCGACCGTCCGCTGCGCCCGCTGTTCCCGGAAGGCTTCTACAACGAAGTGCAGGTGGTCATCCACGTGCTGTCGGTGAACCCGGAAGTGCCGGCCGACATCCCCGCGCTGATCGGCGCGTCGGCTGCGCTGGCCGTGTCCGGCCTGCCGTTCAACGGCCCGGTCGGCGCTGCGCGCGTCGCCTACATCGATAGCCAGTACGTGCTGAACCCGACCCGCTCGCAGATCAAGGCGTCGCGCCTCGACCTCGTGGTCGCGGGTACCGAGCGCGCCGTGCTGATGGTCGAGTCGGAAGCCGACCAGCTGCCGGAAGACGTGATGCTGGGCGCCGTGGTGTTCGGCCACGACCAGATGCAGGTCGCGATCGACGCGATCCACGAGCTGGTGCGCGACGGCGGCAAGCCCGAGTGGGATTGGCAGCCGGCGCCGAAGAACGAGGCGCTGATCGCACGCGTGACCGAGCTGGCGCAGCCGGCGCTGCTCGCGGCCTACCAGATCCGCGACAAGCAGGCGCGCTCGGCCAAGCTGAAGGAAGCCTACGCGGCGACCTCGGCGAAGCTCGAGGAAGAGGCGCAGGCAGCCGGCACGGCAGCGGCCGACAAGGCGACCGTCGGCAACGTGCTGTTCGACATCGAGGCGAAGATCGACGGTCGTGACACGCGCACCGTGCGTCCGATCGAGATCCGCACGGGCGTGCTGCCGCGCACCCACGGTTCCGCGCTGTTCACGCGCGGCGAGACGCAGGCGCTGGTCGTCGCGACGCTCGGCACCAAGGGCGACGAGCAGATCATCGACGCGCTCGACGGCGAATACCGCGAGCGCTTCATGCTCCACTACAACATGCCCCCGTTCGCGACCGGCGAAACGGGCCGCGTCGGCTCGCCGAAGCGTCGCGAAATCGGCCACGGCCGCCTCGCGAAGCGCGCGCTGGTCGCGTGCCTGCCGAGCGCCGAAGAGTTCGGCTACTCGATCCGCGTGGTGTCGGAAATCACCGAGTCGAACGGTTCGTCGTCGATGGCGTCGGTGTGCGGCGGCTGCCTCGCGCTGATGGACGCGGGCGTGCCGATGAAGGCGCACGTCGCGGGCATCGCGATCGGCCCGATCCTCGAAGGCAACAAGTTCGCGGTGCTGACCGACATCCTCGGCGATGAAGATCACCTCGGCGACATGGACTTCAAGGTGGCGGGCACGGCAGAAGGCGTGACCGCGCTGCAGATGGACATCAAGATCCAGGGCATCACCAAGGAAATCATGCAGGTCGCCCTCGCGCAGGCGCAGGAAGGCCGCATGCACATCCTCGGCAAGATGACGTCCGCCGTGTCGGGTGCGAACACGCAGCTGTCGGAGTTCGCGCCGCGCATGATCACCATCAAGATCAACCCGGAAAAGATCCGCGACGTGATCGGCAAGGGTGGTTCGGTGATCCGCGCGCTGACCGAGGAAACCGGCACGACGATCGACATCTCCGACGACGGCGTCGTGACCATCGCGAGCACGAGCAGCGAAGGCATGGCCGAGGCGAAGAAGCGCATCGAGAACATCACGGTCGAGATCGAAGTCGGTCAGGTGTACGAGGGCACGGTCCTCAAGCTGCTCGATTTCGGCGCGATCGTGAACCTGCTGCCGGGCAAGGATGGCCTGCTGCACATCTCGGAAATCGTCAACGAGCGTGTGAAGGACATCAATGACTACCTGAAGGAAGGCCAGCAGGTGAAGGTCAAGGTCATCCAGACGGACGAGAAGGGTCGGGTCCGCCTGTCGGCGAAGGCGCTGCTGAACGAAGCGGCCGGCTCGCACGACGGCACGCCGCCGCAGCAGTAAGCGGCGCATCGACGGCCGGTGACGCACGCGCGCACCGGCCGTTTTTCTTGCAGGATGGATGGGTGTGCGCCGGCTGCGACGCACACCCATCCCGCTTCTGGAGCCACAGCATGAAAGCGATCGAAATCACCGAATTCGGCGCACCCGAGGTGTTGAAGCTCGCCGAGCGTCCGCGCCCCGATCTCAAGCGCGGCGAAGTCCTGATCAAGGCGGCGGCGTCGGGCGTGAATCGTCCCGATGTGTTTCAGCGCAAGGGCGCATATCCCCCGCTGCCGGGCGTCTCCGATCTGCCGGGGCTCGAGGTGGCGGGCGAGATCGTCGACGGCGACCTGTCCGATCCGGCCGCGAACCCGTTCGGCCTGAAGCGCGGCGACCGCGTATGTGCGCTCGTCGCAGGCGGCGGCTACGCGGAGTACGTGGCGGCGCCGCTCGCGCAGTGCCTGCCGGTGCCCGCGGGGCTCACGGATCTCGAGGCGGCGTCGCTGCCGGAGACGTTCTTCACGGTGTGGAGCAACGTGTTCGATCGCGCGGCGCTGGGCGCGGGCGAGGGCGGCCTGCACGAGACGCTGCTCGTGCAGGGCGGCTCGAGCGGGATCGGCGTGACGGCGATCCAGATCGCGCATGCGCTGGGCTTCCGGGTGTTCGCCACCGCGGGCAGCGACGACAAGTGCCGCGCGTGCGAGCGTCTCGGCGCGGAGCGTGCGATCAACTACCGCACCGAGGATTTCGTCGAGGTCGTGAAGGCGCTGACGCAGAATCGCGGCGTCGACGTGATCCTCGACATGGTCGCGGGCAGCTACGTGCCGCGCGAACTGAGCGCGCTCGCCGACGGCGGGCGGCTGGTGCTGATCGCGCTGCTCGGCGGCGCGAAGTCCGAGGTGAATCTCGGCGAGATTCTGCGCCGGCGCCTGACGGTGACCGGCTCGACCCTGCGGCCGCGTCCGGTCGAGTTCAAGGCGCGGATCGCCGCGCAGCTGCATGAACGCGTGTGGCCGCTGCTGGCCGAGGGGCGCATCAAGCCCGTGATCTACCGGACCTTCCCGGCCGAGCAGGCGGCCGATGCGCACGCGCTGATGGAGAGCAGCGAGCATGTCGGCAAGATCGTGCTGGAATGGGGGCCGAACGCTTGACAGGGCCGGTTTGACCGGTTCCCGAGCCGCGCAGTAAAATCGCCGGTTTGCTTCGCCGGATGAACCCGACGGCCGGCCTTGCCGGCATGTCCATGACGAGACGAACGATGTCGAAACAAAGAACCAAGCGCGTGATCGGCAACTGGAAGATGCATGGTCGCCTCGACGGCAACCAGGCATTGCTGGACAGCGTCGCGCAAGGCGCGCTCGCGGTGCCGGACAGTGTGGCCGTCGGCGTATGCGTGCCGTTCCCGTATCTCGCGCAGGCGTGCGGGCGGCTGCAGGGCGGCCGCGTCGCGGTGGGCGCGCAGGACGTGTCCGCGCACGAGCAGGGTGCGTATACCGGTGAAGTCGCCGCGGGCATGGTGGCCGAGTTCGGCGCGACCTATGCGCTCGTCGGTCACTCCGAGCGGCGCGCGTATCATGGCGAAACCGATGCGGCGGTCGCGGCGAAGACGCAGCGCGCGCTCGCGGCGGGCCTGACGCCCGTCGTGTGCGTCGGCGAGACGCTCGACGAGCGCGAAGCCGGCGTGACCGAGCAGGTGGTCGGTACGCAGCTGGACGCGGTGCTGGCGGTGTTGTCGGCGGACGAGGCGGCGCGCATCGTGGTGGCCTACGAACCCGTCTGGGCGATCGGCACCGGCAAGAGCGCGACGGCCGGCCAGGCGCAGCAGGTGCATGCCTTCCTGCGTGCGCGGCTCGATGCGAAAGGCGTGGCGCACGTGTCGCTGCTGTATGGCGGCAGCGTGAAGGCCGACAACGCGGTGGAGCTGTTCGGTCAGGCGGATATCGATGGCGGCCTGATCGGCGGCGCGTCGCTGAAGAGCGACGATTTCCTGGCGATCTGCCGGGCCGCGGGCTGACGCGGGCAGTGTCCGCAGCATAGTGAATGAATCCAGGCGGTCGGCGCGCGCCGGCCGCTCAAACCCCAACTCAGGTGAGAGTGATGCCGTATCTGAAAGTACTGATTATTGTGGTGCAGCTGTTGTCCGCGCTGGGCGTGATCGGCCTCGTGCTGCTGCAGCATGGCAAGGGCGCCGACATGGGCGCAGCGTTCGGCAGCGGGGCGTCGGGCAGCCTGTTCGGCGCGACCGGTTCCGCGAACTTCCTGTCGCGCACCACCGCGGTTCTCGCGACCGTCTTCTTCATCGCGACGCTCACGCTGACCTACCTCGGCTCCTACAAGTCCGCGCCTTCGGTCGGCGTGCTGGGCGGTGCGGCCGCGACGGCGCCTGCGTCGGCTGCTGCTGCGTCGCAGCCGGTCGCGGCATCGGCTGCGGCTGCGGCTGCGGCTGCGGCTGCAACGTCGAGTGCATCCGCGCCGGGTCAGGACGTTCCGAAATAAAAGTTTAAAAAAATCGCAGTTGTGCGTTGAACAATTTGGAAAGCCGGGTTAGAATTTAATTCTTGAAGCGATTCGCGGGATGCAAGAAGTTCCCTCCCGGGTTGCATGCAGTGCCGACGTGGTGAAATTGGTAGACACGCTATCTTGAGGGGGTAGTGGCGAAAGCTGTGCGAGTTCGAGTCTCGCCGTCGGCACCAAAGTTACTCAATGCCAGCCGCTTCGTGTGGGCTGGCATTTTTCATTTGTGGCGTATGCTTGCGGATGTCTTGGGATCGCAGGCAGTCCGAAATGATCCTTTCTCCGGAAGGTGTTATTCTCCGGAGCGCTCAGACCAACCGATAGAGGAAAGCCTTGAACCTCGCAGCCTATTACCCCGTCTTGTTGTTCATTCTCGTGGGCGCCGGATTAGGCATAGCGCTGGTCAGTATCGGTAAGCTTCTCGGCCCCAACAGGCCCGACTCTCAAAAGAATTCCCCATACGAGTGCGGCTTCGAAGCATTCGAAGACGCGCGCATGAAGTTCGCTGTGCGTTACTACCTCGTCGCCATCCTGTTCATCATCTTCGATCTCGAGACCGCGTTCCTGTTTCCGTGGGGCGTCGCCCTGCGCGACATCGGCTGGCCCGGGTTCATGGCAATGATGATTTTCCTGCTCGAATTCCTGCTGGGCTTTGCGTATATCTGGAAGAAGGGTGGCCTCGACTGGGAGTGACGGGTTCAATCGCCGGTTTGCATGGGCGGCCCCTGACTGCCGCCTGTCTGGAGTGGAAAGCAAATGAGTATCGAAGGGGTCTTGAAGGAAGGCTTTGTCACCACCACGGCTGACAAGCTCATCAACTGGACGCGCACCGGCTCGCTGTGGCCGATGACGTTCGGTCTCGCGTGTTGTGCGGTCGAGATGATGCATGCGGGCGCGGCCCGCTACGATCTGGACCGGTTCGGCGTCGTGTTTCGCCCGAGCCCGCGCCAGTCGGACGTGATGATCGTCGCGGGCACGTTGTGCAACAAGATGGCGCCCGCGCTGCGCAAGGTGTACGACCAGATGGCCGAGCCGCGCTGGGTGATCTCGAT
>NZ_JAAGNW010000033.1:28494-29768 GCF_010645215.1 Burkholderia multivorans | reverse complement strand
GCCGGTCGATGTTTACGTGCCCGGGTGTCCGCCCACGGCGGAAGCGTTGGTCTACGGCGTGATCCAGCTGCAAGCGAAGATCCGCCGCACCGCCACCATCGCCCGTCAATAAACGCCCCGAGCACCCCACAATATGGCAAGCAAAATCGAGACCCTCAAAGCGAACCTCGGCGCCGCGCTCGGCGCGCGCGTGGTGAGCCTGACCGAGTCTGTCGGCGAGCTGACGCTCGTCGTGAAGGCGAGCGACTACCTCGAGGTCGCCACGCAATTGCGCGACGATCCCGCGCTCGGCTTCGAGCAGCTGATCGACCTGTGCGGCGTCGACTATCAAACCTACGGTGACGGCGCCTACGACGGCCCGCGCTTCGCGGCGGTGCTCCAGCTGCTGTCGGTGTCGAACAACTGGCGCCTGCGCCTGCGCGTGTTCGCGCCCGACGACGATCTGCCGATCGTCGCCTCCATGGTGAATGTGTGGGCCTCGGCCAACTGGTACGAGCGCGAGGCGTTCGACCTGTACGGCATCGTGTTCGAAGGCCATCCGGACCTGCGCCGGATCCTGACCGACTACGGCTTCATCGGTCACCCGTTCCGCAAGGATTTCCCGGTTTCCGGCTACGTCGAAATGCGTTACGACCCGGAAGAGAAGCGCGTCGTGTACCAGCCGGTGACGATCGAGCCGCGCGAAATCACGCCGCGCGTGATCCGCGAGGATCGCTATGGCGGTCTGAAACATTAAGAGGGCGCCATGGCAGAAATCAAGAACTACACGCTCAACTTCGGTCCGCAGCACCCGGCCGCGCACGGTGTGCTGCGCCTCGTGCTCGAACTCGACGGCGAAGTGATCCAGCGCGCCGATCCGCACATCGGCCTCCTGCACCGCGGGACGGAAAAGCTCGCCGAGGGCAAGACCTTCATCCAGTCCGTACCCTACATGGATCGTCTCGACTACGTGTCGAGGATGGTCAACGAACACGGCTACGTGATGGCGATCGAGCGGCTGCTCGGCATCGAGGTGCCGGAGCGTGCGCAGTACATCCGCGTGCTGTTCGACGAAATCACGCGCGTGCTGAACCACCTGATGTGGATCGGCGCGCACGCGCTCGACGTCGGCGCGATGGCGGTGTTCCTGTATGCGTTCCGTGAGCGCGAAGACCTGATGGACGTCTACGAGGCGGTGTCGGGTGCGCGCATGCACGCGGCCTACTACCGTCCGGGCGGCGTCTATCGCGACCTGCCGGACGCGATGCCGCAGTACAAGGCATCGAAGATCCGCC
>NZ_JAAGNW010000033.1:7811-28484 GCF_010645215.1 Burkholderia multivorans | reverse complement strand
CGAAGACTTCTTCAACCGTTTCCCGACCTGCGTCGACGAATACGAAACGCTGCTGACCGACAACCGGATCTGGAAGCAGCGTCTCGTCGGGATCGGCGTGGTGACGCCGGAGCGCGCGCTGCAGCTCGGCCTGACGGGCCCGATGATCCGCGGTTCGGGGATCGCGTGGGACCTGCGCAAGAAGCAGCCGTACGAAGTGTACGACCGCCTCGATTTCGATATCCCGGTGGGCGTGAACGGCGATTGCTACGACCGCTATCTGGTCCGCGTCGAGGAAATGCGCCAGTCGACCCGCATCGCGAAACAATGTATTGATTGGCTGCGCAAGAATCCCGGCCCGGTGATGATCGACAATCACAAGGTTGCGCCGCCGTCGCGCGTTGGCATGAAGACCAACATGGAAGACTTGATTCACCACTTCAAGCTCTTCACCGAAGGTTTCCACGTGCCGGAAGGCGAGGCGTACGCCGCCGTCGAGCATCCGAAGGGCGAGTTCGGCATCTATCTCGTGTCGGACGGCGCCAACAAGCCGTACCGGCTCAAGATCCGCGCGCCGGGCTATGCGCATCTGGCCGCGCTCGACGAGATGGCCCGCGGCCACATGATCGCCGATGCGGTCACGATCATCGGCACGCAGGACATCGTGTTCGGCGAGATCGACCGTTAAGGAGCGGCGCCGCCCCGGTCGGGCGGCGCCGCGAATCACCGGCGATGCGCACTGCGCCCTCGCCAGCTGTCAATAGTGAGCGCCAGGTCTGCCGTCCGTACCCCCAAGTCGGCAGGTTGTTCGTTCGGTAGGAATTGAAAGAGTCGTGTCTGAAAATGATCTCAGCTGAAGGCCTGAAAGAAATCGATCGCGCGTTGACGAAGTATCCCGCCGATCAGAAACAGTCCGCCGTGATGTCGGCACTGGCCGTCGCTCAGGAAGAGCACGGCTGGCTGTCGCCCGAACTGATGCAGTTCGTCGCGGACTATCTCGACATGCCGGCCGTCGCCGTGCAGGAAGTCGCGACGTTCTACACGATGTACGAGCTGCAACCGGTCGGCAAGCACAAGATCACGCTCTGCACGAACCTGCCGTGCCAGCTCGGCCCGGACGGCGGTGCGGAAGCGACTGCCGCTTATCTGAAGCAGAAGCTCGGTATCGGTTTCGGCGAAACCACGCCGGACGGCAAGTTCTCGCTGAAGGAAGGCGAGTGCTTCGGTTCGTGCGGCGACGCGCCGGTGCTGCTGCTGAACAACCACAAAATGTGCAGCTTCATGAGCCGCGAGAAGATCGACCAGCTGCTTGAGGAGCTTTCGAAATGACGTCCCTCCACGATCGCCACATCAAACCGCTGATTCTCGCCGGCCTGAACGGCGACAACTGGCATCTCGAAGACTACGTCGCGCGCGGCGGCTACCAGCAGCTGCGCCGCATCCTCGAGGAAAAGATTCCGCCCGAGCAAGTGATCGCCGACGTCAAGGCGTCGGGGCTGCGCGGCCGCGGCGGCGCAGGCTTCCCGACCGGCCTCAAGTGGAGCTTCATGCCGCGCCAGTTCCCGGGGCAGAAGTACCTCGTCTGCAACTCGGACGAAGGCGAGCCGGGCACGTTCAAGGACCGCGACATCCTGCGCTGGAATCCGCATTCCCTGATCGAGGGCATGGCGATCGGCGCGTACGCGATCGGCGTCACGGTCGGCTACAACTACATCCACGGCGAGATCTTCGAGGTCTATCGCCGTTTCGAGGCGGCGCTCGACGAAGCGCGCCGGGCCGGCTTCCTCGGTGATCGCATCATGGGCTCCGAGTTCTCGTTCGAGCTGCATGCGCACCATGGCTATGGCGCGTACATCTGCGGCGAGGAAACCGCGCTGCTCGAATCGCTCGAAGGCAAGAAGGGCCAGCCGCGCTTCAAGCCGCCGTTCCCGGCGAGCTTCGGCGTGTACGGCAAGCCGACCACGATCAACAACACCGAGACGTTCGCCGCGGTGCCGTTCCTGCTGAGCATCGGTCCGCAGAACTACCTCGAAATCGGCAAGCCGAACAACGGCGGCACGAAGATCTTCTCGGTGTCGGGCGACGTCGAGCGTCCGGGCAACTATGAAGTGCCGCTCGGCACGCCGTTCGCGACGCTGATGGAGCTGGCGGGCGGGATGCGCGGCGGCAAGAAGATCAAGGCGGTGATCCCGGGCGGCTCGTCCGCGCCGGTGGTGCCGGGCGAGCAGATGATGCAGACCGACATGGATTACGACTCGATCGCGAAGGCCGGCTCGATGCTCGGCTCGGGCGCGGTGATCGTGATGGACGAGACGCGTTGCATGGTCCGTTCGCTGCTGCGCCTGTCGTACTTCTATCACGAGGAATCGTGCGGCCAGTGCACGCCGTGCCGCGAGGGTACGGGCTGGCTGTGGCGCGTCGTGAACCGGATCGAGCACGGCGAGGGTCGCAAGGAAGACCTGGACCTGCTGAACTCGGTCGCCGAGAACATCATGGGCCGCACGATCTGTTCGCTCGGCGATGCGGCGGCGATGCCGGTGCGCGGGATGCTCAAGCACTACTGGGACGAGTTCGCGTATCACGTCGAGCACAAGCACTGCATGGTCGGCGGCCACGTGCACGCGGCGGCGGCCTGAAGCGGAACCCGGTTGCGGATATCGAGCGCGCGGTCGAGCGTATGCGCGAACGAGCGGAAATAGGTTAAGGACCATTCACCATCATGGTTGAACTTGAAATAGACGGCCAGAAGGTCGAGGTGCCCGAAGGCAGCATGGTGATCCAGGCTGCGCACAAGGCGGACAAGTACATCCCTCACTTCTGCTATCACAAGAAGCTGTCGGTTGCGGCCAATTGCCGGATGTGTCTCGTTGAAGTCGAGAAGATGCCGAAGGCCGTGCCGGCCTGCGCGACGCCCGTGTCGGCCGGCATGATCGTGCACACCACGTCCGACAAGGCCGTGAAGGCGCAGCAATCGGTGATGGAATTCCTCCTCATCAATCACCCGCTCGACTGCCCGATCTGCGATCAGGGCGGCGAGTGCCAGCTGCAGGATCTGGCGGTCGGCTACGGCAAGTCGTCGTCGCGCTACAGCGAAGAGAAGCGCGTGGTGTTCCACAAGAACGTGGGCCCGCTGATCTCGATGGAAGAAATGTCACGCTGCATCCACTGCACGCGTTGCGTCCGCTTCGGCCAGGAAGTCGCCGGCGTGATGGAACTCGGCATGCTGGGCCGCGGCGAGCACTCGGAAATCACGACCTTCGTCGGCAAGACGGTCGATTCCGAGCTGTCCGGCAACATGATCGACCTGTGCCCGGTCGGCGCGCTCACGAGCAAGCCGTTCCGCTACAGCGCCCGTACCTGGGAACTGTCGCGCCGCAAGTCGGTGAGCCCGCACGATTCCGTCGGCGCGAACCTCGTGGTGCAGGTCAAGAACAACCGCGTGATGCGCGTGCTGCCGTTCGAGAACGAAACCGTCAACGAGTGCTGGATCTCGGACAAGGACCGTTTCTCGTACGAAGGCCTCAACAGCGAAGAGCGCCTGACCAAGCCGATGCTCAAGCAGGGCGGCCAGTGGCTCGAAACCGACTGGCAGACCGCGCTCGAATACGTGGCGAAGGGCCTCAAGGGCATCGCGGCCGATCACGGCGCGAACGCGCTGGCCGCGCTGTCGAGCGCGCACAGCACGGTCGAGGAACTGTTCCTGCTCAAGCAGCTGGCGCGTGAACTGAAGACCCCGAACGTCGATTTCCGCCTGCGTCAGGCCGATTTCTCGGCGCCGGTCGAGGGCGCACCGTGGCTCGGCATGCCGATCGCCGGCCTGTCGACGGTCGACGCCGCGTTCGTCGTCGGCTCGTTCCTGCGCCGCGACCATCCGCTCTTCGCCGCACGCCTGCGTCAGGCTGCGAAGAACGGCGCGAAGCTGCATTTCCTGAACGCCACCCGCGACGATGCGCTGATCCCGACCGCGAAGCGGATCGCGGCCGCGCCGTCGAAGTGGTTCGACGAGCTGGCCGGCGTGGCCGCTGCGGTCGCGCAGGCGCGCGGCGTCGCGCTGCCGGACGCGCTGTCGGGCGTCGCCGCATCGGAAGCCGCGCAGCAGGTCGCGCAGGCGCTGACGAGCGGCGAGCGTCGTGTCGTGCTGCTCGGCAACGGCGTGGTGCGGCATCCGCAATTCGCGCAGCTGCATGCGGCCGCGCAGTGGATCGCCGAACAGACTGGCGCGACGCTCGGCTTCCTCACGGAAGCGGCGAACACGGTCGGCGCCCACCTCGTCAACGCACTGCCGGATCAGGGTGGCCTCAATGCGCGCGACGCGTTCGCGCAGCCGCGCAAGGGCTACGTGCTGCTGAACGTCGAGCCGGAATTCGATACGGCCGACCCGGCGCAGGCCCTGGCCGCGCTGAAGCAGGCGGAGATGGTGGTCGTGATGTCGCCGTTCAAGCACGGTCTCGACTACGCGGACGTCCTGCTGCCGATCGCGCCGTTCACGGAGACGGCCGGTACGTTCGTCAACGCGGAAGGCGTCGCGCAGTCGTTCAACGGCGTGGTGCGTCCGCTGGGCGACACGCGTCCGGCCTGGAAGGTGCTGCGCGTGCTGGGCAGCCTGCTGAACCTGCCGAACTTCGAATACGAAACCTCGGAAGAGGTGCGTCTCGCGGCGCTGGGCGAGCGCGTGGCGGCCGAGCGTCTGTCGAACCGCACGGCGGTGGCGCCGGTGCGGGTCGCGGCGGCGGCGAACGGCGGCTTCGAGCGCCTCGCCGATGTGCCGATCTATCACGCCGACGCGCTGGTGCGCCGCGCGAGCTCGCTGCATCTGACGGCGGCCGCGAAGGCGGCGAACAAGGCGGCGCTGCCTGCCGCGCTGTTCGACCGGCTCGGTCTGAAGGAAGGCGACGCGGTGCGCGTGCGCCAGGGCGATCGCGCGGTGCAGTTGCCGGCCGTGCGTGACGAGAATCTTGCGGAGACGGTCGTGCGTGTATCGGCGGCGACGCCTGCCGGCGCTGAGCTTGGCAGCCTGTCCGGTGAACTGGTGGTGGAGAAGGCGTAAATGAGCTTGTTCGATACGATCAACTCGGGCGGAGCCCAGCTTCTCGGTGTCGCGTGGCCGACGGTATGGGCGCTCGTGCGCATCCTCGTCGTCAGCGTGGTGATCCTGCTGTGCGTGGCGTACCTGATTCTGTGGGAACGCAAGCTGATCGGCTGGATCCACGTGCGTCTCGGACCGAACCGCGTGGGCCCGGCGGGCCTGCTGCAGCCGATCGCCGACGTGCTGAAGCTGCTGCTCAAGGAAGTGATCCAGCCGACGGCCGCGAGCCGCTGGTTCTACCTGATCGCGCCGGTGATGACCGTGCTGCCCGCGTTCGCAGTGTGGGCGGTGATCCCGTTCCAGGCGGAAGCGGTGCTCGCCGACATCAACGCGGGCCTGCTGTACGCGATCGCGATCTCGTCGATCGGCGTGTACGCGGTGATCCTGGCCGGCTGGGCGTCGAATTCGAAGTACGCGTTCCTCGGCGCGATGCGCGCGGCCGCGCAGATGGTGTCCTACGAAATCTCGATGGGCTTCGCGCTGGTCGTCGTGCTGATGACGTCGGGCAGCCTGAACCTGTCGGCAATCGTCCATTCGCAGCAGCACGGCATCTTCGCGAACTACGGCATCAACTTCCTGTCGTGGAACTGGCTGCCGCTGTTGCCGGTGTTCGTCGTCTACTTCGTGTCGGGCATCGCGGAAACGAACCGCCACCCGTTCGACGTGGTGGAAGGCGAGTCCGAGATCGTCGCGGGCCACATGATCGATTACTCGGGGATGGCGTTCGCGCTGTTCTTCCTCGCCGAGTACATCAACATGATCGTGATCTCGGCCCTGACCGCGACGCTGTTCCTCGGCGGCTGGTCCGCGCCGTTCGAATTCCTGTCGTTCATCCCGGGCATCTTCTGGCTGGTGCTGAAGGTCTTCGCGCTGCTGTCGGTGTTCATCTGGGTCCGCGCGACGTTCCCGCGCTACCGGTACGACCAGATCATGCGCCTGGGCTGGAAGGTGTTCCTGCCGGTGTGCGTGGTCTGGGTGATCGTGGTCGGCTTCTGGATCATGTCGCCGCTGAATATCTGGAATTAAGGGGCGGTTGAAATCATGACGGCAATCCAACACTTCTTTAAGACGTTCTTCCTGGTCGAGCTGCTGAAAGGGCTCGCGCTGACCGGACGTTATGCGTTCAAGCGCAAGTTCACGGTGCAGTTCCCGGAAGAGAAGACGCCGATTTCGCCGCGTTTTCGCGGGCTGCACGCGCTGCGCCGCTACGAGAACGGCGAAGAGCGCTGCATCGCGTGCAAGCTGTGCGAAGCGGTGTGTCCGGCGCTGGCGATCACGATCGAGTCGGAAACGCGCGCGGACAACACGCGCCGCACGACGCGCTACGACATCGACCTCACCAAGTGCATCTTCTGCGGTTTCTGCGAGGAAAGCTGCCCGGTCGACTCGATCGTCGAGACGCAGATCCTCGAGTATCACGGCGAGAAGCGCGGCGACCTGTATTTCACGAAGGACATGCTGCTCGCGGTGGGCGACCGCTACGAGAAGGACATCGCGGCCGCGAAGGCCGCCGATGCGCCGTATCGGTAACAGGTGGTATGCAGTGCCGGCCCGAGCGGGCCGGCCGAGCCGCGGCGACGGTTGCGGCACGCTTGTCTTGTGCCAACGAACCGCGCCTGACAAAGGCCTAACGATGAACCGGTAATCATGGACTTCACGACCGTACTCTTCTACATCTTCTCGCTGCTCCTCGTCGTCTCGGGGCTGAAGGTGATCACTTCGCGCAACCCGGTCGGGTCTGCGCTGTTCCTCGTGCTTGCGTTCTTCAACGCGGCCGCGATCTGGATGCTGCTCGAGGCCGAGTTCCTCGCGATCCTGCTGGTGCTGGTCTACGTCGGCGCCGTGATGGTGCTGTTCCTGTTCGTCGTGATGATGCTGGACGTCAACATGGACGAGCTGCGACGCGACTTCAAGCGCTTCGTGCCGATGGCGACCGTGGTGGGCGCGATCATCGTGGTCGAGACCACGCTGATCCTGTGGCGCGGCTACGGCGCGACGTCTGCGCCGGTGCATGACATCGCCGCGGGCGCGCTCGCCGGCATGTCGAACACGCGCCTGATCGGCAAGGTGATCTATACCGATTACATCTTCGCCTTCGAAATCGCCGGCCTGGTGCTGCTCGTCGCGATCATCGCCGCGGTGGCGCTGACCGAGCGCAAGGGCAAGGACAGCAAGCGCCAGCGCGTGTCCGACCAGGTGAAGGTGCGCCGCCAGGATCGCGTGCGCCTCGTGAAGATGCAGGCGGAGAAGCCGCAGCCGGAAACCGTCGACGGCGATGCCGGTTCCACCGGCAACAACGCCTAAGCGGAGGAGAAAGACAAATGTTGACCTTGGCCCATTACCTCGTGCTCGGCGCGATCCTGTTCGCGATCGCCATCGTCGGGATCTTCCTGAACCGCCGCAACATCATCGTGATCCTGATGTCGATCGAACTGATGCTGCTCGCGGTGAACACCAATTTCGTCGCGTTCTCGCATTACCTCGGCGACGTGCACGGCCAGATCTTCGTGTTCTTCGTGTTGACGGTCGCGGCGGCTGAAGCCGCCATCGGCCTCGCGATTCTGGTGACGTTGTTCCGCAAGCTCGACACGATCAATGTCGAGGATCTCGATCAGCTCAAAGGTTAATTTCAGGCAACGCTGTTATGTCAACGACACTCAATGAAAACCTGCTGCTGGCGATTCCGCTCGCTCCGCTGGCCGGCTCGCTGATCGCGGGGCTGTTCGGGAACGCAGTGGGGCGCAAGGGCGCGCACCGCGTCACGATTCTCGGCGTCGCGATCTCGCTCATCCTTTCCGCGCTGGTGTTCCTCCAGGTGATGGACGGCGCGAGCTACAACGCGACGGTCTACGAATGGATGAACGTGGGCTCGCTGAAGCTCGAGGTCGGCTTCCTCGTCGATTCGCTGACCGCGATGATGATGGTGGTGGTCACCTTCGTCTCGCTGATGGTGCACATCTACACGATCGGCTACATGTCGGAGGAAGAGGGCTACCAGCGCTTCTTCTCGTACATCTCGCTGTTCACGTTCTCGATGCTGATGCTCGTGATGAGCAACAACTTCCTGCAGCTGTTCTTCGGCTGGGAAGCGGTGGGTCTGGTGTCGTACCTGCTGATCGGCTTCTACTTCACGCGGGAAAGCGCGATCTACGCCAACATGAAGGCGTTCCTCGTGAACCGCGTCGGCGACTTCGGCTTCCTGCTCGGCATCGGCCTGCTGCTCGCATACGCGGGCTCGATGAACTACGGCGAAGTGTTCGCGAAGCGCGAGGCGCTCGCGGTGCTGCACTTCCCGGGCACCGACTGGGGCCTGCTGTCGGTTGCCTGTATCTGCCTGTTCATCGGCGCGATCGCCAAGTCCGCGCAGTTCCCGCTGCACGTGTGGCTGCCCGACTCGATGGAAGGCCCGACGCCGATCTCCGCGCTGATTCACGCGGCGACCATGGTGACGGCCGGCATCTTCATGGTGACGCGCATGTCGCCGCTCTTCGAGCTGTCCGACGCGGCGCTGTCGTTCATCACGGTGATCGGCGCGATCACGGCGCTGTTCATGGGCTTCCTCGGCATCGTCCAGAACGACATCAAGCGGGTGGTCGCGTATTCGACGCTGTCGCAGCTCGGCTACATGACGGTCGCGCTCGGCGTGTCCGCCTACCCGGTCGCCGTGTTCCACCTGATGACGCACGCGTTCTTCAAGGCGCTGCTGTTCCTCGGCGCGGGTTCGGTGATCATCGGCATGCACCACGATCAGGACATGCGCAACATGGGCGGCCTGCGCAAGTACATGCCGATCACCTGGATCACGTCGCTGATCGGCTCGCTGGCGCTGATCGGCACGCCGTTCTTCTCGGGCTTCTACTCGAAGGACTCGATCATCGACGCGGTGCTGCTGTCGCACCTGCCGGGTTCGGGCTTCGCCTACTTCGCGGTGGTCGCGAGCGTGTTCGTGACCGCGCTGTACTCGTTCCGCATGTATTTCCTGGTGTTCCACGGCGAGGAGCGGTTCCGCAAGCCGAAGCATCCGGATTCGCCGATGGGGCAGGCGGCCGCGCACGGTCATGACGATCACGGCCACGGCCATGGTCACGACGACCACGCGCACGAACCGCACGAGACCCCGTGGGTCGTGTGGGTGCCGCTCGTGCTGCTGGCGATTCCGTCGGTCGTGATCGGCGCGATCGCGATCGGCCCGATGCTGTTCGGCGATTTCTTCCAGCACGGCGTCGCGTTCGACAAGGTGATCTTCATCGGCGCGAACCACCCGGCGCTCGCCGAGATGGCCGAGGAATTCCACGGCTGGGCCGCGCTCGGCCTGCACTCGATCTCGTCGCTGCCGCTGTGGCTCGCGGCCGCCGGCGTGATCGTCGCCTGGTTCCTGTACCTGAAGCGTCCGGATCTGCCGGCGGTGGTCCGCCGCGCGTTCGGCCCGATCTACACGCTGCTGGACAACAAGTACTACATGGACAAGATCAACGAGGTCGTGTTCGCGAAGGGCTCGGTCGCGATCGGGCGCGGCCTGTGGAAGGAAGGCGACGTCGTGGTGATCGACGGCCTCGTCAACGGCAGCGCGCGTTTCATCGGCTGGTTCGCCGGCGTGATCCGCTTCCTCCAATCCGGTTACATCTATCACTACGCGTTCGCCATGATCATCGGCATGCTGGGGCTCCTGACCCTGTTTGTAACGCTCGGCGGCAAATAAGGCGGGGGACGACTAATGCACTCTTTTCCGATTCTCAGTACCGCGATTTGGCTGCCGATCGTGTTCGGCCTGCTCGTGCTCGCGGTGGGTTCCGACAAAAATCCGGGCACGGCGCGCTGGCTCGCGCTGATCGGCTCGCTCGCGGGCCTCGCGGTCACGCTGCCGCTGGTCACGGGCTTTGACACGAGCACGGCCGCGCTGCAGTTCGTCGAGCAGACGACCTGGATCGAACGCTTCAACATCTCGTATCACCTCGGCGTCGACGGCATCTCGATGTGGTTCGTCGTGCTGACCGCGCTGATCACCGTGATCGTCGTGATCGCGGCATGGGAAGTGATCACCGAGAACGTGTCGCAGTACCTGGCCGCGTTCCTGATCCTGTCGGGCATCATGATCGGCGTGTTCTCGTCGGCCGACGGCCTGCTGTTCTACGTGTTCTTCGAAGCCACGCTGATCCCGATGTACATCATCATCGGCGTGTGGGGCGGCCCGAACCGCGTGTACGCGGCGTTCAAGTTCTTCCTGTACACGCTGGCCGGCTCGCTGCTGATGCTGGTCGCGCTGATCTACCTGTACACGCAGACGCATTCGTTCGACCTCGCCACCTGGCAGAACGCGAAGATCGCGATGACGCCGCAGGTGCTGCTGTTCATTGCGTTCTTCCTCGCGTTCGCGGTGAAGGTGCCGATGTGGCCGGTCCACACCTGGCTGCCGGATGCCCACGTCGAGGCGCCGACGGGCGGCTCGGTGGTGCTGGCCGCGATCATGCTGAAGCTCGGCGCGTACGGTTTCCTGCGCTTCTCGCTGCCGATCACGCCGGACGCGAGCCACTTCTTCGCGCCCACGGTGATCGCGCTGTCGCTCGTCGCGGTGATCTACATCGGCCTCGTTGCGCTGGTGCAGTCCGACATGAAGAAGCTGGTCGCGTATTCGTCGATCGCGCACATGGGCTTCGTCACGCTCGGCTTCTTCATCTTCAACCAGCTCGGCGTCGAAGGCGCGATCATCCAGATGATCTCGCACGGCTTCGTGTCGGGCGCGATGTTCCTGTGCATCGGCGTGCTGTACGACCGCCTGCACTCGCGCCAGATCGCCGATTACGGCGGTGTCGTCAACGTGATGCCGAAGTTCGCGGCGTTCGCGATGCTGTTCTCGATGGCCAACTGCGGCCTGCCGGGCACCTCCGGGTTCGTCGGCGAGTTCATGGTGATCCTCGCGGCCGTCCAGTTCAATTTCTGGATCGCGTTCGGCGCGGCGTTCACGCTGATCCTCGGCGCGGCCTACACGTTGTGGATGTACAAGCGCGTGTACTTCGGTGCGGTGAAGAGCGACAAGGTCGCGCAGCTGAAGGACATCGGCCGCCGCGAATTCACGATGCTCGCCGTGCTGGCCGCATTCACGATGCTGATGGGCCTGTATCCGAAGCCCTTCACCGACGTGATGCACGTTTCCGTGGAAAACCTCCTCTCCCACGTCGCGCAGTCGAAGCTGCCGCTGGCCCAGTAAGCGCGAGCGGAGGACATAAAGATCATGCAAAACGCACCTATGACTGTCTTGTTGCCTGACGCGCTGGTGATGCTCGCCATCATCGTCGCGTGGCTGAACGACACCTTCGCCGGCGCAGCCGGCCGTCGCCTCACGTATCTGATCGCGGTCCTGTCGTCGGTCGCGGCCGGCGTGTGGTTCGCGCTCCAGGCGTTCGATCCGCAGCAGTACTACTTCTTCTCGCGGATGGTCGTCGTCGACTCGTTCGCGAGCGTGATGAAGGCGGTGGTGTCGCTGGGCTTCGCGGTGGCGCTCATCTACTCGCGCAAGTACCTGGAAGATCGCGACCTGTTCCGCGGCGACGTGTTCCTGCTCGGCATGTTCTCGCTGCTCGGCCAGCTGGTCATGATCTCGGGCAACAACTTCCTGACGCTGTACCTCGGTCTCGAACTGATGTCGCTGTCGCTGTATGCAACCATCGCGCTGCGCCGCGATGGCGCGCAGTCGAGCGAGGCGGCGATGAAGTACTACGTGCTGGGCGCGCTCGCGTCGGGCTTCGTGCTGTACGGGATCTCGATGCTGTACGGCGCGACCGGCTCGCTCGAGCTGAACGAAGTGCTGAAGGCCGTGGCATCGGGCCGCATCAACGACGCGGTGCTGCTGTTCGGCGTGATCTTCGTGGTCGCGGGCGTGGCGTTCAAGCTCGGCGCGGTGCCGTTCCACATGTGGGTGCCGGACGTCTATCAGGGCGCGCCGACCGCGATGACGCTGTTCGTCGGCGGCGGCCCGAAGGTCGCGGCGTTCGCATGGGGCCTGCGGTTCCTGGTGATGGGCCTGCTGCCGCTCGCGGCCGACTGGCAGCAGATGATCGTGATCCTCGCGGCGCTGTCGCTGATCGTCGGCAACCTGACCGGTATCGTCCAGCGCAACGTGAAGCGGATGCTCGCGTACTCGGCGATCTCGAACATGGGCTTCGTGCTGCTCGGCCTGCTGTCGGGCGTCGTCAACGGCAATCCGGCGTCGGCGGCGAGCGCGTACAGCTCGACGACCTGAAGGGCTTGAACAAGCGCAGCCCGGTGTTCGCGTTCGTGATGATGGTGATGATGTTCTCGCTCGCGGGGATTCCGCCGACGGTCGGCTTCTATGCGAAGCTCGCGGTGCTCGAAGCGACGGTCAATGCCGGCCTGACGTGGCTCGCGGTGCTGGCGGTCATCACCTCGCTGTTCGGCGCGTTCTTCTACCTGCGCATCGTCAAGCTCATGTACTTCGATGCGCCGCAGGACACCACGCCGATCACGGGCGACGCCTGCAAGCGCACGATTCTGGTGCTGAACGGCCTCGCCGTCGTCGTGCTCGGCCTGGTGCCGGGCCCGCTGATGACGATCTGCCTGCAGGCCATCAGCCACACCCTGCCGCTCTGATGTCGGCAGCCGGCTGGTTCATCGTGCTGTTGGCGCTCGCGGGCGCCAACCTGCCGTTCCTGAATCAGCGGCTCTTCGCCGCGGTGCCGCTGGGCGCCGCGAAGAAGAGCGGCTGGATCCGGATCGGCGAATTGATCGTGCTGTACTTCATCGTCGGCGCATTGGGCTTCTGGCTCGAATCGCGCGCCGGCAATCGCTTCGAACAGGGCTGGCAGTTCTACGCGATCACGTTCAGCTTGTTCGTGGTGTTCGCGTTTCCCGGCTTCACGTTCCAGTATCTCGTCAAACGACGCTGACGGCCGCCGGCCGTTGCGCTCACTTCCGGAGCCGCCGATGGCCGACCTGCCGAATCACGACGCTACGCTTACCGAAACCTGCCTCGACAGCCAGTCGATCTACGACGGCGCCTTCCTGAAGCTGCGACGCGACACCGTGCGCCTGCCGGACGGCAAGCAGGCGACCCGCGAGTACGTGAAGCATCCGGGTGCGGTGATGGTGATCCCGCTGTTCGACGACGGCCGCGTGCTGCTGGAGAGCCAGTACCGCTATCCGATCGGCAAGGTGATGGCCGAGTATCCGGCCGGCAAGCTCGATCCGCAGGAAGGGCCGCTCGCGTGCGCGATCCGCGAACTGCGCGAGGAGACCGGTTACAGCGCGCGCGAATACGTGCACCTGACGCGGATCCACCCGATCATTTCTTATTCGACCGAGTTCATCGATCTGTACCTCGCGCGTGGACTGACCGAAGGAGAGCGCGCGCTCGACGAGGGCGAGTTCCTCGAAACCTTCAGCGCGACGGTGCCCGACGTGCTGGAATGGATCCGCACGGGCAAGATCACCGACGTGAAGACGATCATCGGCACGATGTGGCTCGACAAGGCGCTGTCCGGCGCCTGGCCGCTCGGCGAGGTGATTCGTCCCTGACCGGGCGTCCCTAACCGGGCGTCCCTAACCGGGCGTCCCTGACCGGGCGTCCATCGTCATATATTCCTCAAGCGGGGCGCGCCCTGAACCGGCCGTCCCGCCCCGCGCTCGGCGGCGATTCAAGCCGCACGCTACAATCGACGCCGGTCGCGATTCGGCCGCGGGTCATGATTTAGCACGACCGTTCATAAATTTTTGTTTTGCGATACACTCCGAGCACGCCCTGATTCAGCATGAAGGTCCTCGATTTACAGTGCCCGCACGGCCACCGGTTCGAAGGCTGGTTCGCTTCCGCCGATGAGTTCGAAGCGCAGTTGTCCCGCAAGCTGGTCGAATGCCCGGTGTGCGGGGCGACCGAGGTCAGCCGCATGCCGTCCGCGCCGCGCCTGAATCTGTCGGGCGCGACGCAGCCGGCGCCGGCCGATCCGCGCGTGCTGCAGGCGCAGGTGATGCGCGCGTTGCGCGAGGTGCTGGACAAGACCGAGAACGTGGGCGAGCGCTTCGCCGAGGAAGCGCGGCGCATCCATTACAACGAGGCGCCCGTGCGCAGCATCCGGGGAGTGACGACGCCGGAGGATGCGCGAGCCTTGGTCGAAGAAGGCATCGACGTGATGCCGCTGCCGGTGCCGGCCGCGCTGAAAGAGCCGTTGCAGTGATCGCCCGCTGATCGCCGCGCTGCTCCTCGCGGCCTTTGCTGGCCGTGGCGAGCCCTGCAAGGGACCAGAGCAAGTGCCGAGCACGATGCGGGTCGACCACCTTGTATGGGAACAGAATCAGTGCCGAAGCACTGACGCTGCTCGACAGGAGACAAGCGCATGGATCTGGATTATTCCCCCGCCGACGACGTGTTCCGCGTCGACATCCGCGCCTGGCTCGAGGCCAACCTGCCTCAGGCCCTGCGCGCGAAGGTTCTCAATCACAAACGTCTGAATCGCGACGACTACGCGAGCTGGCACCGGATACTCGGCCCGCGCGGCTGGGCTGCGCCCGCATGGCCCGTCGAATACGGCGGGCCGGG
The DNA here is from genome assembly GCF_010645215.1 of Burkholderia multivorans. Taxonomy (GTDB): domain Bacteria; phylum Pseudomonadota; class Gammaproteobacteria; order Burkholderiales; family Burkholderiaceae; genus Burkholderia; species Burkholderia multivorans_A. Next base: position 13,872 of record NZ_JAAGNW010000033.1, on the reverse strand, counting down.
CTGGAGCGCGACGCAGCGTCATATCTGGGACGAGGAGTGCGCACGGATCGGCGCGCCGACCGTCCTGCCGTTCGGCGTGTCGATGGTGGCGCCGGTGCTGATGAAATACGGCAGCGAGGCGCAGAAGCGCCGCTATCTGCCGCGGATCCTCGACGGCACCGACTGGTGGTGCCAGGGCTATTCGGAACCCGGCTCGGGTTCCGACCTCGCATCGTTGCGCACGCGCGCGGAACGACACGGCGATCACTACGTGGTCAACGGCCAGAAGACCTGGACCACGCTCGGCCAGTACGCGGACCTGATGTTCTGCCTCGTGCGCACCGATCCCGAGGCGAAGAAGCAGGAAGGCATCTCGTTCCTGTTGATCGACATGAAGACGCCCGGCGTCACCGTGCGCCCGATCATCACGCTCGACGAGGACCACGAGGTGAACGAGGTCTTCTTCGAGGACGCGCGGGTGCCGGTCGAGAATCTCGTCGGCGACGAGAACCGCGGTTGGACCTACGCGAAGTACCTGCTCGGGCATGAGCGCACCGGAATTGCGCGGGTGGGCGCGTCGAAACGCGAACTGGCGTTCCTGAAGCAGCTCGCGTCGCGCCAGCGCAAGAACGGGCGGCCGCTCCTCGAGGATCCCGTGTTCGGCGCGAAGGTGGCCGCGCTCGAGATCGAGCTGATGGCGCTCGAAGTGACGGTGCTGCGCGTCGTCAGCAGCGAGGCGCAGGGGCGCGGGCCGGGACCGGAGGCGTCGATGCTGAAGATCCGCGGCAGCGAGATCCAGCAGATGCTGACCGAACTGATGTTCGAGGCCGCGGGTCCGCTCGCCGCGCCGTTCGACCTGCCCTTCCTCGCAGGCGAGCACGCGCATAGCGTAGCGGGCGACGATGCGATCGCGCCGCTCGCCGCGTACTACTTCAATTTCCGCAAGACGTCGATCTACGGTGGTTCGAACGAAATCCAGAAGAACATCATCGCGCAGATGATGCTCGGACTCTGAGGAGCGGCGCATGGACTTCACCTTTACCGAAGAACAGCAGCAATTCGCCGACGCGCTGCGCCGCTATCTCGATACGCGCTACGGCTTCGACGCGCGGCGCGCGATCGTGCACGGCGCGACCGGTGTATCGGCCGAGCAGTGGGGCGCGTTCGCCGAACTCGGCTTGACCGCGTTGCCGGTACCGGAGGCGCAGGGCGGCTTCGGCGGCGGCGCGGTCGACATGCTGGTCGTGATGCAGGAACTGGGGCGTGCGCTCGTGGTCGAGCCGTACTGGGCGACCGCGGTCGGCGTCGAGGCGCTGCGGGTCGCGGGTTCCGGCGCGGGCGAGGACGCGGCGCTGCTGGCGCGCGTCGCGAGCGGCGATGCGAAGCTCGCCGTCGCGTTTCACGAACCGGACGCGCGTTATGACCTGTTCGCGTTGGCCACCACCGCCGCCGCGCGCGGTCGGGGCGTCGTACTGAACGGCGTCAAATCGGTGGTCCAGCATGGCGCGCAGGCGGATGCGTGGATCGTGCCGGCGCGCGACGCCGACGGCGCGCTCGGCCTGTACGTGGTCGAGCGGGGCGCGGCAGGCGCGCAGGCGGTCGACTACCGGACCATCGACGGCCAGCGCGCCGCGACGCTCACGCTGACGGACGCGCCCGGTCGCGCGCTGACGGGCGGCGAGCGCGATGCGGCGGCGCTCGACCGGATCGCCGACTACGGCATCGTGCTGCTGTGCGCGGAGGCGCTCGGCGCGCTCGACGCACTGAATCGCGCGACGCTCGAGTACACCAAGACCCGCACGCAGTTCGGCGGGCCGATCGCGCGTTTCCAGGCGCTGCAGCACCGCATGGTCGACATGTTGATTCACGCGGAACAGGCGCGTTCGCTGACCTATCTGGCGGCGGTGCGCTACGCGAGCGGCGACGCCGAGGAGCGGCGTCGCGCGGTGTCGGCCGCGAAGGCGCGGGTCGGTCAGGCCGCGCGCTTCGTCGGCCAGCAGGCCGTGCAGCTGCACGGCGGGATGGGGGTGACCGACGAGGTCGTGGCGGCGCATCTGTTCAAGCGCCTGTCGATCATCGAGACGACGCCCGTCGATCTCGACCATCATCTCGCGCGCTTTGCCGCGCTGCCCGGGTTCGCGGCGCCGCAGGAGGCATGAGGCAGGGCAGGACGGCGCGCGCGTGCGCGCCGCAATCACGGAGAAGGCGATGGGTATCAGCTACGAAGATCTGGAAGTCGATTCACGCACCGAGGTCGGCACGCATACGTTCACGCCGGACGAGATCATCACGTTCGCGCGGCAGTACGATCCGCAACCGTTCCATCTCGACGAGGCGGCCGGCCGCGCGTCGCCGTTCGGCGGGCTGGTCGCGAGCGGCTGGCATACCTGCTCGGTGTTCATGGGCATGCTCGTGCGCAACGTGTTGCAAGGGTCGACCAGCATGGGTTCGCCGGGGATCGAGGAGATTCGCTGGCTGAAGCCGGTGCGCGCGGGCGACGCCATCACGATGTACAACAAGGTGCTCGACAAGCGCGTCTCGGAGAGCCGTCCGGACCGAGGCATCGTGACGACAGAATGGGAGGGCGTGAATCCGCAGGGCGAGACGGTGATCACGGTCCGCTCGAAAGTGATCTTCGGGCTGCGCGCGCCGCAGCCGCGCGCATGACGCCGGATGCGGCGGCCGCCGCGCCGCTGATCGATTCCGCGCCGGCGCTGCGTGCGCGCGTGGCCGCGGCGCCGGCCGTGAGCGGGTGGCGCGTGATCGACCAGGCGCGCGTCGAGCGCTTCGCCGACGCAACCGACGATCACCAGTGGATCCATGTCGACCCGGCCCGCGCCGTGCGCGAGTCGCCGTTCGGCGGGCCGATCGCACACGGTTTCCTGACCTTGTCGCTGATCCCCGCGCTGCTCAGCGACGCACTGCGTTTCGAGCAGCGCATGGGCGTGAACTACGGGCTCAACCGGGTGCGCTTCCTGCGTCCGGTGCCGGTGGGCGCACGGGTGCGCGCGGCGTGCGTGCTGAAGGCGGCGGAGGATGTCGCGAACGACGGGGTGCGCGCCACCTGGTCGATCTCCGTCGAGATCGAGGCGCCGGGACAGCCGGCGCTCGCCTGCGTGGCGGAGTTCATCACGCAGCATCACTTCTGAGCGCAACGACCTGCGTGCCGCGAGGCGGGGGCGTCATGGCGCGCCCACCGCGCGGCGCGCGGTACGGCTCAGCGCTTCGCGTACTGGGTCGCGCCGAACAGCACCTCGCGCGCCTTGTCGTCCTGCAGCGGCTTGCGCAGCGACGCGAGCACCTCGACGCCGCGCTGCACGGCGGGGCGCGCGGCGATGGCGTCGTGCCAGCGCTTCACGTTCGGGAATTCCTCGAGCGTGACACCCTGGTTTTTCCACGAACGGGTCCACGGGAACGTCGCGATGTCGGCGATCGTGTACGCATCGCCGGCGAGATACGCATGCTTGCCGAGTTGCTTGTCCATCACGCCGTACAGGCGACGCGTCTCGTTCGTGTAGCGCTTGACTGCGTATTCGATCTGTTCCGGCGCGTAGAGCCGGAAATGATGAGTCTGGCCGAACATCGGGCCGACCCCGCCCATCTGGAACATCAGCCATTGCAGCGTGGTGTAGCGCGCGGCGGGATCGGCGGGAAGGAACTGACCGGTCTTCTCGGCGAGGTACACGAGGATCGCGCCGGATTCGAACAAGGACAGCGGCTGTCCGCCGGGGCCGTCGTGGTCGACGATCGCCGGGATCCGGTTGTTCGGGCTGATCGCCAGGAAGTCGGGAGCGAACTGGTCGCCCGCGCCGATATCGATCGGATGGGCCTGATAGGCGAGGCCGGTTTCCTCCAGCATGATGTGCACTTTGTGACCGTTCGGGGTCGCCCAGCTGTAGACGTCGATCATCTGCATTCCTCGGTTGCGGTTCGTCAATGCGGTGCGCTGGTTTGTTGCGCCGCGACAGGCGGAAATTAGAGCATAGATCGCCTGGGGCTGCAGACGCCGCGCGGTGCGGCTTGCTTGAGGAGAACGCGTTCGCGCGCGTCGCAGCAGGTGCGGCTCGGCGACGCCCTCGAAGGGGCGCGTACCTTCGACGGCGCGATAGTCGGCCGGTGTGCCGGCCGGATGATTCAGATGCGCCGTCGTCGTTTCCGGGAAGGTTGAAGCGGATCAGCCGCGCGTGTTCTGCAGATACTGCTGGTAGTAGATTTCCATCACCGTGTTGCGGGCGTCGCGATGCAGCGGCTCGTACGGACAATAGTCGAGCAGGCGGATCAGGTAGTCATTGTCGCGTTCGCCGATGTCGATCGCGTTGATGCAGCCGGTAGCCTGCGACAGACGGCCGTTGAACAAGCGCTGCTCCGGCAGCATGGCGTGCGACAGCAGCGCGCAGTTCACGCCGCCGTGCAGCACCAGCAGCGCGGTGTCCCACGACGGATCCGCGCGCAGCGCGGCGAACGGCGGCAGGACGCGATCGATCAGTTCGCCGATCGTCTCGCCGCAGAGAAACCGGGTGTCGTGCGGCACGAGGCCGTCGAGCGCACGCAGGAACGCGCCCTCATGCTGTTCGGGCGGCAGCTCGTCGAGATTGCCGCCGCGGATTTCGCGCCATGCGGGTTCGATCTCGATCGTGGCAGGCTGGCCCGTTTCGGCCAGCACGCGCCGTGCGGTTTCGATGGTGCGGGGCAGGCCGCTCGTGATCACGCGGTCGAAGCGCACCGCCTGCTCCGCGAACAGCCGGCCCGCCGCGCTGGCCTGCGCGCGACCGCGTTCGTTGAGCGGTACGGCGTCGTGATCGATGGCCTCGACGTCGGCGTCGAAGTAGGTGACGTCGCCATGGCGCATCAGGTAGAGGCGGCGACGTTTCGGCAAGGTGTAGCGGGACATGGCGGACATCAGCGTTTGTAGATGGGCGTGCGTTTTTCGAGGAAGGCGGTGATGCCCTCGAGCGCGTCCGGATGGTAGAGCGCGGCGAGGAACTGATCGCGTTCGGCGATCAGCTGGGTTGCAAGCGGCTGGGTGGGGGCATCGGCGAGCAGCGTCTTGATGCCGGTGAGCGCGTGCGGTGAGATGGCGCCGAGTTCGTCGGCCCACGCGATCGCGGCCTCGCGCGCGGTGCCGGGCTTCGCGAGCCGGTTGACGACGCCGAGCGCGTGCAGCCGGGCTGCACTCGCCGGCTTGCCTTCGAACAGGATTTCAGCGGCCAGCGCGCGCGGCAGCGCACGGGCGAGGAACCACGAGCCGCCGCCGTCCGGCGTGAGCCCGACGCGTGCGTAGGACATCAGGAATTTCGCGTCGTCGCCCGCGACGATCAGGTCGCACGCGAGCGCGAGCGAGAAGCCGGCGCCTGCCGCCGCGCCGTCGACCGCAGCGATCACGGGCTTGGTTGCGGTATGCAGCGCGGTCACCCATTCGCCGAGCAGGTCGACGCGTTCCGCCTGCCGGGCCGGATCCTTCGCGCGATTGTCGAGCAGGCGGTTCAGATTGCCGCCCGCGCAGAAGAACCGGTCCGCGCCGGTCAGCACGACCGCGCGGATCGCCGGGTCGCGCTCGGCGGTGTTGAGCGCTTCCAGGCCGGCGGCATACATGTCGGGATGCAGCGCATTGCGCGCGCCGGGATTGGACAGCGTGAGGACGAGTGTCGATTCGCTTGCGGGCGGGCGCGATGCGAGCAGGGCTGCGCTCATGCGGGTCTCCTGGGCAAGGGCGGGGCGGGCGGCCGGGATGCAGCGCCCGGATCGATGATGATGCATGACAAGTGCCGAACTTGTCTTAGACTAGCACGAACGTGCTTTTCGACGTGGCGTCGGTCGGCCGGCTCAGGGCTGGACACGGCCGACGTTCCCATAAAAAAGGAGGCGTCTCATGTTGCAGCTGTGTGGTTTCCCGCTGTCCAATTACTACAACAAGGTCAAGCTGGCCCTGCTCGAATTCGGCATCCCGTTCGAGGAGGAGCGGTTGGGGCTGCCGCTCGCCGATCCGGCCTCGCTGGCGGCGTCGCCGTTCGGCAAGGTGCCGTTCCTGCGCACCGAGTCCGGTCCGATCAGCGAATCGCAGGCGATCATCGAGTACCTGGCG
>NZ_JAAGNW010000033.1:2821-7801 GCF_010645215.1 Burkholderia multivorans | reverse complement strand
ATCGAGTTGCCCGTGCGCGAGATATACCCGGAGGCGTTCTTCGGCGGCACGGTGAGCGACGGAACCAAACGGCGCGTCGAGACGCGCCTCACGCACGCGCTGGAGGCGCTGAAGCGGCTGACGACCTTCACGCCGTACGCGTATGGTGACGCGTTCGGGATCGCCGACATCGTCGCATATGCGCACCTGCCGCTCGCCGGACTGGCGACCAAGCAGGTCTTCGGACGCGACTTCGTGCTCGAGGCGGGAATCGACTGGAAGGGCTATGCGAAGCGGCTCGGCGAACGGCCGTCCGTCCGACGCGTGGCGGAGGAACGCAAGGCGTTCCAGGCGGCCGTCAAAGAAGCGCGATGACGCGCGGGTGGGCCGGCCGCCCGCCCGCGCATCGGGCGCTCAGAGGCGCGCGAGCCGTTCGAGCGCGGCGGCGAGCGTCTGTTCCTGCTTGGCGAAGCAGAAGCGCACGACGCCCGATTCGTGCGGCGCGTGGTAGAACGCGGACACCGGGATCGCGGCGACGCCGATCTCGGTCGTCAGCCATTTCGAGAACTCCGCTTCCGGCAGGTCGCTGATCGCCGAGTAGCCGACGCACTGGAAGTAGGTGCCGGTGCACGGCAGCAGCTTGAAGCGGGAGCCGGCCAGCCCCGCGCGGAAGAAGTCGCGTTTCTTCTGGTAGAACGCGGGCAGCGTCAGATACGGCTGCGGATCGCGCAGGTAGGCGGCCAGGCCGACCTGCATCGGCGTGTTCACGGTGAACACGTTGAACTGGTGGACCTTGCGGAATTCCGCCGTCAGCGCGGCGGGCGCGGCCACGTAGCCGACCTTCCAGCCCGTCACGTGGAAGGTCTTGCCGAAGCTCGACACGATGAAGCTGCGCGCGGCCAGCTCCGGATAGCGCGCGACGCTCTCGTGCCGCTCGCCGTCGTACACCATGTGCTCGTACACCTCGTCGGACAGGATCAGCACGTTGGTGCCGCGCACGATTTCTTCCAGCTTGCGCATGTCGCTGTCGCGCCAGACCGTGCCGGTCGGATTGTGCGGCGTGTTGATCAGGATCAGGCGGGTGCGCGGCGTGATCGCGGCGGCGAGCCGGTCGAACGGGATCGCATAGTCGGGCGCCTCGAGCGTCACGAAGACGGGCGTGCCGCCCGCGAGCGCGATCGACGGCAGGTAGCTGTCGTAGGTCGGTTCGACGACGATCACCTCGTCGCCCGGATGGACCGCGCACAGGATCGCCGTCAGCAGCGCCTGGGTGGCGCCCGCCGTGATGGTGATCTCGCTCGCGGGGTCGTAGCGGCGGCCGTAGAGCTGCGCGATCTTGTCGGCGATCACTTCGCGCAGGGGCGCGACGCCCGCCATCGGCGGATATTGGTTGTGCCCGTCGCGCATCGCGTCCGACACCGACGATGCGCGGGTCGCAGCCGAAATCCGGGAAACCCTGTCCGAGGTTCACTGCGCCCGCTTCGGCGGCAAGCGCGCTCATGACCGTGAAGATGGTCGTGCCCACCTCGGGCAGGCGGGAGGGAAAGTGCGGCGTCGTCGGCATGTCGTGAGGTGCGTTCATCGTGGCGTACTGGATGGAAAGTGCGAAACGGTAACGGGACGGCAAGGCGCGGCGTGACGATCAGGCGGGGGCGGGCTCTCCGTCGGCGAGCGCGCAGGCGGCCGTGAACGGCGCGGGCTGCGCGATCCGGAAGCCGAAGTCGCGTTCGGTGCGGCGCGCGAGCTTCAGCAGTGCGCGGTCCTTCGACACCAGCCACTCGGCCCGCGCGGCGTGCGCGAGTTCGAGGAACTTCTGGTCGTCGCGATCCTTGCACTTGGGCAAGGGCCGGCCGACTGGCGCTTCCGACGGTTCCGGCGCGGGCGTTACCAGGCGGGCGAGTTGCGCGACCGTGGCGAGCGCGGCGGCCTTGTCGACCGCGCGCGCGCGGAACTGCGGGTAGTCGAGCACGCGTTCGAGTTCGTGCAGGCAGCGCGCGTCGATCAGCGCGACGAGCGTGCCTGCCTCGAGGGCGGCGCGGATTGGGCGGGCGGCGGGGTCGTCGAACACGAGGATGTCGATCCAGACATTCGAATCGAGTACCACGGTGCGCGGCACGTTGGAGCTGGGCATTCGTTACAATCGGTAGTTTTCGTCTGACCGCACGGCACGACGTGCCTGCGAGCCTCTATGATAATCGTTCTCTCCCCTGCGAAATCGCTCGACTACGACACGCCGCCCCATATCCAGGCGCATACGCTCCCGGATTTCATCGACGACGCGGCCGCACTGGTCGATGAGCTGCGTGTGCTGTCGCCGCAGCAGATTGCGAGCCTGATGGACATCTCGGATCCGCTCGCGCAGCTGAATTTCCAACGCTACGCCGACTGGTCGCGCACCTTCAGCCCCGCGAATGCGAAACAGGCGGTGCTCGCGTTCAACGGCGACGTCTACGAAGGGTTCGACGCGCGCTCGCTGTCGGCCGCGGATCTCGACTACGCGCAGCGCCACGTGCGCGTGCTGTCGGGGCTCTACGGCCTGCTGCGGCCGCTCGACCTGCTGCAGCCGTACCGGCTCGAAATGGGCACGCGCTTCGAGAATGCGCGCGGCAAGGATCTGTACGCATTCTGGGGCGAGCGCATCACGCGGGCGTTGAATACGCAGCTGAATGCGCGCGAAGGCGCGTCGCGCGTGCTGGTCAACTGCGCATCGACCGAATATTTCCGCTCGGTGAAGCCGAAGCTGCTCGACGCGCCGGTGGTCACGCCGGTGTTCGAGGACTGGAAGGGCGGCCGCTACAAGATCATCAGCTTCCATGCGAAGCGTGCGCGCGGCCTGATGGCGCGCCATGTGGTCGAGAACCGCATCGCGACGCCGGATGGGCTGAAGGCGTTCGCGGCGGAAGGCTACGCGTTCGATGCAGCCGCCTCGAACGATGCCACGTACGTGTTTCGCCGGCGAATCGGCGCTTAATCGCACGGACGGTTCACGAGGCCGTCCGGCACAAGGAAATGCAATGAACCTCTCGATCACCAGCAACTTCGACGCGGGCGCCATCGACGTCGTGTCGTGCGAGCGCGCGGATGCGATCCGTCTGCGCGTGCGCGGCGACAGCCGGGCCGAGTTCGCGCAATGGTTTTACTTTCGCCTGTCGGGCGCGCGCGGCGAACGTTGCGTGATGAGCTTCGAGAACGCGCATGCCTGCGCCTACCCGTCCGGCTGGCGGGACTACCGGGCGGTCGCGAGCTACGACCGGGTCAACTGGTTCCGCGTGCCGACCTCGTACGACGGCACCGTGCTGACGATCGACCATACGCCGGAGTTCGACAGCATCTACTACGCGTACTTCGAGCCGTACGGCGAGGAGCGGCATTCGGAGTTCCTCGGCGCGGTGCAGCAGATGCCGCAGGCGAATGTGGTCGAGCTGGGGCGGACGGTCGAAGGCCGGCCGATCTCCTTGCTGGTGCTGGGCACGCCGGAAGAGAGCGAGGTGCCGAAGAAAACGGTATGGATCATCGCGCGGCCGCATCCGGGCGAATCGATGGCGGAATGGTTCGTCGAGGGCCTGGTGAAGCGGCTGGTGGGCTGGGGCGATTGGGCGGGCGATCCGGTTGCGCGCAAGCTGTACGATCTCGCGACCTTCCATATCGTCGCGAACATGAATCCCGATGGCAGCGTGCTCGGCAACCTGCGCACCAACGCGGCCGGCGCGAATCTGAACCGCGAGTGGATGGAGCCGGACGCCGCGCGCAGCCCCGAGGTGCTGGTGGTGCGCGAGGCGATCGCGGCGACCGGGTGCGACATGTTCTTCGACATCCACGGGGACGAGGATCTGCCCTACGTGTTCGTCGCGGGCTCCGAGATGCTGCCGGGCTTTACCGAGCAGCAGCGGATCGAGCAGGCGGCCTTCATCGAAGCGTTCAAGCAGGCGAGCCCGGATTTCCAGGATCAGTACGGCTATGCGGCGTCGAAGTACAAGGAGGACGCGCTGAAGCTGGCGTCGAAGTACGTCGGCCACCAATATGGCTGCCTGTCCCTGACGCTGGAAATGCCGTTCAAGGACAACGCCAATCTGCCCGACGAGCGGGTGGGCTGGAACGGCGAGCGCAGCGCGGCGCTCGGCGCTTCGATGCTGCTGGCGGTGCTGAACCAGGTGCAGAAGTTCGGCTGACGAGCGGCAGCGGCCCGCGCGGCGGGCCTGGACATGAAAAAAGCCGGAGCATGCTCCGGCTTTTTCCTGCCCGCGGGAAAGCGGCGCTTACGAACTCTTCTTTGCCGTCGATTTCTTGACGGCCTTTTTCTGCGTACCCGATTTCTTCGCGGTCGCGGTTTTCTTGCCGCTCTTGCCCGAGGCTTTCGCCTTGCCTTTGCCCTTGCCGGCATGGGCCTTCAATTTCTTCTTCGAGGACGCGGGGCGCTCGACATGCGCCCGGGCGGGCGGCACCGGATCGTTCCAGCTGAACGCGAGCATCTGCGTGCCGACGTAGCCGCAGCGGAACTTGAGGTGTGCCGGGTCGCCGCCGTTGTTGCTGATGCCGAGCCCTTCGACGGTGACGATGTTGTCGACCTTGACGCGCTGCTTGCCCTGGTCGAACGAATCGTTCCAGGGCGTGATCGTGGCGCTGCTCGGATCGAAGGCGCTGGACGGGAATTCGACGTGATCGAATGCATTCGACGTGCTGGCGATGAAATTGCCATGCGCCGCGCAATCCGCGACGAGCGGATCGGCGTGCATCTCGTTCACGTACTTGTTGATCATTTCGGCGCGCTGGTCGAGCAGGTCGGCGAGCGCCGGGGTGGCGCATGCAAGCGACAGGCCCGTGATGCAGGCCGCCAGCTTGCCGAGCACGCCCAATAGGCGGTACGAGGCGGGGAAGCTGTCCATCTAGGTATGAGATAAGCGCGATAGAGACACCGGGCACGTAAGAGGTCCGATGTCGGGCAGGAGTTCAATCTTAGCGCAAAATTGTTGTGCGCCCTTAGGACGGATGTTCGTTTTGTCT
>NZ_JAAGNW010000033.1:0-2811 GCF_010645215.1 Burkholderia multivorans | reverse complement strand
GTAGACCGCGATGAGCGCGGTCGCCATGCCGGTGAACCACGCTTCGCCAAGCGCAAGCAGCAGCGTGTTGAGCACGTATCCGGCCGGCAGTACGGCGGGGTCGCCGCCGACGAGCGCGATCTGCACGCCGGCCGCGGCGCCTGCGACCGCGCCGACCGCGATGAGCGGCGTGACGAAACCCTGACCGATGATGAAGGCCGGCAGGTTGTGCGGCAGCCAGGCGATGGCGGCGCGCTGCAGCAGCGCGGAGACAGCGACGGGCAGGGCGCCGTAGACGAGATAGGTCAGGCCGACGCCGGGCCAGGTCGTATCGAAGACGACGGCGGCGACGCCCGTGATGACGGCGGTGCCGACCAGTGCGAGAGTCCAGTCGAACAGGGTGACGAGCAGCGTGGCGCCGAGCAGATGCATGACGAGGCCGTCGTCGAGCCACGCGTTGGACGCCCACAGCACGGCGATCGCGGTGACGAGCGCGAGCCAGACGTGTTGCAGCGTGGCGTCCTGCAGGCGCTTGAACGGGGATCTCCACAGCGCGAGCGCGAGCAGAGCCACGGCGGCGATCCAGCCACCGACGGCGACCCAGAACGGAAGCGGCGTGTACAGGAAACCCATGTTTTTATATTACTCGTTGAATCTCAAAAATGGGAATGGATTCAGCGAGCGGCCCCGATTTTGCCGACCGGGCGTTGCTAGTTGGGCTTGAAGGGCGCACGTGGTTCGGCGGCCATCGGCTGGGGCGTGGTGTCGTCGGCGGCGCGCGGGTACTTGCGCCGGGTGGCGAGGCGCAGCGGAACCGGGCAGGGCGCACCCAGCGCGGGTTTCGGCGTGCCGCTGCGGGCCGATAGCAGCACTTCGAGATGCGGGGGCAGCCAGCCGTTGTAGATCGCGACCGCGGCGGCGCGATTGGTGGCGCCGAGCTGCTGGAAGATGCTGGCGAGGTGAATCTTGACCGTGCCTTCGCTGATGCCGAGCGTGCGCGCGATCATCTTGTTGGTGTTGCCCATGTGGACGAAGCGCATGATCTGCGCCTGCCGCGGGGAGAGCAGGCTGCGCGTGGCCTGCCGCTTGCGCGGCAGTTCGTCGATCAATTCCTGCACGTGCGCGTCGCGGCTGGCGGAGGGCGCGTTGGCCAGATCGAGCGCGCCGGGAGGAACATAGTGGCCGCCGAGCAGGACCATCTCGAGCGCGCGGATGATGAGGTGCGGACGCGTGGTGCGCGGAATCACGCCGAACACGCCGGCCTGGAACAGCGCCTGCACCTGCTCGGGCGAGGCGTCGTCGGTCAGCACCGCGACCGGGGCGGGCGCGCAGGCTTCGCACAGCTGGCTCAGGTCGCCGAGGCGCTTGATGTCGTGCCAGTCGACCGTGATGAGGTCGAAACTGTGGTGGGCGAGAAGCCGCCGAGCCTGATGCCAGTCCTTTGCATCGTTGTATCCGGCCTGCCGGGCGATCTGCTTGAGGAGGGTCTTGAGTCCGTCGCGCCGCTCGGCGTCGGCGTTGAGCACCAGGAATCGCATGTTCTGCCTCTATTGTCTGAGTAGGAGGAGCGTCGATCTGTCACGGATCCCATCATGACAAACTCCTTACGAAAAGTCGGCCTGGCTAAAAGGCATAAGACAATTCGTACTCACAGAGAAGCAAAAAGCCGCGCCGCGGTATCGCGGGGCGGCTTTTTGCCGTGGCCGTGACAGCGGCCCGATGCTCAGTGGAAGTGCGGCTGGGCGGGCGAGGCATCCTCGGGCATTTCGGCGTGCACGATCTCGCCGAGCGGGTCGGCATAAAGCGGCACGCCGCAGTCGTCGCAGTACTCGGGCTCGAAGCGGCCGGCATGGCGTCGGATCTCGGTGATGCCGGCGTCCCGCAGCAACGTCGCGATTTCCTCGAGCGGGCCGTCGACGGGGGCGTCGGCGTCGACGGTCGTTTCGTCGATCGCGGCGTCACCATTCTCGCGGCCGTAGAGCGGCCAGACCACGCCATAGATCACGTCGTTGGCGCCGCGCCGGGTGAAGCCGATCCGGTACTCGTCGACACGCCGTTCGCCGAAGCCGGCGATCACTGCGCGCAGTTCTTGAGGCGCTGCGCCGATTGTGTCGAAAAGATAACGGATCGCGGTGCGCACGGTGTGGGGACGGATGCGCTCGTCGGCGTCGCGGCAGGCCGAGTAATAGGCGTCGGGCAGCAGGGATTCGAATTCGCAACCCGGCAGGGCGTTGGCCAGGTTGGCGCCGCCTTGAGCCGCCCATTGTTCGAGGCATTGGCCCCGTTCGATGCGTACGTTGCCTTCCTCTTCCTGCCAGCGGAACAGCGGGGCGCCGGCGGGCGCCGCGACGACGGCGAGCAGGAAGCGCGGATCGGCAAGGATGGGCGAGGTTTCGGGCAGGTCGCCATAGTTGAGCTTGGCCGGATGTCCGCCGAGCGCGGTATGCGCGAGCTGCTGGGCCAGCCGATAGGTCTCGACGTGATGGCGCGGCAACTGGTCGATGCTGTACAGGAACGGCGCCATGGCGACCAGCGTGTCGCGCGCGAGCACGTGGGCCTGCAGATGGGTGCGCAGTGCGTCGGAGACGTCGGCCTTGAGCGGGCCCGACGGAATCATATAGCGGGTCCAGGCGAGCACGGGCACCGCGACGAGCAGTGCCTCATAGGGCTGGCCTTCGTGTTCGACCCGCAGCGATTCGCTGTGGGTCTCGGCCATGTCGGCGAGCGCGCCGTAGGCGTCGGGATGATTCTGCTGGAGATGGTCGAGAGCGGCGTCGAGCGTGGTCTGATTCCCATTGCGCACGATCTTCGCGAGCAGGGCATCGAGCTTGG
>NZ_JAAGNW010000329.1:1126-4753 GCF_010645215.1 Burkholderia multivorans | reverse complement strand
GATCGAGGTCGATGTCCGGATAGCGCTGATGAAAGGTCGAGAGCGCCGGGATCACGATCTGCCGCCCGATCGACCCCGGCATGTGCACCCGCAAGGCCCCGCTCGGCTTGCGGCTGCCGGCCTGGAAGCTCGCGTCCGTCTCCGAGCTTTCCGCGATGATCTTCAGGCAGTGTTCGTAGTAAGCCGCGCCGTCGGGCGTGAGCGACAGCCGACGCGTCGTCCGGTTCAGGAGGCGCACGCCGAGCAGCGCCTCGAGGTTCTGGATGGTGGTGGTCACTGACGCGCGCGGCATCGTCAGCGCTTCGGCGGCGCGCGTGAAGCTGTTCGCATCCACCACGCGCGTGAAGACTTCCATGGCTTGCAGCCGGTCCATGCCTATCCTCCTTTGATTCGCCAACCGGACAGCATAGAGCCGCGCCGCCGTCCCACACAAGCGACTTCACGATTGTTCGGCAGGACGCATCAATCGGGCGGCCCGCCTGCATGGGGCCGCCGTGCGGAACCCGGACGGGCCGGCCGCCGGGCCCCCGTCGCCCAGTCGAGCGCCGACAGCTGCACGATCCCGCCCGCCATCGAACCCGTCAAGCGCTTCCCGGCGCGCGTCCCGCGCGTCTCCGAACCTGGACGAAATCGAAACCTCCGTCCCGTCTCATACCCCGGGATTCCTGTGCAGCACAGGTCGATCGAGCCCGATGCCGGCCCAAGCAGCGCCGGCAGGCTCGCCGCCCCAACCCGAAACCATCGACAAAAATCCTTTTCGTTCAAGCTCTTACGATTCCCTTCCTTTATCACCGGCGTCGCCCTAGAGCCATCCGTCTAGCCCCTTGCGGAATCCTTGGCCGCAGACTATTGTTACATCGTTCAATGTAACATTCAAAAATGAGCCAGAACGGAGACACCTGGATGAATGCGCGCACCCCGCCGTTCGCCCCGCCCGGCGGCAACGACCCCGAAGAATCCATCGACATCGCGATCATCGGCACCGGCTTCGCCGGCCTGGGGATGGCGATCCGGCTGCGTCAGCAAGGCGTATCCGACTTCGTCGTGCTGGAGAAGGCCGGATCGGTCGGCGGCACGTGGCGCGACAACCATTACCCCGGCTGCGCGTGCGACGTGCAATCGCATGTCTACTCGTTCTCGTTCGCTCCGAATCCGCTGTGGACCCGGATGTTCGCGCCGCAGCCCGAGATCCGTGCCTACCTGGAACGCTGCGTCGAACGCTACCATCTCGGCCCGTACCTGCGCTTCGATCAGGAACTCGTCGGCGCGGCCTACGACGAAACCGCGCACCGCTGGCGGCTCGCGTTCGCGAACGGCCGGCGCCTCACCGCGCGGGTGCTGATCTCCGGCATGGGCGGCCTGTCGCGCGCCGCGCTGCCCGCGATTCCCGGCATCGAGCAGTTCGAGGGCAAGGCGTTCCACTCGCAGCTGTGGGCGCACGACTATCCGCTCGACGGCAAGCGCGTCGCGGTGATCGGCACCGGCGCGAGCGCGATCCAGTTCGTCCCGCAGATCGCGGCGCGCGTGCGCTCGCTCGCGCTGTTCCAGCGCACCCCGCCGTGGATCATGCCGAAGCCCGATCGCAACGTGACGCGCGTCGAGCAATGGCTGTTCCGCACGCTGCCGTTCACGCAGAAGCTGGTGCGCGGCGGCCTGTACTGGATGCTGGAGTCGCGCGTGCTCGGCTTCGCGATCCATCCGGCGCTGATGAAGAACGTGCAGAAGCTCGCGCTCAAGCACATCCGCCGCCAGATCCCCGATCCGGCGCTGCGCGCGACCGTCACGCCCGACTACACGCTCGGCTGCAAGCGCGTGCTGATCTCGAACGACTATTACCCTGCGCTGACCCGCGCCAATGTCGACGTCGTGACGACCGGCATCGCGCGCATCGCGCCCCTCGAACCGAACGCCGTGGTCACCACCGACGGCGCGCGTCACGAGGTCGACTGCCTGATCTACGGCACCGGCTTCCAGGTCGCCGATCCGTTCCCGCGCGGCGTGATCCGCGGGCGCGGCGGCGTCGACATCGTCGACACCTGGCGCGACGGCGCGCATGCGTACCTCGGCACCACGCTGCCCGGCTATCCGAACTTCTTCATGATCGTCGGCCCGAACACGGGCCTCGGCCACAACTCGATGGTGTACATGATCGAGTCGCAGATCGAATACATCCTCGGCGCGCTCGACGCGATGCGCAACGAACGCGCCGACGCGATCGAGGTGCGCCCGCTCGTCGAGAGCGCGTACAACACGCAGTTGCAGCAGAAGCTCAAGCGCGCGATCTGGTCGACGGGCGGCTGCAAGAGCTGGTACCTGGATCCGCGCACCGGCAAGAACACCACGCTGTGGCCGGGCTTCACCTGGCGCTTCCGGCAGGCGACCGCGCATTTCTCGATGGCCGACTACCATGCGTACGCCGCGCCCCGGCCCGATGCACGCCCCGCCGCCGCGCCCGCCGCCACGCGCCCGGCCGAAGCCGCCTGAGCCATCCGCAACGGAAGGAGACGAAGACATGAAGGATTTCGCCAACAAGGTCGCGGCCATCACGGGCGCAGGTTCCGGCATGGGCCGCTCGCTCGCCCTGCAACTCGCGCAGGCGCAGTGCCACCTGTCGCTCGCGGACCGGAACGCGGTCGGCCTCGCGGAAACGGAACGGATCGTGCGCACGCTCGCGCCGTCGGTGCGCGTCACGACGCGCATGCTCGACGTCGGCGACCGCGCCGCGATGCAGGCCTGGGCCGACGACACCGCGGCGGAGCACGGCCGCGTGAACCTGGTGTTCAACAACGCGGGCGTCGCGCTGTCGAGCACGATCGAGGGCATGGAGTACGCGGACCTCGAATGGATCATGAACGTCAACTTCTGGGGCGTCGTGCACGGTACCAAGGCGTTCCTGCCTTACCTGAAGGCGAGCGGCGACGGCCACATCGTCAATACCTCCAGCATCTTCGGGATCTTCGCGCAGCCGGGCATGAGCGCGTACAACGCGACCAAGTACGCGGTGCGCGGCTTCACCGAATCGCTGCGCCAGGAGCTGGACATGATGAAGTGCGGCGTGTCGGCGACCTGCGTGCATCCGGGCGGCATCAAGACCAATATCGCGCAGTCGAGCCGCATCTCGCAGAGCATGCTCGGCTTCATGGTCGACAGCGAGCAGCAGGGCAAGGACGATTTCGAGAAGTTCTTCATCACGACCGCCGACGAGGCAGCCCGCACGATCCTGCGCGGCGTGCGCCGGAATCAGCGCCGCGTGCTGATCGGGCGCGACGCGCACGGCGCCGACTGGCTCGCGCGCGTGCTGCCCGCCGCCTATCAGGTGCTGGTCGTGATGGCGACCCGTCGCGAACGCGCCAAGGCGCGCCGCCGCGCCGGTCATGCCCAGCCGGCGCCCGCGCCGGCCCCAGCGCACACCAGCTATAACAACGCAGGCAAACAGGGAGAAACATCATGATGCCGGTACGACGCGACGTCAGATTCGCGCTGCCGCCCGAACGGGCGTCTGACTGGCACGTGAAAGGGGTGCCGGTCACGCATTTCATGAACGCGCTGTCGTTGCTGTTCCCGGCCGGGGAGCGCTTCTTCATGGACTCGGTACGCAACTACAAGGACCGCATCGACGATCCCGTT
>NZ_JAAGNW010000329.1:0-1116 GCF_010645215.1 Burkholderia multivorans | reverse complement strand
CAACGATCTGCTGCAGGCGGCCGGCCTGCCCGCGCACCGGCTCGATGCGCGGCTGTGGGCGGTGCTCGGCTTCATGAAGAAGGTGCTGCCGCACTCGATGCAGCTCGCGGTCACGATCGCGCTCGAACACTACACGGCGATGCTCGCGAACCTGCTGCTGTCCGATCCCGCACACCGGATCGACGGCTCGGTCGACGGCTACACGCAGATGTGGATGTGGCACGCGATGGAGGAAACCGAACACAAGGCGGTGTCGTTCGACGTGTGGAACACCGTCATGCGGCCGGGGCTCGGGCGCTATCTGCTGCGCACCGGCACGATGCTCGTGACCACGCTGATCTTCTGGGTCATCGTGTTCGACTTCCATGTGCGGCTGATGGCCTCGCATCGAAGCCGCCGCGGGCGCTTCGGCGGATTCGGCACGCTCGTCGCGTTCCTGTACGGCCCGCGCTACGGCGTGTTCCCGGGCATCGCGCGCGAATGGCTCGGCTATTTCCGGCCGAACTTCCATCCGTGGGACTACGACAACCGCCGCTACCTGCAGATCGACCGCCTGCTCGCGAAGATCGACGAGACCAATGCGCGCTACGCCGCGCAGGCCGCGCCGCGCCGCGTGCCGCTGCATCCGGCGCCGCAGGCGTAACGCGCGATGGCCGCCGTGCGCGATACGCTGACCGTGGACGCCGGCGACGTGCGTCTCGCCGTCTACCTGAGCGGGCCGCGCGACGCACCGCCCGTGATCCTGGTGCATGGCTATCCCGATTCTGCACGGGTGTGGGAACAGGTCCGCGCCGCGCTCGACACGCGCTACCGCGTGATCGCCTACGACGTGCGCGGCGCGGGCGCGTCCGGCGCGCCGCCGCGCCGCGACGGCTATGCGCTCGCGCGGCTCGCGGCGGACCTCGTGGCGGTAGCCGATGCGACCTGCGGCGCGCGCCCGTTCCACCTGGTCGGCCACGACTGGGGTTCGATCCAGTGCTGGGAAGCGGTCACCGAGCCTGCGCTGAAGGGGCGCATCGCGTCCTACACCTCGATCTCCGGCCCGTGCCTCGACCATGTGTTCCGCGCGCCCCTCGATCTGCGCCAGTCGCTGAAATCGTGGTACATCGCGTTCTT
>NZ_JAAGNW010000328.1:1721-4824 GCF_010645215.1 Burkholderia multivorans | reverse complement strand
CCGCGATGCGCGGCTCCACGGAATCGAGGAAAGGTTCGGTCGAAGCGGTGCGGCTGCCGTGATGCGGCACCAGCAGCACCTGCGCCGCGAGCGCCGCGCGATCGCGCGCGACGAGCCGCCGCTCGGCGCGTGCGTCGATGTCGCCCGTCAGCAGCGCGGCCTGCGCACCGGCCGCGACGCGCAGCACGCAGGAGCGGCCGTTCGTGCCGGCCGAGCCCGGCGCGCCCGGCGCCCGATCCGGCCACAGCAGCGCGAACTCGACGCCATCCCAGTGCCAGCGCTGCCCCGCCACGCACGGCAGCCGCGCCGCGCCCGTCGCCTGTGCGGCCTGCCACAGCGGATGCGCGGGCGGCAATTCGCCGACCAGCTGCCGCACCGGCAGCGCGCCGAGCACCGCCGGCGCCCCGCCCGCGTGGTCGGCGTCCGCATGGCTGAGCACGAGCGCGTCGAGCGCCGCGACGCCGCGTGCCCGCAGGTAGGGCACGACGATCCGTTCGCCCGCATGCGTCGCCTCGGGGCCCGGACCGGCATCGAACAGCAGGCTGTGGCGCGCGGTCTCGACGAGCGCCGCCCCGCCCTGCCCGACATCGAGCACGGTCAGGCGGAATGCGCCGGGCGGCGGCGCGGACGACAACGGCGCAAGACACGGCAGCCAGGCGAGCGGCGCGGCCCAGCGCAGCGGCCAGCCGCGCGGCGCGAGCGCCCACAGCGTGCCGGCCGCCGCCAGCGCCAGCGCGCGCCCGTCCGGGGCCGGCAGCCACCAGAGCGCGCCCGGCGCGTCGGCCAGCCACACGCCCGCGCGCATCATCCCGGCCACCAGCAGGTGCGCAAAGCGGTAGGCGAAAGCGTCGAGCGGCGCCGGCAGCACGACGCCGACCAGCACCGCCGGCGCAACGACGAGGCTGACCCACGGAATCGCGAACGCGTTCGCGATCGGCCCGAGCAACGGAATCTGCGAGAACCACAGCAGCGTCAGCGGCGCGAGCGCGACGGTCACTGCATATTGGGTACGCGCCGCCTCCGCCGCACGGCGCGCGAGCCCCCGGCCGCGCCAGCGCCGCCAGTCGTGCTCCGCCGTGTCATGCATGCCCGGCTCGCGCACCGGGCCGAGCCGCCCGGACACGACGAACAGGATCGCCGCGACCGCGCCGAACGACAGCCAGAATCCGGGTGCGAGCACCGCCCACGGATCGGCCAGCAGCACGCAGCCGAGCGCGAACGCCAGCACTGCCGAGGGCGCGATGCGCCGCCCGCTCAGGTAGGCGACGCTCACTGCCGCGAGCATCCACCACGCACGCTGCGCCGGCACGTTGAAGCCCGCCAGCGCCGCATAAGCGGCTGCGCCCAGCAATGCGCCGAGCGCGCCGACCTGCTGTGCCGCCGCGATCAGCGGCGCATCCCGGCCGAACCCGCGCGCGCGTCGCCATCCGGCCGCGGCCAAGCCGCCGCACAAGCCGCCGACGATGCCGATATGCAGGCCCGAGATCGCAACCAGATGGCTTGTGCCGGTGGCCCGCAGCACCTGCCAGTCCGCCGCGCGGATCCCGTGCTGCGCGCCGATCGCGAGCGCGGCGACGATGCCGCGATGCGGCGCGTCGCCGAGCACGGCGCTGATCCGCTCATCCAGCGCGGCGCGGGCGCGCTCGATCGCGGCCAGGCGCGCCGGCGCCCCCGGCACGCGCCGCGCCGCCTGCGGCACGGACACATAGCCGCGCGCGCGGATGTCGCGCGCGAGCCAGCCGGCCTCCGCGTCGCGCACGCCGAAATTCGCATTGCCGTGCGGCCGCCGCAGCCGCACGACCCATCGCCAGCGCTCGCCGGGCGTCAGCGTGGGCGGCGCGGGCGCCGCCCCGCGCACGATCCAGGCCAGCGCGACGCGCGCCGGAAACCGCACGCGTGCGCCGTCCACCTCGATCGACTCGACGGCGAGCAGGAACCGCACGCCGTCGGGCCCGCGCGCGGGCAGGCCGCGCACGACGCCCGTGACGGCCAGGTCCCGCCCTTCCCAGCTCGCCGGCAAGGTCACGGCGAGGCGCGATTGCGCACGCCAGGCGGCATAGCCCACGCCCGCGAGGCACGCGGCGGCGCACAGCGCCGCGCCGGCCGCCCGTCGACGCCACCGGCCGCCTCCGCCCGCCTCGCCCGCCCCGCCGCGCGCGAGCCATGCGCCACCCGCCGCCAGCACACAGGCCAGCGCACTCCCCGCCACCCACGCGAGCGTGCCCGGAAGCGCCGCCTGCCGTTGCAGCCAGACGATCCCGAGCGCGAACGCGAGCACCATGGTCCGCATCGCGCCTCCCGTTCGCGGGCCGCGCACCCGCGCCGGCCCGGTTCATGCAGACGATTATGCGGAAGCGAGGGCGAGCCGGGGCAGCGCGGCGAGCGCGTTGGCCGAAGTGGAGAGGGCGAGTTCGGTCGCGTCGAGATCGCGCAGCGCAGCGAGCGCCGCGCCGATCGCCGGGACCTGGTCCGGCGTGTTGCGCATCCGGTAGCGCCACTCGGGCGCGATGTCGGGCGCGTCGGTCTCGACGACCAGCGCGTCGAGCGGCAATTGCGCGGCGAGCCGGCGGATCTGCAGCGCGCGCTCGAACGTGAGATTGCCGCCGAAGCCCAGATGCAGGCCCTGCGCGAGATAGGCCTCGGCCTGCTGGAAGCTGCCGTTGAAGGCGTGCGCGATGCCGCGCCGCACGTTGAAACGGCGCAGGCCCGCGAGCACGCGATCCTGCGACTTGCGCACGTGGCACAGCACGGGCAGGTCGAACTCGCGCGCGAGCTTCAGCTGCGCCTGATAGAAATGCTGTTGCCGGGCTTCGTCGAGCCCCGGCACGAAATAGTCGAGCCCGATCTCGCCGATCGCGACGAAGCGCGGATCGTCGAGGCTCGCCTCGATCTCCATGCGCAGCAGGTCGAGATCGCCGTCCTGCGCATGCGGCGTGTACATCGGATGGATGCCCAGCGCGTACGCGCCGCCCGGCGTCTGCTGCGCAAGCTCGCGCACGATCGCGAAATTGGCGCGCCCGACGCTCGGGATCACGATGCGCGACACGCCCGCCGCACGCGCCGCCGCCGCGACGGACGCGCGGTCCGCATCGAATTCGGCGGC
>NZ_JAAGNW010000328.1:0-1711 GCF_010645215.1 Burkholderia multivorans | reverse complement strand
ATCGCGTTACGCCGGGTGGACCGGCTCCTCGTGCAGCGTGCCGTCGCGCAGCCGCAGGATGCGGTCGCAGCGCGCGGCGAGATCCGGATCGTGGGTCACGATCACGAAGCTCGTGTCGAGCGTCTCCGACAGCTCCAGCATGAGATTGAACACGCGCTCGGCGGTCGCGCCGTCGAGGTTGCCGGTCGGTTCGTCGGCCAGCACGCAGGCCGGCTTGGTCACCAGCGCGCGCGCGATCGCGACACGCTGCCGCTCGCCGCCCGACAGCTCGCCGGGCCGGTGCCTGGCGCGCTCGCCGAGCCCGACGCGTTCGAGCATTTCCTGCGCGTGATGGCGCGCCTCCTCGGTCGTCATCCGGCGGATCCGCAGCGGCATCGCGACGTTGTCGAGCGCCGTGAACTCCGGCAGCAGGTGATGGAACTGATAGACGAAGCCGAGCGCGCGGTTGCGCAGGTCGTTGCGCTCGCGCTCGGCCAGTTGCGTGAACGGCTTGCCGAGCAGCGACACCTCGCCCGCGCTCGGTTCGTCGAGGCCGCCCAGCACATGCAGCAGCGTGCTCTTGCCGGAGCCGGACGCGCCGATGATCGCGAGCTTCTCGCCGCGTCGCACCGACACCTCGGCGTTGCTGAGCACCGAGACGTCGAGGCCGCCCTGCCCGAACGCCTTGGTGATGCCGTGCGCTTCGATCACGTAGTCCCGCGCCTGCGCGCGGTGCGGAAGGGATTGATCCATAGTGTGTTCCAGAACCCGGTCATTCATAACGCAGCGCCTCCGCGGGACGCACCTTGGCGCCGCGCCAGCTCGGATAGAGCGTCGCCAGCGCCGACAGCACGAACGCCATCGCGCCGATCGCGATCACGTCGCCCGGCACCAGCTCGGACGGCAGCTCGCTGATGAAGTACACCGACGGCGGCAGGAATTGCACGCCCAGCGCATGCTCGATCATCGGCACGAGCCACGGAATGCTCCACGCGATCAGGCAGCCGAGGCCGACGCCCGCCGCCGTGCCGACGAAGCCGATCGTCACGCCCTGCACCACGAAGATCTTCATGATCGAGCCGGGCTGCGCGCCGAGCGTGCGCAGGATCGCGATGTCGGCCTGCTTGTTGGTCACCGTCATCACGAGCGACGACACGAGGTTGAACGCGGCCACCGCAATGATCAGCGTCAGGATGATGAACATCATGCGCTTCTCGATCTGCACCGCGGAGAACCAGGTCTTGTTCTGCTGGGTCCAGTCGCGGATGTAGAGGTCGCCCGACAGCGAACGCGACAGCTCGACCGCGACCTGCGGGGCCTGCTGCATGTCCTTCAGGCGCAGCCGCACGCCGGTCGGCGCGGGCAGCCTGAACAGGACCTGCGCGTCCTGGATGTCGATCATCGCGAGCGTGCTGTCGAACTCGTAATGCCCCGACTCGAAGATCCCGACCACCGTGAACTGCTTGAGGCGCGGCATCATGCCGGCGGGCGTCATGGTGCCCTCCGGCGCGACCAGCGTCACGCGATCGCCGACCGTCACGCCGAGATTGCCGGCGAGCGCGTCGCCGAGCACGATGCCGAACTGGCCCGGCGCGAGCGCCGCGAGCGAGCCCGCCTTCATGTCCTTGCCGACCTCGGACACCTGCGGCTCGCGCGCCGGATCGATGCCGCGCAGCATCACGCCGCTCACCGCATCCTGCCGCGTCAGCAGCGCCTGCGCATCGACGTACGG
>NZ_JAAGNW010000327.1:3237-4878 GCF_010645215.1 Burkholderia multivorans | reverse complement strand
CGGCGATGCTGTTCCTGCTGCTGTCGTTCATGCTCGCGTTCGCCGGCTACCGGCTGCAGAAGGGCAAGCGCCGCGCCGTCACGCGCGGCGAGCCGGTGGTCGCGCTGCAGCGCGCCGGCGCGAAGAGCAGCACGCCGACGATCCTGCCGCGCGCGCCCTTGTTCACCTGTGCGATCGGCGTGCGGGTCGCGCCCGATCTCGTCGCGCGGCTCGCGCCCGCGGCGCTCGACCAGGCTTTCGACGAGGAGCGCGCGAAGCTGCAGGAGGAGCAGGGGCTGCCGTTCCCCGGCATCACGCTGTGGACGAGCGCCGAGTTGCCCGAGTCGACCTGCGAGGTGCTGATGCGCGACGTGCCGCAGTCGCGCTTCGAGCTGCCGCTCGGCCAGACGATGCTGCCCGACGCGGCGGCGGATCCGGCGCTCGCCGGCCGCTGCACCGAGCGCGGGCCGGCGGGCGGGCTCGCGCGCAGCTTCTGGATCGACGACAAGGCGGTGCCGGCCGACCAGCGCGCATGGCGCGCCGAGCAGGTGGTCGCGCACGAGACGATCGCGCTGCTGCGCCGCAATGCGCACCTGTTCCTCGGCATCCAGGAGACGCAGTGGATCCTGGATCAGCTCGGCCTCGACTATCCGGGGCTGGTCGCGGAAGTGCAGAAGGCGCTGCCGACCCAGCGGATCGCGGACGTGCTGCGACGCCTGCTCGAAGAGCACATTCCGATCCGCAACGCGCGCGACATCATGGAAAGCCTGATCGCGTGGGGCCCCAAGGAGAAGGACATGCTGATGCTGGCCGAATACGTGCGCGGCGACCTGTCGCGCTATCTCGCGTATCGCGCGGCGCGCGGCGAGAAGCAGCTCGCGGCGGTGCTGCTCGATCTGCCGGTCGAGCAGCACATCCGCCAGTCGATCAAGCAGACGCCCGCCGGCAACTTCCTCGCGCTGCCGCCGGAGCAGGTGCGCTATCTGGTCGACAGCATCGCGTCCTTCGGCGGCGACGCGCCGCGCGACGACGTCGTGCTGGTCACCTCGATGGACGTGCGGCGGTATACGCGGCGGATGATCGAAGCGCGGCTGGGCTGGCTCGCGGTGTATTCGTACCAGGAGCTCGGTGATCAGGTCGAACTGCGGCCGCTCGGCCGCGTGACGATGTGAGCGGGGCGACGATGAGCGGCGCCGATCTGCGACCGTTGCGCATCATCGCGGGCGGCGCCGCGGAGGTTCCCCGCGCGACGGGCGCGCGCGCGGCGCGGCGCGGCTTCGACTACGCGCAGCTGCTGCGGCGCGCGCCGGTGCCGGTCGCGGCAGCCGCGCACGATGCGGACCCGCGCCGCGAGCGCCGTCCTTCGCACGACGCGGCCACGCCGTTCACGCGCGAGCCCGACGCGCTGCCCGATGCGCAGGGACGCCAGACGATGGCGCGCGCGTGCGCCGGGGCCGACGGCTTCGTCAACCAGGTGTTCGCGCAGCAGGAGCGCATGGTGCGCATCGCGGACACGCTTGCGGGCGAGATCGCCGCATTGTGCGCGGAGGACGCGGGTGCGCAGTGGGACCTGAGCATGCCGCTCGATCCCGCGCTGCTGCCGGCCACGCTGCTCCACGTGGCGCTTTCGCATTTCGATCTGCGGCTTCGGTTCGAGACCGG
>NZ_JAAGNW010000327.1:0-3227 GCF_010645215.1 Burkholderia multivorans | reverse complement strand
ATCGACGTCGCCTGAGCGCCGCCCCCGAGAACCAGCCCGAATTCGACCATGGACGATCTGCTTATCGAATTACCGCCGGCCGATGCCGCGCCGGCCGACGCCGCGGCGGCTGTTGCCGTGGCGACCGATGTTGCGGCGACCGTTGCCATGGCAACCGACGCCGCGCCGGCCGACGCCGCAGCGGCCGATGCTCCGGCCGCCCTTGCGGCGCTCGCCGCTGCGCCGGTCTCAGCCCCGCCGGACAGCATCGCCGCGCGCCCGGCCGCGGCCGACATCACCACCGTCCTGCCGCTGCCCGCCTTCGACACACGCGACGCCGCGCTCGCGCGGGTGCTGGCCGACGCGCGCCTGCCGGCATGGCTCGCGCATTTTCCCGCGCTGTCGGAGTGGCGGGCGGCCGAGCCGTGGCCGAGCTTCGAGCGTCCGGGGCTGCTGAGCCTGCGGCTCGGCGAGGCGACGGCCCGCATCGGCCTCGATCTCGCTGCGTTCCCGGCGCTTGCCGTCGTGGCTGCGCCGGCGGGCGAGGCGCGCGGCGACGCGAGCCTGTCGCTGCGCGCCGCGCTGGCGAGCGCGCTGCTCGCGCCGCTGCGCGATGCGCTGGGCAACGCGGGGCTCGACGACGTGACGATCGGCGCGCTGCGCGTCGCATCCGCGCCGCTGCCGCCGCAGGCGGGGCGCGCGTGGCGCTTTCAATGGAACGGCGCGCCGTGCGCGTGCGTGCTGGTGGACATCGAGCCGGCCTGGCTCGATGTACTGGCCGCCCGCGTGCGCGGCGCGGGCCGCGCGCCGCTCGGCGACGCGCTCGCACGCGTGCGGCTGCCGGGCCGGGCGCGGCTCGGTACGCGCCGGCTGCCTCTCGACGTGGTGCGCGGCCTGCGGCCGGGCGACGTGCTGCTCGGCGCGGTGCCGGCCGGTTTCGGCACGGAGGACGGCGCGCCGCTGCACGCATGGTGGGGCGCGCGCGGTGCGCGCCAATGGCATGCAATGGTTTTGATGGAGGACATGACGATGACGATGAGCGATACCCCCGAGATTGCGGACGACCTCGACCAGCCGGTCGAGACCGAGGCCGAGACGCCTCCCGAACCGGCCGAGCTGGGCGCGCTGGAGCTGCCGGTGCACCTCGAGATCGACACGCTGTCGCTCGCGGTCGCGGAGCTGGCGGCGCTGGGCCCGGGCTACGTGCTGGAGCTGCCGGTGCCGGCGCGCGCGGTGCCGGTGCGGCTCGTCGCCTATGGGCAGGCGATCGGCGCGGGCGAGCTGGTGGCGGTCGGCGCGCACCTCGGCGTGCGGATCAGCCGGATGGCGGGCGACGATGGTTCAGTTTAACGACCTCACCGGGCTGCTGCTCGCCGTGCTCGTGATGAGCATGGTGCCGTTCAGCGCGATGGTGGTCACCTCGTACGCGAAGATCGTCGTCGTGCTGGGGCTGCTGCGCAACGCGCTCGGCGTGCAGCAGGTGCCGCCCAACATGGTGCTGAACGGGATCGCGATCCTGGTTTCGCTGTACATCATGGCGCCGATCGGCTTCGCCGCGCAGCAGCAGCTGCAAGGGCAGGCGCTGTCGCCGCAGCCGACGCAGGCGATGCTGCAGGCGTTCGGCGCGGCGCGCGAGCCGTTCCGCAAGTTCCTCGCCGCGCATTCGCGCGAACGCGAAAAGCGTTTCTTCCTGCGCTCGGCCTCGGTGGTGTGGCCGAAGGAAGCGGCCGCGCAGCTGCACGAGGACGACCTCATCGTGCTCGCGCCCGCGTTCACGCTCGCGCAGATGACCGACGCGTTCCGCATCGGCTTCATCCTCTACATCGCCTTCATCATCGTCGATCTCGTGATCGCGAACGTGCTGATGTCGATGGGGATGAACCAGTTGCAGCCGACCAACGTCGCGATCCCGTTCAAGCTGATGCTGTTCGTCGTGATGGACGGCTGGTCGACGCTCGTGCACGGGCTCGTGCTGACCTATTCCTGATCTGAAGGAGAACCCGACGATGGAAGTCGACGACCTGATCCGTCTGACCACGCAGGGCATGATGATGTGCCTCTACATCTCGCTGCCCGTGGTGCTGGTGGCGGCGTTTTCCGGGCTGATCATCTCGTTCGTGCAGGCCATCACGTCGCTGCAGGAACAGAGCATTTCCTATGGCGTGAAGCTGGTCGCGGTGACCGTGACCATCGCGATCGCCGGCCCGTGGGCGGCCAGCGAGATCCTGCATTTCGCGCAGCAGCTGATGAGCGCGGCGGTGCCGTCATGAGCCGCGTACTGAATGCTTCGAACCCGGCGGCGCAAGCCGCGCAGGCCATGCAGACGGCGCGCACCGATGCGCGCCGGCGGCGGCTGGTGCGCGCGCGCGCCGCGAGCACCTACGGCCGCTATGCGACGCGCTTCGCCTATGCGAACGGCGCGCAGAACCTCGCCACGGCCGCGCGCAACCAGATGCTCGGCAAGCTCAAGCCGCGCCCGAAGACGACGGCGCCGACCCGCCGCCGCAAGCGTGCGGACAACCAGAACGAGGCGATCGATTCGGGCGAGGAGGACGTCTCCACGCAGGCGCACGTCGCCGGCCACGAGGAACACGAGCGGCATTCGGGCGGCCAGGGCGGACGCGGCGGCCAGGGCGGCCAGCAGCAGCGCGAGCGCGACGGCGGCGGCGCGCGCGTGCTGGCCTTGCCGCGCGTGCGCAAGGGGCGCGCGCAGGGCGCGAACGCCGCCGCGCCGCGGATGTTCAGCAGCATGGCGGCCGGCGGAGCCGATGGCGTCGAGCGCGAACGCGCGTTGCGTCATCTGTGGGCCGACACGCTGCTGCAACTCGGGCGACGCGCGGAACAGGAGCCGGGTGCGCGGTTGACCGCCGCCTTGCTCGCGCACAGCGCGGATCTGCTCGCGGCGCGGCTGCGCAGCGGCCCGCTGACGCCGATCGGCTGGGCGGGCGTCAAGCAGCTGCTGGTCGACGCGATGGGCGGCGAGCCCGCGCCGCGCCAGGCCGGCGCGGACGGCGCGCGCGCGCGGTCGCATCGCCTGTTGTTGCCGTTGATGCTGTTCCAGATCGAGCGGCCCTCGACGCAGGTGCAGACGCAGCGCGCCTTCGCGGCCGTCGAGACGCTGCGGCGCGGCGTGGCGGCCGCGCGCTGAACGAAGCCGGCGACGCGTTGCTTCGCAAAAACGTCGCTGGATTCGCATCGCGGCAGTGACATCGGGACCGTCGGCTCTATTCTGACGACATGGCGAATCG
>NZ_JAAGNW010000326.1:1705-4879 GCF_010645215.1 Burkholderia multivorans | reverse complement strand
GGCATCGCCAACATCCAGGACATCTACGCGCTATCTCCGCTCCAGGACGGCATCCTGTTCCACCACCTGATGTCAACCGAAGGCGATCCGTATCTGCTGACCGGGCAAATTGCCTTTGCCACCCGCGACCTGCTCGACCGCTACCTCGACGCTGTACAGCAGGTTGCCGACCGGCACGACATTCTCCGCACCGTCTTCGCCTGGCAGGAGCTTTCCGCGCCGGCCCAGATCGTCCTGCGCCATGCGACGCTGCCCATCGAGGAATACCGCTTCGACCCGGAGCACGGCCCCATCGTCCAGCAGTTGGCCCAGCGTGTCGACCCGCGTCATCACCGCATCGACCTGACTCGCACGCCGCTGCTGCAATTCGCGATTGCCCAGGACACCAGCGGCCGCTGGATTCTCCAGTTGCTCCTGCACCATCTGGCCGGCGACCATTCGACGCTCGAAATAATGAACGCCGAAGTCGACGCAATCCTCTCCGGCCGCCAAGACACCTTGCTGCGCACCGTGCCATTCCGCAACCTCGTGGCGCAGGCGCGGTTCGGCATCAGCGAAGCAGCGCACACCCGCTTCTTCACCACGATGCTGGCCGACATCGACGAGCCGACGCTGCCCTTCGGCCTCGCCGAAGTCCACCGTGACGGCTCGCAGATCGGCGAAGCCCATCTACCCTTGCCGCATACGCTGAGCGACCGTTTGCGCGCGCAGGCCAAGCGCGTAGGCGTCAGCCTCGCGAGCCTCTGTCACCTCGCCTGGGCGCAGGTGCTCGCGCGCACCAGCGGCCAGGATCAGGTCGTGTTCGGCACCGTGCTGTTCGGCCGCATGCAGGCGGGTGACGGCGCCGATCGCGCGATGGGCCTATTCATCAACACCCTGCCGATTCGCCTGGATCTCGACGACACCCCGATCGAAGCCAGCGTGCGCACCGCGCACGCCCGGCTCGCGGACCTGCTCGCGCATGAACACGCGTCGCTCGCGCTCGCGCAGCGCTGCAGCGGCATTCCGGCCGGCTCCCCGCTGTTCAGCGCGCTGCTGAACTATCGGCACAGTGCGCCGCACCCCGTGCACCAGACCACTTCCGCCGAAGTGGAATATCTCGGCAGCGAGGAGCGAACCAACTACCCGCTCACCTTCTCGGTCGACGACTTCGGCGACGCGCTCGGCCTCACGGCCCAGGTCGTCGCGCCGCTCGACGCCGCGCGCATCTGCGGCTACATGATGCAGGCCCTGCACAGTCTCGCCGAGGCGCTGGAAACGAACCCGGCGCTCCCGGCGCGCCAGTTGAACATCCTGCCGTCCGACGAACGCAGGCTGCTGCTCGACACCTGGAATGCCGTCGGCGAACACGACACGTCCGCCGCCAGCCTGCCGCAGCTGTTCGAGGCCCAGGTCGCGCGCGCGCCGTCCGCGCCCGCCCTCGTGTGCGACGACCGCACGCTGAGCTACGCCGAGCTGAATGCCCGTGCCAATCGCCTCGCCCATCGCCTGATCCGCCTCGGCGTGCGGCCGGACACCCTGGTCGGGATCTGTGTCGAGCGCAGCGTGGCCACCGTCGTCGGCCTGCTCGCGATCCTGAAGGCCGGCGGCGCTTACGTTCCGCTCGATCCGGCCTACTCCGGCGACCGTCTCGCGCATATCGTCGAGGACGCCGCCCCTCGCCTGCTGATCGCCGACGCCGCGGGACGCGCCGTGCTCGGCGACGCGACGCTTGCCCCGCTGACGGTGCTCGATCCGAACGAAACGCCCGAAGAACCGGCGGACAACCCCGTCGTGGCCGATCTGGCCGCGCACCATCTGGCCTACGTGATCTATACGTCGGGCTCCACCGGCAAGCCGAAAGGCGTGATGGTCGAGCATCGCAACGTGACGCGCCTGTTCGACGCCACTCACCCCTGGTACGGCTTCGACGCGACCGACACCTGGTGCCTGTTCCACTCGTTCGCCTTCGATTTTTCCGTCTGGGAGATGTGGGGCGCGCTGCGCTACGGCGGCAAGCTCGTGATCGTGCCGCACGCGATCGCC
Organism: Burkholderia multivorans; assembly: GCF_010645215.1. Lineage (GTDB taxonomy): Bacteria > Pseudomonadota > Gammaproteobacteria > Burkholderiales > Burkholderiaceae > Burkholderia > Burkholderia multivorans_A. Next base: position 2,854 of record NZ_JAAGNW010000326.1, on the reverse strand, counting down.
CGTTCGCCGCAGGATTTCCACCAACTGGTGTGCGAACAACGTGTCACCGTGCTCAACCAGACGCCGAGCGCTTTCCGCACCTTCATCGCCAGCCAGTCGCACAGCGCGCTGCGTGACCGGCTGCGCTACGTGATCTTCGGCGGCGAGGCGCTGGAGCCCACGATGCTGCAGGCGTGGTACGCGACCCGCGACGAACGCGCGCCGCAACTCGTCAACATGTACGGGATCACGGAAACTACCGTGCACGTCACCTACCGGCCGATCCTGCAACGCGACAGTCTCGCCGCGAGCAGCCCGATCGGCGAACGGATTCCCGACCTGCGGATCCATGTGCTCGATCCGTCAGGCCAGCCCGCGCCGATCGGCGCGATCGGCGAAATGTTCGTGGGCGGCGCGGGCGTCGCGCGCGGCTACCTCAACCGTCCGGAACTGAACGCGGAGCGCTTCCTGTCCGACCCGTTCAGCCCGCTGCCCGGCGCCCGCCTGTACAAGACCGGCGACCTCGCGCGCTTCCTGCCCGACGGGACCCTGGAATTCCTGGGCCGCAACGACCAGCAAGTCAAGATCCGCGGCTTCCGGATCGAGCCCGGCGAGATCGAGGCCCGTCTCGTGGAGCACGAGCGGGTGCGCGAAGCCGTGGTGCTCGCGGTCGGCGCCGATGCGGACAAGCGACTCGTGGCGTACTTCATTGCCGACGCCGCCGCGCTCGACGACGCGCCCGCCGCCGCCACGCTGCGCGCGCACCTGATCGAGCGTCTGCCGGAATACATGGTGCCCGCCGCGTTCGTTCAGCTCGATGCATTCCCGCTGACACCGAATGGCAAGCTCGACCGCAAGGCGCTCCCCGCTCCCGATCAGGATGCCTTCGAACGCCAGGACTACGAGGCCCCGCAAGGTCACGTCGAAATCACGCTGGCCGGCATCTGGAGCGAGCTGCTGGGCGTTGACGCGATCAGCCGCCACGACAGTTTCTTCGCACTCGGCGGTCACTCGTTGCTTGCCGTCAAGCTGATCGAGCGCATGCGTCAGCGCGGATTGAGCCTCGCCATCCGCGACCTGTTCCAGGCGCCCACGCTTGCCGCGCTCGCGCAAAGCCTGGGCGGGCATCGCGAGATCGAGGTTCCGGCGAATCGCATCGCACCCGGAACC
>NZ_JAAGNW010000326.1:0-1695 GCF_010645215.1 Burkholderia multivorans | reverse complement strand
CGACCTCAATCAGGCCGACAGCGATCGCATCGTCGAGCGGGTGCCGGGCGGCGTATCGAACATCCAGGATATCTATGCCCTGTCGCCGCTGCAGGACGGCATCCTGTTCCATCACCTGCTGTCGACCGAGGGCGATCCTTATCTGGTCATCGGGCAGCTCGTGTTCGAGACGCGCGATCTGCTCGACCGTTATCTGAATGCCGTCCAGAAGGTGGCCGACCGCCACGACATCCTGAGAACCGCGTTCGTGTGGGAAGGCGTGTCGACGCCGGCGCAGGTGGTGTGGCGCAACGCGGAACTATCCATCGAGGAATGCCGCTTCGATCCGGCCAACGGCCCGATCAGCACGCAACTCGCCGCGCGCTTCGACCCGCGCCACTATCGCGTCGATCTGACGCGGGCGCCGCTGCTGCGCTTCGCGATGACCGAAAACACCGATGGCCGCTGGATTCTCCAGCTGCTGCTGCATCACCTGATCGGCGATCACTCGACGCTCGACATCCTGAATCAGGAAGTCCAGGCGCTGCTGCTGGATCCGGACCAGGCGTTGCCCGACGCCCAGCCGTTCCGCAATCTCGTGGCGCAGGCGCGACTCGGGACCAGCGAGGCGGAGCACATGCGGTTCTTCACGTCGAGGCTCGCCGGCATCGACGAGCCCACGCTGCCGTTCGGCCTTGCCGAAGTGCATCGCGACGGCGCGCGTGTCCGCGAAACCCGGCTGATGCTGCCGTCGGTATTGAATGACCGGCTGCGCGAGCAGGCGAAACGGGCCAACGTCAGTCTTGCCAGCCTGTGCCATCTTGCGTGGGCCCAGGTGCTCTCGCGTACCAGCGGCCGCGATCAGGTCGTGTTCGGCACGGTGCTGTTCGGCCGCATGCAGGCGGGCGAAGGCGCGGATCGGGCGATGGGCCTGTTCATCAATACGCTGCCGATCCGGCTTGATCTCGACGATACTCCGGTCGAGGTCAGCGTGCGCGCCGCGCATGCGCGCCTCGCGGATCTGCTGGCGCACGAACATGCGTCGCTCGCGCTCGCGCAACGGTGCCGCGATGTGCCCGCCGAGTCGCCGCTGTTCAGCGCGCTGCTGAACTATCGGCACAATGCGCCCGATTCGCTCAATCCGGTTGCCTACGACGGGATCTCGCTCGTGCACGCCGAGGAGCGCACCAACTATCCGCTCGTGCTGTCGGTCGAGGATTTCGGGCAGGCGCTCGGGCTGACCCTGCAGGCTATCGAGGCGCTGGATGCGGAACGTGTTTGCGTCTACATGGCGCAGGCGCTGGAAAGTCTGGCCGACGCGCTGGAATACGGATCGGGCGTCCCGGTGCGCAGCCTGGAGGTACAGCCGGCCGCGGAGCGGACGTTGCTGCTGGATGAGTGGAATCGCACGCGCCGCGATTATCCGGCTGGCATCACCGTGCAGCGGTTGGTTGAACAGCAGGCCGAACGGACGCCATCGGCTGTCGCCGTGCGGTTCGGAGATGTCACGCTCAGTTATGGCGAGTTGAATGCGCGCGCCAATCGGCTTGCGCATCATTTGATCGAACTTGGGGCAGGCTTGGATACGCCGGTTGCCGTTTGTGTCGAGCGTACGCCGGCCATGGTTGTCGGGGTGCTTGCCATTCTCAAAGCGGGCAGCGCTTATCTCCCGCTCGATCCCGCTTACCCCGCTGACCGGCTCGCGCACATTCTCGC
>NZ_JAAGNW010000325.1:2878-4888 GCF_010645215.1 Burkholderia multivorans | reverse complement strand
GGTAGGCGATGAGGGTCTGGAGCATCAGCAGCGACGCGAGCGTTTCGAGCGCTGATGCGCGCGGCACGCTGCGGCCCAGCGGCCACTGAAAGCCGTGCGGCGTCAGGTAGGCGGATACGGCAATCCCGAACGCGATGCACGCGAGGTAGAGCGGCCAAATACGCAGGGAGCGCCGTGCGTAAAAGCCGTTCGTCTCACGCTCGATGCTGGCGGCAATGCTGAACCCGGACAGGATGAAGAAACCGAAGACGGCGCTCCCGGGATTCAGATATCCATTCCCGACGATGTGATGCGGGTCGGGCCTGACGAACAGCGAGAAATGCCCGATTACCACGGTAACCGCCAGAAAGAAGCGCAATCCGGAAAGGATTGCCCATTGGCTGCGGGACGCGGCGTTCTTCATCGAATTTTCGATATGCGGTGCCCGCGCGCAAGCGCGGGCAGAGCCTCGCTATTTCAGGAAGCTGAACAAGTTGGTTTTGACGAATCGCAATGGCGCCGTGATTTTCCATGACGTGCTGAGCCGCAACTGTGCCAATTCATCCTGGAGCCTGCCGCATTCCTGCTTGTGGAACAGATCGACTTCTCGATTATTCTGTTGAATCAAGGCGAGTTGGCTGTCGGTGTTTTTTATTGCCTTGTCGAAATTTTCCGTCAATCGATTTGCTGCGGAGGCGGATGCGCTCCAGGTTGCGTCGTGTGCTGCGCGCGCTTCGGCGCGGGCAATCTTCGATTCGAAATGCGCGTGGCGGATATTTTTCTCGGGAAGCAGCCGCTTGGTCACGCCCGACTCCGGGAATGCGGCGATTGCCGTCAGGCCGCCATGACGGGCGCGGTATTCGAACAGCACGGTCATGCCTGCCGCCTCGACCAGCAGCCGCAGGCTGCGCTTCGAAAAATGCGTGATATGTTCATGCATCTCGAACAGCTCTCCGCCGTGCTTCTCCTGCCAGAGAATGCTTTCCCGAAGGCTGGCCTGCGCGTGCCCGGGAACGTCGATAAACAACATGCCTTCCGGTTCGATACGCTCGACCAGCTTTTTCAATACCGGAGCGGGATCGGAAATATGCTCGAAGACATTGGAGGCGAACACCAAATCGTATTGGGTAGCGTTCGTTTCGGTGGACCCTGCGCTCAAGTCGTCGATGGCGATCCTGGCGCCGGGGAATACCCGTTTTGGGATGCTGCCGTCGCCGCCGAAATCGAGAATATGCCTGGCTGATTCGATTTCAGGGAATACGTCAATGAAATCGACATAATCTCGAATGCGCTCGGTATATATGAATGAGAGCGGATCTTCGAACGGCCCCATGAAGCGTTCGTATCCCGGCTCGAGCTTCAGGCGTTCCCGGTTGTACTCCTCGCCGCGATAGTTCGTATAGAGGCGCTTTGCCTCATCGTCCGTCAGTCGGCGCTGGAAAAAGGCAAGATCGCACTGCCCGCAATATCTTATCTTCGTAAGACTGGTTCCCAGTTCGCAATAGTGGGAAAGGAAGGGCGCGATTCGCGCAGGCTTGCTCTCGGTCAGGCAAGAGCAGATAAGGCAATCGATTCGATCCAAGGCGGTCTCCGGCACTCTTGCATACAAGAATGTAAGGCGCCAAGTATAGCGTCTTATCGGTTGAGCAACGACCTTGCGATCGCCGACCGTTCCGGGGATATCCGCCGCCCTCGCCAGGCGGCCCACCCGACGCCGCCTTGCGCCCCCGATCCGCGCGCATCACAGACGCATGCCGCCCGAAACCTCGATCCGCTGGGCATTGACCCAATGGTTCGCGTCCGACAGCAAGGAGGCGACCATCCGGCCGATGTCCTCGGGCAGGCCGGGACGGCCGAGCGCCGTCATCTTCGAGACCGCCGCGTTCACCGCCGGGTTGTCGCGCACGACGCCGCCGCTGAAATCGGTCTGGATCGCGCCCGGCGCAACGGTGTTGACCGTGATGCCGCGCGGGCCCAGTTCATGAGCGAGATAAGGCGCCATCACCTCCAGCGCCCCCTTCAGCGTGGCAT
>NZ_JAAGNW010000325.1:0-2868 GCF_010645215.1 Burkholderia multivorans | reverse complement strand
CATAGGCGATGCTGTCGGGATTCACGAAGCGCGTGAGCGCCGTCGACACATTGACGATCCGGCCGCCGTCGGCGATCAGCGGCAGCACGTTCTGCGTCAGCAGGAAAACTCCCTTGAAATTGACTTCGTAGAGCCGGTCCAGTTCTGCCTCCGTGACTTGCTCGAACGGGGTGTGATTCGAGATGCCGGCGTTGTTGACCAGATAGTCGAATTGTTGCGCGTCCATGCCGGCCAGAACGGCCCTGAACTGCGCGGCGAATGCGTTGAAGCTTGCGCTGTTGCCGGTGTCGAGCCTGATGGCCGCGCTTCGCGCGCCGGCGGCCTGTGCGAGCGCAACCACTTCCCGGGCGGCACTCTCGGCGGCGTTGTAGGTGACGATCGTGCTGACGCCGCGCTTCGCGAGATTCAGGGCGATGCTGCGGCCAAGTCCACGGCTGCCGCCGGTGATCAGGGCGATCTTGTTGCGGGTCGTGTCGGACATGATGTGCCTCCTGAGGGTGCAACCGGCTGGTTGGGATCAGGCGTATTCTCGTGCGGGAGGGACATTCGCCGCCATGCCTGGACTGACCTGATTCTTGCTCGATCCTGCTTTTCGATATAAAAAGAGCCGGTGGCAGGCCTGGACGACGGACATGATGAAACTCCAGAATCTGAAGGAAAAACTGAAGCATTCGATATCCCGGATGCCGGGTGGCAGCCCCTATTACACGCCGGCGGATGGCCTGATCTTGCTGGAAGCCCGCACCGAAAGGCATCCGACGTCGATCGTTCACCACCCGGCGCTGTGCATCGTGGTCCAGGGCGCGAAGTGGACGACCTTCGGCAACCAGCGCCTCGACTATCGCGCCGGTCAGGCCATGGTGGTCGGCATCGAAATGCCGGGACTCAGTCAGGTCGTCGAGGGAACGAATCGCGCGCCGTATTACTCCGTCGTGATCGAACTCGATCTGATGGTCCTGCGTCAGGTTTACGAGGCGATGCGCGCGCCGCCGAGTGCCGACGAGGCCCCGGCGAAAGGCGCTTTCGTCATGACGCTCGACGACGCGCTCGTGTCCTGCGTCGCGCGCATGGTCGAAACCCTGGACGACGTCGACGCCATATCGATCCTCTATCCCGCGTTCATGCGGGAGCTGTGCTATCGGCTGCTGCGGGGCCCGCACGCCGGCGTGTTCGCACGCATGGTAGTCGGCACAGGGCACGCCGGATCGCTGATCGCAGCCATTCGCCTGATCCGGGAGCACTACACGCGGCCGCTCCCGCTCGACCGTCTGGCGGAAGCGGCCGGACTCAGCCCGTCGGCCTTCCATCGCAAGTTCAAGGCGATGACGTCGATGACGCCGCTCGAATATCAGAAGCAGCTGCGCCTGACGGAGGCGCGCCGCTTGATGATCTCCGAGCGCGTCTCGGCCGAAGCCGCCGCGTTCAGCGTGGGCTATGCCAGCCCCTCGCACTTCAGTCGCGACTACGTGCGCAGCTTCGGCGAGCCGCCCCGGCGCAACGTGAACGCGCTCGGTGCGGAGCGGATCCCGCTCTGACGCAGCCGCCCGACTGGGGGCAAGGCGGCAATACGGCCGTGGATACGCCTGTATCTGCGTGGCGCAGCATCGCAGGATTCGAACCAGACGCCCGACTCAATGCGACGACACATAGATCGCATCGGCAAACGCCTCCGGCAGCGCGAAACGCTCGCGCATGCGCCGCGTTTCCGCCGCCGGCGTCAAGCCGAACAGGCGCTTGAATTCCCGACTGAACTGGGACGCGCTCGTATAACCGACTGCATGCCCCGCGGCTTCTGCGGTCAGGTCCTGGCGGACCATCAGCAAGCGGGCCTGATGCAGCCGCGTCGATTTCACGTACTGCATCGGCGACACCTGCGTGATCGCCTTGAAGTGGCTATGGAAGCTCGGCACGCTCATGCCCGCTTCCTCGGCCAGTTGCGTGACGTCGAGGGGCTGCGCGTAGCCGGCATGAATCAGGCGCAGTGACCGGCCGATCCGGCCAAACTGGCCGCGCATCGCCAGCGCCTCGCGCATCGGCCCGCCCTGGGCGCCGGTGAGCACGCGGAAATACAGCTCGCGCAGCAGGCCGGGGCCGAGGACGGCGGCTTCGAGCGGCTGGTGCAGCGCGTCGAGCAAGCGCACTACCGAGGTCTGCATCGCATCGTCCATCGGCGTCGACATCATGCTTTGGGGAGCATGCACGCGGGCCATGCCGCCTGCGCGGTCGATCTGCGCCGCCAGTTCGGCGGCCAGCGTGAAGTCGAGGTGAAGATACAGCGCGAGCAGCGGCTGCTCCGGCGTGGCCTCGGTTTCCATGTCGAACGGGACCGGCACGGACACGGCCAGGTAGTGACGTTCGTCGTACAGATAGAGCTGGTTGCCGAAATAGCCGCGCTTGCGGCCCTGGCACACGATCACGATGCCGGGATCGTACAGAACCGGCGTGCGCGAGAGCGCCCGGTCCGAACGCAGGATGCGCACGCTCGGGAGCGCCGTCAGGTTGTAGCCCTCGTCGGGCGCCAGCGCGCGCAGCAGCGCGACCATGCGCTTTCGGCTGCGGCGGGGCAGATCCGGTGGTTCGCTCAGGATGCGCTTCGTGTTCATAGTTTTAGGCAAGATAATCAGCGGATTTTGGCTTATCCGACGCTGTTCGTCAGACTAACATGCATTCTCCAATCGACATTCGGGAGAAAGGTTCATGGCATCCGGCAAAATCCTGTTCATCACGGGCGTCAGCAGCGGCTTCGGCCGCGCGCTCGCACGCGAAGCCCTGGCGGTGGGGCACACGGTCGTCGGCACGGTGCGCAGCGAGCAGGCCCTGCGTGAATTCGAGTCACTGTCCGACCATGCCCGGGGACGTGTACTCGAT
>NZ_JAAGNW010000324.1:3516-4890 GCF_010645215.1 Burkholderia multivorans | reverse complement strand
ACGAAGGGACGACGGCGATCCAGGCGAACGATCTGGTGGGGCGGAAGACGCAGCGCGACGGCGGGGCGGTGGCGCAGGCGCTGCTGGCGGAAGTGGGCAAGACGGTGGAGGCGCTGGGCGGGCAGGAGGGCGCGGCGTTCGCGTCGGCGCGCACGCAGCTGGAGCGCGGCGCGAAATCGCTGGCGGCGGTGGTGGAATACGTGGTGGTGACGGCGAAGCATGATCCGAATGCAGTATTCGCAGGGAGCGTGCCGTACCTGAAGCTGGCGGGGATCGTGCTGGGCGGCTGGCAGATGGGGCGGGCGCTGCTGGCGGCGCATCGCGAGCGCGCATCGGATCCGGCGTTCTACGACGCGAAGATCGCGATCGCGCAGTTCTACGCGGAACACCTGCTCACGCAGGCGGGCGGTCTGGAGGCGGCGGTGCTGTCCGCCGACAGCGCGGGCGGCGTGCTCGCGCTGAGCGAGGACCAGTTCTGAGCCGCATGCGACGCAGCATGAAAAACGGCGCCCTCGGGCGCCGTTTGCATTGGAGCGCAGCCGGGGCTTACGCGTAGGCCGGGCGGTGTTGGCCGACGGTCTCGCGCAGGTAGCGATGCACCGACAGGTCGTCCGCCTGGATCGCGGGCTTCTTGCCCGACATCAGGTCCGCGAGCAGCTGGCCCGAGCCGCAGGACATGGTCCACCCGAGCGTGCCGTGGCCCGTATTCAGGAACAGGTTCGACACCGGCGTGCGGCCGACCACCGGCGTGCCGTCCGGCGTCATCGGGCGCAGGCCGGTCCAGAAGGTGGCCTTCGAGGTGTCGCCGCCGCCCGGGAAGAGGTCGTTGACGCACATTTCGAGCGTCTCGCGACGCGCTGCGAGCAGCCGTTTGTCGAAGCCGACGATCTCCGCCATGCCGCCCACGCGGATGCGCTGGTCGAAGCGCGTGATCGCGATCTTGTAGGTTTCATCGAGCACGGTCGAGATCGGCGCGGCGGCCGTATCGACGATCGGCGCGGTGATCGAATAACCCTTCAGCGGATAGACCGGGATCTTCACGAGATTCGCGAGCAGCGCGGTCGAGTAGGAACCGAGCGCCACCACGTAGGCGTCGCCGCGCACCATCTCGGCGCCGCACTGCACGCCGGCGATCTTGCCGCCCGCCACCGCGAGCGCATCGATCGGCGTGTTGTAGCGGAACTTCACGCCGAGCGATTCCGCGAGCGCGGCAAGGCGCGTCGTGAACAGCTGGCAGTCGCCGGTTTCGTCGCCCGGCAGGCGCAGGCCGCCCGTGAGCTTGTGCGACACCGCGGCGAGCGCGGGTTCGGCGCGCCCCAGTTCGGCGGGCGACAGCAGTTCGTACGGGACATTCGCGTCTTGGAGCACGGCGAT
>NZ_JAAGNW010000324.1:0-3506 GCF_010645215.1 Burkholderia multivorans | reverse complement strand
CTTCGTACTCGATGCCGGTGTCGGTGCGCAGCGCCTGCAGGCAGTCGCGGCTGTATTCGGCGAGCCGCACCATGCGGCCCTTGTTCTCGGCGTAGCGCGCTTCGGTGCAGTTGCGCAGCATCTGCCACATCCATTGCAGCTGGAAGCGGCTGCCGTCGAGGCGGATCGCGAGCGGCGCGTGCTTCTGGAACATCCACTTGACGGCCTTCAGCGGCACGCCCGGCGCGGCCCACGGCGCGGCGTAGCCCGGCGAGATCTGGCCGGCGTTCGCGAAGCTGGTTTCGAGCGCCGGGCCGACCTCGCGATCGATCACCGTGACTTCATGGCCGGCGCGCGCCAGATAATAAGCGCTTGCCACGCCGACCACACCGCTGCCCAAGATCACCACACGCATAGCTGCTCCAAGATTGAAGTGTCGGGCGGCGCCGGCATGACGCGCTGAACCTTCGTCGCCCTAGTTTTTTGCGCTATGGTATTGTCGAATCACCAGTTTTTGTTATCGTATTTTTTTGATTTTCAGTAGAAACCCGATGAGAACTCAACGCCAACCGGTGCGCGCGCTCGACAAGCTCGACCGCCGCATCCTGAAGCTGCTGCAGGACGACGGTCGCATGGCGATGAAGGACCTCGCCGAGCAGGTCGGCCTGACGGTCACGCCATGCATCGAACGGGTGCGCCGGATGGAGCGCGACGGCGTGATCACCGGCTACCACGCCCGGGTCGATCCGGCGCAGCTGGGCGCCGCGCTGCTGGTGTTCGTCGAGATCACGCTGGACCACAAGAACGGCAGCATGTTCGAGCAGTTCCGGCGCGAAGTGATGAAGATCGAGGAGGTACTCGAATGCCATCTGGTGTCGGGGGATTTCGACTACCTGATCAAGGCGCGCATCGGGGAGATGGCCGACTATCGGAAGCTGCTCGGCGATATCCTGCTGCAGCTGCCCGGGGCCGTGCAGTCGAAGAGTTATGTCGTGATGGAGGAGATCAAGGAGACGCTCACGATCTCGGTCGACGAGTAGGCGCGCGGACTTGGCATCGCCGTTTTAATACTGTATAAATATCCAGTATCAACGAAGGCGTATTGGCGGCTCCGGCCGCATCCAGGTGCGTGATGAGCGATCGATCCGATGTCGAGTATCCGATTGCGCCGCCCGCGCCCCGCAAGGGGCGCGGGGCGGTCGGCAATCTGCAGGGGCGTTACGAGGTGCTGCAGCGCGAGCAGGTCGACGACGGCTGGACGCCGTCCGACGAACTGCCGCCCGCGCTGCGCACGCAGGTGTTCGAGGAGCGCGCGAAGAGCATCCTCACGCGCAACGCGTCGCCGGACATTCCATTCAGCGTGTCGCTCAACCCGTACCGGGGGTGCGAGCATGGCTGCATCTATTGCTTCGCGCGGCCGACCCACAGCTATCTGGGCCTGTCGCCGGGGCTCGATTTCGAAAGCCGCCTCTATGCGAAGGTGAACGCAGCCGAATTGCTCGAGCGGGAGTTCGCGAGGAAGCACTACATTCCCGAGCCCATCGCGCTCGGCGTCAGCACCGACGCCTACCAGCCGGTCGAGCGCGACCTGCGCATCACGCGGCAGGTCATCCAGGTGATGCACGACCACGGGCAGCCGTTCGCGGCGATCACGAAATCATCGCTGATCGAGCGCGATCTCGATCTGCTCGCGCCCATGGCGGCGCGCGGGCAGGTGATGGCCGCAGTCACGATCACGACGCTCGATGCCGAGCTCGCGCGCGCCCTTGAGCCGCGCGCCGCGACGCCTGCACGGCGGTTGCGCACGATCCGCGCCTTGCGCGACGCGGGCGTGCCGGTCGCCGTCAGCATCGCGCCCGTGATTCCGTTTGTCACCGAGCCCGATCTCGAGCGCGTGCTGGAGGCGTGCGCGGAAGCGGGCGCGACGCACGCGAGCTATATCGTGTTGCGCCTGCCTTGGGAGGTCGCGCCGCTGTTCAAGGAATGGCTGGCCGCCCATTTTCCGGATCGCGCTGACCGGGTGATGAGCCGCGTGCGCGACATGCGCGGCGGCAAGGATTACGAGTCGGCGTTCGGCCAGCGGATGAAGGGAGAGGGGATCTGGGCCGATCTGCTGAAGCAGCGTTTCCAGCAGGCGGTCAAGCGGCTCGGCTTGAACGTGCGCCGGGGCGGCGCGCTCGACATGTCGTTGTTCCGGATGCCGGACAAGCCGCGTGCGGCGGTGCCGTTCAAGGCGGCGCGCGACGCTGCGCAGCTGAGCCTGTTCTCCGATTAGCGGGCTCGTCCGTGAAGGGGGGGGCGGCAACCCGCCGGCCTCGCGGCCGTCGTACCCGGCCTGCGCCCGCATGCCGGAGGGGCGCCGCGCCGCTTATTGCGAAAGCTGCTTGGCCGCTTCGACCTGGGCCTCGAAGTAGGTTTGGAACGACAGCGCGAGGGCCGTCATCAGCAGAAACGCGCCGATCAGCAGCGAAAGGATCACGATGAAGATCACGGTCCAGCCGGAGCGGCTGTGGCGGCCGGTTTCCGCGTTGAATTGCGCATCCCATTTCTCGTCGGGGCGCAGGCCGTAGACGAGCGCCGCGAGGAACGCCGCGAACAGCGAGATCGCGCCCGGCACCGCCAGCCACCAGCCGAGCGTCGCGCTGCGCTGCGAATCGATCAGCAGCAGGAGGCCCGGGATGCCGATCAGCGTGCCGAGCAGGTGCGCCCAGCTGGCGAGATCGCGCCAGCCGTACAGATAGAAGCGATGCGCGCCGAGCGAGCCGAACAGGAAGGCGAGCGCGGCCGTGAGGGTCTTGGAGCGGAAGCGGGGCGGGCGGCTGGACATGGGCGGGCGACGAATCGACTGGGGGAGGGCCGCGCGGCGCGGCGATCGGGCAGGCATTCTACGATGCGAGGCCGCGCGCGGTCACGCCCGTGCTGCGTCAAGGTGCCGCATAGGTGACCCGGTAGATCGCGCCGGCGCGGTCGTCGCTGACGAGCAGGGAGCCGTCGGGCAGCGGCAGCACGTCGGCCGGGCGGCCCCAGGCGCTGTCGTCGGCGCCGAGCCATCCCGCCATGAACACTTCCTGGCGGGCGTGCTGGCCGTCCGCGCCTGCTGTCACCCGCACCACGCGATAGCCGACCTTGCTGCTGCGGTTCCACGAGCCATGCTCGGCGATGAAGATGCTGTTGCGATAGCTGGCCGGGAACATCGCGCCGGTATAGAAGCGCATGCCGAGGGCCGCCACGTGGGCGCCGAGCTTCAGCGCGGGCGGCGCGTAGCGCGCGCAGTCGTGGCCCTGGCCGAATTCCGGGTCCGGCACGTCGCCGGCATGGCAGAACGGATAGCCGAAGTCGAGCCCCGCGCGCGGCGCACGGTTCAGCGTGTCGTCGGGGCGATCGTCGCCGAGCAGGTCGCGGCCGTTGTCGGTGAACCAAAGCGCGTGCGTGACGGGGTGCCACGCGAAGCCGACCGAATTGCGCACCCCGCGCACGTACGGTTCGTAGCCGCTGCCGTCGGGGTTCATGCGCCCGATCATCGCGTA
>NZ_JAAGNW010000323.1:4039-4909 GCF_010645215.1 Burkholderia multivorans | reverse complement strand
AGTCGGCGCGGTAATTGCCACGACAATGCCGTGGCCGAGAGCTTCTTCAGCGCCCTAAAAAAGGAGCGAATCAAGCGGCGCATCTATCCGAGTCGGGCGACCGCGACCTCGGACCTGTTCGATTACATCGAAATGTTTGATAACTCGGTTCGTCGGCATGGTTCCGCCGGCGATCTTTCACCGATTGAGTTTGAGCGGCGCTACGCGCTAAACGGCTCGTAAGTGTCTATGAAACTCTGGCCGGTCCATTTGAGGCCGCGCACCACAAAGCGAACTTGCCTGGTCGTCTGGAGATTCCCATGGAATCGTTCGCCCGTGCAGTCGAGATTGTTTTGAAGGAAGGCGAAGCCCAGGATCGGTCGGACTATCGTCCCGAGTCAGCCATGTGGACCTATGCAGTTCACCACTGTGGCTACGTTCAGTCTCGCCATGCAACCGGTCGAGTACTCGTTTCCCACCCGTAGCACCGAGCCACGCTCGAGCCTTGGGTTTCCAATTCTGGTCTTCGACGAGCAGAAGCTGACACCTTCGCTCGGTTACTTATTTAAAAAGCGATGGATCGAACCGCTCGAATCCTTGATCTCGATTCTGTGGAAATTCGAAAGAGCCAACTCGACTCCAGGGCACGTTATCGCACGGCTGATCAGACCGGATATCGATCCCTATGAGGGAGTTGTTCCGCAGGTTGGTGACTTAGACCTCGAGAGGCTCGTACGAACGTTGGCCATTCCCCGTAAGCTCCTTCGGACGGCACTACTGAAACCCTCTCAACATCCCAGGTATCATACCTCCCTGCGATTCTGTAAACGTTGTATGAGCGTTGGTTTTCACAGCGTCCTTCATCAGATGTTGCACATCGAGAATTGTCCG
>NZ_JAAGNW010000323.1:0-4029 GCF_010645215.1 Burkholderia multivorans | reverse complement strand
ATCGCCGGCCCTTAGAGACGCGTTGTGATCGATGTGACTATGAGGCGCCTTACGTCGCCAATGTCAGGCTCTTGGAGTCGCCATTCCGTTGCTCGTCGTGTGGAAACTATTATGGCAGCCAGGGATGGTCTCCTAACCGACCTCCAATGAAATTCGAGCACCGAAAAATCCTGACACGAATGTCCTTTGAACGATATATGGACTAACCGAGCAAAGACTGGGGATTGAATCGCGGCAGACCGGCCTACCTCCACGTCGACCGGGCCCGATTTGATTCATCGAGCACATCATGTCGTACATCCACAGAGTAGGGACTGTCAGAGATTTCGTGCTTTAGAGCGTAGCTCAACGCTATTCAGGCGCGTTTAAACCACGCATACCGAAAGCCCGGTCGTGGACCTGTCGGTAATGCTCGCCGAACTGCTGGAGCAGTTTGGTAATGGCCCGATGACGCCTGAAACCATCAACGCTGCAACATCAGCGCTCGAGAAGGAACTGATCAAGAGACGCTGGGCGGCGAGTGAACCACTATCCGGCTACTGACCGATGCGGCCAAACCGCCCAACGCCATGAATCAGCGCAACGGCAAAGGCGCCGAGACGGTCTTGACCGAAGACGACCCGATCCGCATCAAGGCACGACAGCAGCGTCAAACCGCTGACCTGAGCCCAGTCCTTCGCGCACGGCCCGCGCCACAACGGATGACGCCGCCCTTCATCGTGAGCCAGTTGAGCGAGAGGTCGAGATGATCAGCAAGAATCCGCACCGACTCACGCGATCCCACTCGAAACGAGCGACGCTTTTGGTGCCGCCTAGTGCCTACAAATCCAACACGCCTATACCTCGCGCACTAAAGCTGCTGCGCATCCATTTTGGGCATACAACGCGCCCCGAACATACGGACGCGCGGGCACATGTCCGACCGATCGCTAAGAACGTGCCGTTGTTATTGGAGGCATGGAGCACGCCCGTCAACCAAGGGTGATACAGGCGAGCTGCGCTTGCTCCGTGCGTTACTGTCCAAGGCAAATCCACACAGTCTTGACGCAGGGATAAATCTTCAATTGCCCTGGACGGCCAGAGACTTACGCTTCGATCAAGAACCGATCGCGATTCTTTGCGCCGGCAATCCAGGTAGGAGCGCGACCTCTTCCACTCCACGTGGCGCCCGTCTTCGGATCACGATACTTCGGCACACTACTCGCGCGTTGGGCACGAGCTGCGGTTCGGCCTCGCTTACCACCAAACACCTGCTCGACCGTGAGGCCGTAAGCTGCAACCTTTTCACGCACCTCGGCCAGCACGGCTTCGATCTCTGCTGCGCGCAGCGCATCCGCTTCAGCTTGCAGCGCTTCGATCTGAGCGACGACATCTGCATAACGCCCTCGAGTATTTCCCATATCGTGCCCTTCCACAAAAAAATTAGCCAAGACTTCTAAGCACCGCCCTCTACACCTCGGATGCTGCAACACACTATCATACGCATGTATTCGAAATTCAACTACCTCGCATATTTCCGGATAACTCAAACATCGGAAGGTAGAGCGCCCCACCATCATTGAACAAAAATTATTTCATTTTTCACACAGACATTGGACCTTATTCTCCGACACTGACCAGACGCCAGATTCGCGAGCCAACACACCACCCTCAATCGCCAATCAGGTCGCTAGACCAATTGCATCTTGGCACGATGCGCTGACGAGGGCCAAAGAGAAAACGCCCTGGTATATAACAACGAATTTTGATCGACACATGAATTCGATATGTGCCCCCAATCCATCTAGAGGCGCTCACGACGAAATATCCACCTTTCCACTGACTTAACTTTTGCACTCGCGATTAGGGAATCTATCCATCATGATTTGCTCCAACGAAATCGAGCCTAGAGCTACCTGTATTGCATGCCGACAATCGATGAGGCGTGGCCCTCAGCACAATCGAATGCGGCGTAGTACACACTGCCCCGAGTGATATCAATGCCACCATTCGCGCTGAGCCTTCCGAGCATTGTCGCGCCTGAAATGTCGGGTTCGTACCCAAGCCACTCATTGGGCAGTCGCGCTTGGGTTGGTGACGGCTTGGCTCATCGCCTTGGGAGAGGCGGACTCCATTAGTATCCGCTCGGATCTGGCACGGGGGATACTGATGCCGACGATCCATAGGTGACAAAATCCGACCCGCTGCTCGCAGGATGAACTAAGTGCGGAGCCAGCGTACCCGCTCGACAATGCAGCATGATCTCCTGCACTTCGACTCAGCCAAGGTGCAGCGGCTCATCCAGGGGGCCGCGCCAATCGAATGAGCTCGGGATTGGCGGCGCTATCCGAAATCCCATCGCCCGTTTTTCAAATCCGTGGTCACATCAGTCTCCGCGGGGATAGGCCACTGCGTGTCACCTTTCACAGTGGCCGTGGTCATCCTGTCCCGTGGCGCACCGATTGAACGGGAGCCGGCCGGTAGCACAACATCCACGCGAATCTCCTGCAAAGCTTTCCGCTTCAACGTCGTCGCGAACCTGCTAGCTTGACCGCATCGGATGGCCTCACCGTGCACATCCTCCTCTGGCGACCGAGCCCGGCCATGACCATCGGGACGAGATCGACACATGGGCGCCTGCCCCTTGCATTTCTGGACACCATTCGTATTCTCCAGGTTAAGCAGGCTTACCCGTTTAGCTCAACCTCCGATTCGTCTCCATGCCCAAATCCGCCCCGTACCGTCCCGTCTCCAAGCGTCGCGCTCCGCTGACCCAGGCGATGTTGTTGCCCATACCCGTGGCGCTTGCCAACCAGTACGCCCTTAAACATCATCTCTGGCTGGCCGCGTTGCGCAACCGCCACGGCAATCGCGAAATAGTTCGTGAATTGCTCACGACGATTTATTTCACTTTTTTTCTGGCGCGAGATACACCTGATGTACCCGAGCGCGACACATTTCGTACCGCCGAAGCCGCACTCAAGAACTGTATGGGATATGCCCTTGATCACGGAGTCTGTTGGCTCGATGCATCGGCTTGGACGCCAGTTGCGCGAATCCTGTTACATCACGATCGCCAATTACTATCTATGCCAAGGTACCGCATCGATGCTGCACGACAGCGCTTATTGAACGCAATCGCCAATGGCTCGCTGCAGAATCTATCCCTGTTCAGCCAGTGATGGTGTGCAGATCTCGCGAAAGAAATGCGACGCCCCATCGGCATGCAGACCGCCGTTCCAAATGGGCGGCGGAACGTCGTGCGTCGATCGAGCGGCCCCGTCAGAAGATGATGTCCGAGTGGCGCAATCATGCCGGGCCGCTTCGGCCTCCCGTCAATGATCGAGGCGACTCGATGGCTGTTGCGACGCGGCTCCAATCCATTAAGCGCCGTTGGTCGAAGACACCGCGCGTACGAAGCTGTCCCCATTATGCGCTCCAAGCCGTTTGCCCTGCACGAACACCGAACGAGCGGATGGGATCCGAAGTGACCTTGGTGGTCCGCTCGACGGCTTATTCACATCGAACGCCTGGCTGAGCTGCCGCGCCCGCTTTGCCTCGTCACTGTGCAGATAGATCGAGGTCGTGGCGATCGACGCATGTCGTAAATTATCGCGCACGGTGACCAACTCGACACCTCGCGCCAACGCGTGGGTCGCATGCGTATGCCGCATCCAGTGCGGGCTAGTTGTGAAGCGTCAAGAGGTTGTTTCTCGATGCGGGAACTGGCCATCGGCGCAACGCCGCCGATGGCGCTATGAGCACGATGCCAGTTGTAGTGATGCTGCCAACTCGCCAGGGCTTCGACGCGATGGGCTGAGCTTTGGTATGTCCATGCGTAAGCCCACTCACGTAATGCTGACTGGATGAAGCGCTCGGCCTTGCCGTTGGTCTGAGGACGGTACGCCCGTGTAAATTTGTGCCGGATACCCAGTTCCTGACAGGTCCGAGCAAACTCATGTGAACGGAACGCCGAACCGTTGTCGGTTAGCAATCGGCGCACACGCACGCCAAGTCCGGCGTACCAAGCCACGGCATCGCGCAGGAATT
>NZ_JAAGNW010000322.1:3578-4910 GCF_010645215.1 Burkholderia multivorans | reverse complement strand
GACGATATCGTCGATGATCGGGATGATCATGAAAAAGCCGGCGCCCTTGACGCTCTGCAGTTTTCCAATCCGAAGGATGACGAATTTTTCCCAGACTTTGGCGACCCGTACGGACAGCGCGACGAGTACGGCGCTGAGGAGGAGGGGAATCGCGAGGAACAGGTAGCCCGCCGCGCCGGCGGCGAATGCCGCGAGAACGAATGCGGCGGTCAGTACCAGTGTGATGGCATTCATGATGATGCTCCGATCAGGTAAGGACGACCTGGCGCATGCGTGATGTGCCTGCCGCATGCCCCGCCGTCGTCGTCGTCGACGTCGGGCCCAACGTGGGCGAGGCGTCTGGTGCGAGCATGCGCGGGTGCGTGGCGGGAATCGGTACGTTGTCGTACGTGGTTGGCGGGCGGCGCGCGAGCTGCAGGTCGAGGCGATACGGTGCAGGAGCGGGCGCGCCGCGAAATGGTTTGCCCGGACTGTGCTGCAGCGTACCGACTTGCCGGGCCGGTGCGCCGCAGCATGAAGCCTGGCGTGTTTCGCAACAGGGAGTGACGCATGAAATATCCCATCTACATCACCCGACGGGGGCCGGCTCGCTTGGGCGGCACGTTCCCGGATTTCCCGGACGCTGTCGTGGAGGGCGGCTCGTTCGACGAATTGCAGGCGGTTGCCGGGCGGCAGGTCATGGCTTGCTATCACGGACGGGTGCGCCTTATCCCGCCGCCCACCACGGACATGGCCACCCTGCAGGGGCTGGCGCTCGATACGGGGGGTGGAATCTGGCGTTTCATCGACCTCGATCGGACCGGCATGACGTCGAGTTCGGTGCAGATCGAGCTGTGCCTGCCCGCATGCGTCGTGCGCGACAGCGACCGGATGGCGCGCGCGCGGCATATGACGCGGGATGCGATCGTGGCGATGGCCTGCCAACGTGTCGCGGGCCCATCCGCGCCGCGCGGCGAGGGCCGTCCTGTCACCGCCGGAAGCGGAGCGACGTGCGAATCGACGTGATCCGTCTGCCCCGATTCGGGATCCCGCCGGGTTCTCCGTCCGTCCCCGGGCGCGTGGCGCGAGGACGCGATGCACACAGACGGCCCGCGTGTCCCGGAGACGCCTCGTCGAGGATTTTCGCTGCGCGCGCCGCGCAGCAAGCCAGCGAACGCGTGCGCCGCCACGACGCGGCGTAGATCGTGAAGGTCAGGGAGGACATCGCCATGTCGGCCTTGCTTGCAAACGGGGTGTTGAGTCTGTCCGGGTGGCAGCTTGTCTGGGTGCTGCTTGCGCTTACGCACGTCACCACCATCGGCGTGACGGTGTATCTGCATCGCAGCCAGGCCC
>NZ_JAAGNW010000322.1:0-3568 GCF_010645215.1 Burkholderia multivorans | reverse complement strand
ATCGCAAGCATCATGCGAGAACCGAGACGCCGGACGATCCGCACAGCCCGCGGACCCGGGGGCTCGCGACCGTGCTGTTCAGCGGCTCGGAACTGTACCGGGACGAGACGCGCAACGAGGAAACGCTGCGCAGATACGGGCCGGGAATGCCGGACGACTGGCTCGAACGGCATGTCTATACCCGTTATCCGAATCTAGGCGTCGCTTTCCTGGTCGTGATCGACGTCGTGCTGTTCGGGCTGCCCGGGGTCTCGATGTGGGCGATCCAGATGATGTGGATTCCGTTCTGGGCCGGCGGCGTGATCAACGGCTGCGGCCATTTCACGGGCTATCGGAATTTCGCCACGCCGGACGCGAGCAGCAATATCGTCCCGTTGGGCATCCTGGTCTGCGGAGAGGAACTGCATAACAATCATCACGCGTACGCGTCATCCGCGCGGCTCTCGAATCGATGGTTCGAATTCGACCTCGGCTGGTTGTACATCTGCCTGCTGGCGGCGCTGAGGCTGGCGACCGTCCGGCGAGTGACGTCGAAGCCGCATCTGTCGACGGGCGGCAAGGCCGTGCTCGACGACGCGACGCTGCAGGCGATCATGCGCAACCGCTATGAGGTGATGGCCGCCTATGCGCGCATGATCGAGCCCGCGTGCCGGCGGGAGCTGGGCCGGGCCGGCAACCTGAGCCGTGACGACAGGCGGGCCGTCGTCATGGGCGTGAGGCGCTGGATGCGCCGCGCATGGAATTGCCAGACCAAGCCGGACCTTCGCGCGCTGGCGTGCCTCGACGACAACCGGCGCATACGCGTGTACGTGGATATGTATGAGGCGCTGCGCGAGCTGTGGATGTGGCCGCACGCATCGCGCACGCAACTGCTGGGCCAGTTGCAGGATTGGTGCCGTTGCGCGGAACAGAGCGGCGTCGAGGCCGTTGCCGCCTTTTCGGCGCGCTTGCGCAGGTATACGTGATGCGGGAACGGCGCGAGGCAGCAAGCCGGGCGACGACGCCACAACGGGCGGCGCCGCCGGCCCGACGTCGCCCCATATGACTCAACTCGTGCGATGGTCGGGGCGGGAATAACGCCACTTGCTTGCGTTTGAGTCGATGCCGGCATCCTGATCGGTACGCTTCTGGGCACGTTCGACATCGGCTCGTGCGAGGTCTTCACGCTGCTTCTGGCGGGTTGTCTCGTCGCGTCGATCGGTGAGGGGAATGGTGTAGTGTTTCATGGCATCTCCAAAGCAAAGTGTGCTGCCTGTCCGTGAGGCCGCGTTGAGCCGGACCCTGCGGCTCGATCAAAGGGCTGGCGGGGCGATCTTGCCGTCCACGATGGCCTTGCCGAATTCGATGGCCGGATCGAGGGCAGCTTGCTCCGTTTGCGGCGCGTCGTCGTGGCGCAGGGTGGTGTAGCGCGTCGCGAGCGCCGAAGTGGGCGGACGGGTGTCGATCCGCACGATGGAAGTGAAGCGCCGTGGGCCGGGCGCAAGGAGATCGCCGAACGGCGGGGCCAATTTTCGCGCATGGGCGCGGAGTTCATATCCCCGGTATTCGAGGGTGGGGATGGTCATGACGTGCTCCTGACCGAGCGACGGTTGGCGCCGGAGGGTTCGAGGGCGCTGACGCCCGACAACGGTGGGCGCCTACCCTACAGTGCGCGCTTATCTGCGGCGGCGCAAGCGAAACATCGGGAGACGAGGTCGGTGCGCGAGCCCGGCGCCAACGTTGACGGATGCGCGATATTATCGCTCGCAGATGTCAGGATGACGAATCGATGTCGACGGATGATGACGCGCTGCGTTGCCATGATCTGCGTGCCGGTTGATGCTTGATGTGCACCGATCCGTCGCGGACTCCATCGAGCATGGAGTCGACATGTGCGGTAAGCGGCATGCGCCAACGGTGCGATAGACGGGCCATGCCCAGGCGCTTTCGCATATCGGTCCGGTGTTGCCTCGCGGTGCGTGGCGAATCGTTCTCCGCGGAATTCGCGAATGTCGGGGGCGTGAGCGCGGCCAACGCGCCGTAGCCGCGCGCCATGGAAAGGATGGACACGCAGGCGGAGAAAATCGGTACGGTGCCGTGCAGTGACGGCTAGAGTTGCTTCAGGTCGGGCAGCAGGCGGTCGAATTCGCGCTTGACCACGCCGTAGCATTCGCACACGCGCTTTTCGAGCCCGGGCCGATCCAGCACCTCGATATGACCATAGTTGTAGCGGATGAGGCCGGCGTTCTGCAGCTTCAGCGCCGCTTCCGTCACTCCCGAACGACGTACGCCCAGCATGTTGGCGATCAGTTCCTGCGTCATGTGCAGCTTGTTCGAGGAGAGGCGGTCGAGGCTCAGCAACAGCCAGCGGCACAATTGCTGGTCGATCGAGTGATGCCGGTTGCACACCGCGGTCTGGGCCATCTGGGTGATGAGCGCCTGCGTGTATCGCAACAGCAAGCGCTGCATCGTGTTGCCGCGCCGGAATTCTTCTTTCAGGATGCTCGATTCGAGTCGATAGGCCTGCCCGGCGCTTTGTACGACGGCCCGGCTCGGGGTGGTCTCGCCGCCCATGAACAGCGATACGCCGATCACGCCCTCGTAGCCGACGATCGCGATTTCCGCGGACGAGCCGTCCTCCATCACATACAGCAAGGAAACGATCGAGGAAGTCGGGAAATAGACATGATGGAGCTGGCCGCCCGACTCGTACAGAACTTGCCCCAAGGGCATTTCAACGCGCGTCAGGTGGGGGGCGAGGCGAGTGCGTTCGCTTTCCGGCAGCGCGGCCAGCAGTTGATTCTCGGTGAAGGGCAGGTCGTCCGACATGCATCGCTCCTGTGCATGCGCCTGATTGGCGAGGAAGAGTCCGGCCGATAGGGAAACAACGGGGTCGGCGGGAATGATCGGACATCATATCTCGCCGGGCCGAGCGGTCGGGGCGGCATCCCGTCCCTTCTTCCCGGCGGACCCGGGACGCGCTTCCGACGGCGAATCCGCCTTTGAAATTATAGTGTTGGCGTATTTCATCTCAAGGGGGCACATGCCGGAGGAGGTGCGCTGTCCGAAGCATGTGGGGCCGCACCGAAGGCAGCACGCCCGGTGGTCGACCCGATGGGGATCTGGCGGAGACGGTGTGCCGGCCCCGATTTCCTCCGCTACGACCTTGATTTCATGGCGATTATTGCCGGGGCGATCGGTTTTAATCCGCAGCGAATTCAATCAATCAAAAAGTTTTTTCAAAAAGTGCTTGACGACTTTGCGGGCGGACAACATAATTCGCCTCCTCCTCTGATGAGGAACGCGAAAAACGAAGCAGTTTTAAGCGATGCGATCTTTAAAAATTAACAGCCGATAAGTGTGGGCGCTTGATGGGATGCGAGTCTGATCTACGGATCGGATCAAGCAAAAGTATCAAGAGTCTCACACTAAAGTAAGTCAGGTTTATGAAGCAATTCATTGACCTGTCAGCTTTGAGTGAGCGACCGGTTTCTAACGAAACCGAAAAACAGTAACAGGTTTGAACTGAAGAGTTTGATCCTGGCTCAGATTGAACGCTGGCGGCATGCCTTACACATGCAAGTCGAAC
>NZ_JAAGNW010000321.1:1255-5003 GCF_010645215.1 Burkholderia multivorans | reverse complement strand
ATCGACCCCGCACATCTCGACGAGGCGCGCGCGCAAGCGCACCGCCAGCAGCGAATCGCCGCCCAGTTCGACGAAGTGCTGCGTGGACGAGACGGCATGGCCGAACACGACCTCGAACGCCGCCAGCACGGCCGCCTCGGTCGCCGAGGCCGCGCGCGCGCCATCCGCTCCCGCACGCGGCCAGTCCGGCTCAGGCAGGCGCTTGCGGTCGCGCTTGCCGTTCAGGCTGCGCGGAATCGCCGGCACGGCGACGAACAGGGCCGGCACCATCCAGGCCGGCAGCTTGCCGGCGAGGCCCGCACGCCATTGCGCGGGATCGAACCCGGATGCGTCGCCGCTCACGTAGGCCACGAGCGCGGGCAAGCCGCCGGGGCCCGCGGCCGCCGTCACCGCGCAGTCGCGCACGCCGGGCAGCAAGCCGAGCGCCTGCTCGATCTCACCCAGCTCGATACGGCGGCCATGCACCTTCACCTGATCGTCGAGCCGGCCGTGATACTGAAGCTGTCCGTCCGCGCGCCAGCTCACGCGATCGCCGGTGCGGTACATCCGCTCCCCCGCGCCGCCCGCGAAACGGTCGGGCACGAAGCGCTCGGTGGTCTGCCCGGGCCGACCGTGATAGCCGCGCGCGAGCCCGCTGCCGGCCAGATACAGTTCGCCCGGCACGCCCGGCGCGCACAATGCGCCGGCTTCGTCGACCACATAGGCGCGTGTGCCGGGCAAAGGCCGGCCGATCGGCGGCGCGCCGGATACCGCCGGATCGACTTCGGCCCAGGTCGAGTACACGGTGTCCTCGGTGGGACCGTACAGGTTCAGGACGCGCCGCGCGCCCCCCGCGGCCAGCCGCGCCGCGAGCTGCTCCGGAAAGGCTTCGCCGGCGAGCGCGACGGTCAGGCCCGCCAGATCGACCGCCCCCGCCTGCACCAGCTCGTTCATCGCAGACGGCACGGTATTGATCACGGACACGGCAGGTCGGACAGCGCCAGTACGTTGTCCGCCAGCACGACGCATCCGCCCGTGCACAGCGGCGCGAAAAGCTCGAAGACCGAGAGATCGAAGCAGACCGACGTCGACGCCAGCATGCCCGCGCGCTCCGTCTCCGAAAAACAGTCTTGCGCCCAGTCGACGAGGGCCGTCACGCTGCGATGCGTGACCTCCACGCCCTTCGGCGTCCCGGTCGATCCCGAGGTGTAGATCACGTAAGCGAGGTCTTCCGCGGCGGCAAGGTCCGACGGCCATTCGATCGACGGCCCGCGCGGGATCGCGTCGACGTCGACGCGCGGCACACCGCCGGGCAACGTCACTCCCGCGCGGGTGAGCACGCACCGCGCACCGCTGTCCCCGAGCATGAACGCGATGCGGTCGGCCGGATACAGCGGATCGAGCGGCACGTAGGCCGCGCCGCTCGCGAGCACGCCGAGCAGCGCCGCGACCAGTTCGCCGTCGCGCGGCAGGGCCACGGCGACCCGGTCGCCCGGCGCGACGCGATGCGTGTTCACCAGTGCCTGCGCGATCTCGCAGGCGCGCTGTTCCAGCGCGGCATAATCGAGCCCGCCCCAGCGCCCCTTGAGCGCCTCGCGCTCGCCCGACGCGGCCGCGCATGCTGCGAATCGCCCCCAGATGGTTCGCGAGACAGCCGTCCCCGCGTTGCGCAGCAACGTAGAAGCAATCATGAGGATGCGCGTCAGATCTGGCGGTAGAGAATCGTCGCTTGCGCCCAGACGCCGGACGGAATCCAGACGAAACTGCCGCCGAGCGGCGAGAAGGTCGTCGGCGCGGCCTCGCGGTGGACGATCTCCTCGACATCGAGGTCGACGCCCCGCAGCAGGTGCGGATCGAAATAGAGGCGCACCCGACCGGCCTCGGGCGCCTGCGACAGATAGCCGAACAGCGCGACGACCGACGGAATCTCGGCGCCGTCGCCCGCGATCGCGCCGACCCAGGCGTCATGCCAGCCGCGCGCTTTCTCGGCTGCGGCTTTCGTATCGCGTGCAGGATCCTGCTTCGGTTTGTCCGCCGCGGCGGACTCCGGCGCGGAACGCGCCGCTGCTTTTTCGGATGGTGTCGACATGAGCAATCCCCGTAAATAGCGTCAATTCCAGAAATGCAGCCAAATCTCTTCCACCGGCCTCAAACCGTCGAACCCATCTTAGGAAGCGTTAAAGAAAATCGCCAATAAAATTGAAAGCGGATTTCAGATCGGTTTATCGGGTGCTTTGCGTGAACGCACGATGACGGCGCTCGGCGGGGTCGTATCCACGCCGTCGCCACGTTATGCCGCGAGACCGCCGAATCGCCGTCCTTCGACGACGGATTGCGCGCGTGATCCGCACGAATCGCCCCTGAATCACGGGGTCCGATCGTTCGCTGCGATCTTTCGCCCAATCGCGGCCGCTGTGTATCGTTTGCGCGCGCGGCGTCGCCCCGGGTGCACGACACGAACCGGCGCAACAACCATGCTTACTTAATCTTTCATATAAAAATAATTTCTCCCGTCAAAACAAAAACAATCCGGAATCACCGAAAATTCGAGGCGGCTTACTGAATTAATTTTTAATCCCCGCCTTGCTTCACCGTATCATCGGGGGCTCGATGATCGAGCCCGGCCGGCATCGCGCCGGCTCGCTGCGATCCGTTCCGTCATCTCTGGACAGGAGCACGGCAATGTCGGCACATCCCGCTGCACAGCGCACGGCCATCCCGGCCGTCGGAATCGGTTGGTGCGTCCCGCTGCCGGCTTCGGTGATTTCGGTCGCGGCCACGCCGACTTTCTCGTTGATCGTCGCGGGCTGCGTCGACGGCGGCGGCCACGCGCTCGACCGCGACGGCAACCGGCTGTGGACGTATCCGGCCGGGCGTGAGGTCTGGTCCGCGGCCTGCGCGCAGGACGGCGCCACGGTGGCGTTCGGCACCGCCCTGCGCCAGCCCGCGGCGGGCGACGTGCACCTGACCGATCGCGACGGCCGCGCGCTGGCGCGCTTCGATCTCGAAGCGCCCGTCTGGGGGCTCGCGTTCGATCACACCGGCACGCGCCTTGCTGCCGCCACCTGGGGCAATACCTGCCACCTGTTCGAGCGCGGTCCGGAAGGCTGGCGGAAGATCCGCGGCGTCGCGGTGGAGGGCGCCGGCGCCTACGGCGTGCGCTGGATCGGCGACTCGATCCTCGCCGTGGTGTGCTACGGGCGCGGCGTGGCCGTCTACAACGGCGTCGGCGAGGCGCTCGCCGACTACGCATGCGACGCCGTCGGCTACAACATCGCGGCCGACCACGACGGCAACCTGGTGGCGGGCGGCGCGAACGCCACGCTCGTCACGATCTCGCGCTCGGGGCTCGTGCGCAAGCTGCGCGTGCCGGGCGCGTCGCGCGCGATCTCGGCCGTGGCGACGCTCGACGACGGCGGTCTGCATTTCGCGGGCGGTTTCGACGGGCTGCTGCGCGCGCTGACGCCAACCGGCGAGCGCGTATGGGAGATCGACCTGACTGGCGAAGTGTGGTCCTGCTGCGCGTCGCCGTCGGGCCGGCTCGTGGTGGCGGGCGCGGGCGACGGGCGCGTCACGCTGCTCGCGAGCGAGGTCGGCGTCGACCTGCTGCGCGAGCTGGACGCCCGCGTCGCGGAGCTTCGGCGCGGCGAAGCCGGGCCCGGCCGCGAACCCGCCTATCGCGCCTGGCTCGATCTCGCGTCGCGCTACGGGCTCTACCGCTATGCGCTGGACTTCCTCGCCGCGGAGGCGGAGCGCCGCCGCATCGACG
>NZ_JAAGNW010000321.1:0-1245 GCF_010645215.1 Burkholderia multivorans | reverse complement strand
ACGCAGGCCACGCCGCGCTGCTCGAGCACCTGGGCGGGCAATGCCCGGATGCGCACGACGATGCGCCGGCGCTCCACTATGCGCGCGCCGTGCATCTGCGCCGCGCGCAGCGGCACTGGGACGCGGCCGTGATGTTCCTGCACGCCGCGCGCGGCACGACGCTGCGCCTGCAGGCCTATTCCGCGGCGGCGGCAGAATTCTATCGCGCGAATCACCGGGCGGCGGCGCTCGCGTGTTTCCGCCGCGCGCGCGAGCCCTCCCTCACTGCCGCCGACCTGCAACTGATCTACACGCTCGCGCGCGCGTTCGAATCCAACGGCGAGCGCGCCGTCGCGCGAGACCATCTCGACATGATCCTCGTGCAGGCGCCGGGCTATCGCGACGTCACGTCGCGACTCGCCGGCTCGGGCGGCGCGGCGGCGAGCGCCGCGCCCGCGTATGCCGCCCTCAGCGCCAGCCTGCTCGGCCCCGACGGGCCGACGGGCGAAGTCGCGCCGCTGCTGCGGCCGGTTGCCGATGCGCGCCGGCGCGAACTGTCGATCGACGACGATGCGGGCGCATCGCACCTCGCGGTGATGGAGGAAATGTTCGCGAGCGGCGTGCTCGCGCCGCGTGCGTTGGTCGACAACGTCACCTACGACACCAGCGCCTACGTGAAATACGACTTTCTGCTGCCCGAGGACGACGTCAAGAAAAAACTCGAAGCCATCAACCTGCTGGGGCTGTTGAAGCGCGTCGACGGCGCACACGCGACGCTCGACGTCGGCACCGCGACCGGGCGCTATCCGGGAATCCTGAAGCAACTCGGCTACGATGCGCACGGCGTCGACATCAGCCCCGAGGCGATCGCCTACGCGCGCGGGAAGTTCTCGCCGGAAAGCTGCCCGACGCTCGCCGTCGGCGATGCCCGGCGTCTCGACTATCCGCCTCGCCACTTCGATTTCGTGTCCTGCATGATGGGCACGTTCTACCATGTGCCGCTCGAAGACCAGGCAACCGCGCTCGCCGAGATGGCGCGCGTGTGCCGGCCGCGCGGCATCGTGGCGATCTCGACCTGGGATCTCGAATGCCCGCATCAGACCTTCCTCAGCATGTACAGCGTCAACGAAGAAGAGCTGATCGTGCGCAACTCGCGCACCATCGCCGAGATGGAGGCGCTGTTCCGCGCCGCCGGCTTCGACGAGGTCGGCACGATCCGGCTGGCGCTCGTGCCCGACACGATCAGCTATGATCTCGGCATCGAAT
>NZ_JAAGNW010000320.1 GCF_010645215.1 Burkholderia multivorans | reverse complement strand
AATGACACCCCGGAAATGGAATCCATGCGATTCCGGAATCGACGTCCGAAAGCGCCCGCTCGCGCTTTCCTTCCGCACGCAAACCCGCTACGCTTGCCGGATCGCCCGCCCTGCGGCGCCCGTCACCGGTTCGCATCATGAAACCTTATGTCTTCTCGCTGCTCGCCGGCATCCTTGCCGGCGGGGTCTACGGCGCGCTCGGCGTGCATTCCCCCGCGCCGCCGATCGTGGCGCTGACGGGCCTGCTCGGCATGCTGGCCGGCGAACAGTTGCTCCCCGTCGCGCGGCGCATGCTGTCCGGCCACCGCCTGAACGCGGCGTGGCGCGAGGCGAAGTGCGGCCAGCACATGTTCGGCCGCCTGCCGGGCGCGCAAGCCGATGCCGCGGCGTCGAAGCAGCGCCCCTGATTGCAACGCCCAACCTACTTCATGGATGACACTCCGATGAGCGAACTCTCCGTCGAAGCCAGCATCGGCTCGGTCGATTACCTCGTGCACTTCAGCGACGGCGTCCATCAGTGGCGCGCCGACGAACCCGCGTCGCTCGGCGGCGGCGATGCCGCGCCGACACCCGTCGCCCTGCTGCTGTCGGGCCTCGGCGCGTGTACGGCGATCACGCTCAAGATGTACGCGCAGCGCAAGGGATGGCCGCTCGCCGAGGTGCACGTGAAGCTCGCGCACGCGTCGGACGGCGCGGGCTCGACCATCACGCGCCGCATCACGCTCGACGGCGACCTCTCGGACGAACAGCGCGAGCGCCTGCTGCAGATCGCGAACGGGTGCCCCGTGCACAAGATCCTCACGCATCCGATCGCGATCGACACCACGATCGCCGCCTGAACCCGGTTTTCGCCCACGCCACGGAGGCTCCGCCATGCCCGGTTCGATCCGGCTCGTGCTTGCACCGCGCGAAAGCGACATCGGCAACCTGATCGTGCGGCGCGTGCTGCCCGCGCGCGCCGCGCGGCTCGTCGGCCCCTTCATCTTCTTCGATCACATGGGGCCCGCCACGCTGCCCGCGGGCGGCGGAGTCGAGGTGCTGCCGCATCCGCACATCGGCCTCGCGACCGTCACCTATCTGTTCGACGGCGCGCTCATGCATCACGACAGCCTCGGCTGCCGGCAGAAGATCGCGCCGGGCGACGTGAACTGGATGACGGCCGGGCACGGCATCGTGCATTCGGAACGCACGCCGGAGGAGGATCGCCCGTTCGAGCGCACGATCCACGGCATCCAGACCTGGATCGCCCTGCCCGTCGATCACGAGGACGCCGAACCCGCTTTCGTCCACCATCCCGCCGATACGCTGCCGTCGTTCACCCGCGACGGCGCGACCGTCCGCGTGATCGCGGGCGCGGCGTTCGGTCAGGTGTCGCCGGTGGCGGTGTTTTCGCCGACGCTATACGCCTGCGCCGATTTCGCGCCGGACGGCGCGCTCACGCCGGGCACGGTGCCCAGCTCCATCTTCATCGACGGAACGCCGCTGCCGCCCACGCACATGGCCGTACTCGAACCGGGTGCGACGGTGCGGCTGACGAGCGCGGGCGGTGCACGCGTGATGCTGCTCGGCGGCGCCCACCTGCCCGGGGAACGCTTCATCGAATGGAATTTCGTCTCCAGCTCGCGCGACGCGATCGCGGGTGCGCGGCAAGCCTGGGCCGCGCAGACCTTCGGCAAGGTACCCGGTGAGGAACACGAGTGGACACGCCAGCCGCCGGCCCATTCGGGCCCACGTTGAGCCGGCATGGAAGGCGCGCACTTCATACGCAAAGCAGGAATCCGGTATCGGGATGACCACGACCTTCGAGCAACGCTCTGTCCTTCCTCAACGCAGCGCTGCGGAGACCTGGCGTCGCGCGACGACGCCGTTCGGCATCAACGACGAACTGCGTCCCTGGCTGCGCATGACGACGCCGAACGGCCTGCGCGGCAAGACCATCGAGCAGGTGCCCGTCGGACGTCGGCTCGGCCGCAGCTGGCTGTTCGCGCTGCGCGCGCTGCCGGTGGACTTCGACGACCTCACGCTCGCCGAAGTCGGCCCCGGTTACCGCTTCAAGGAAACCTCGCGCATGCTGGCCATCCGCACCTGGGTGCACAAACGGACGATCCGCGATCTCGACGGCGGCTGCGAAGTGCACGACCGGCTCACGTTCGAGTTACGCCGGCCGCTCGCGTGGGTGCCGGGCAGCCGCGCAGCCGTCGCGACCTTGCTGAGGTTGCTGTTCCGTCATCGTCATGCGCGGCTGATGCGCTGGGCCGGCAGCGACGGCGGGCGCTGAGCGCGCGATCGTCCGCGCTTACGCGGCGCCCGCCTGGGTAGACGCTTGCCCGCCCGCCTCGCGCGATTCCGCACGATCGTCGCGTAGCCGCCAGCGCGCTACGATCGCGAACGTGCCATCGTCGTACATGGGATTGCAGATCGAGGCGTGATGAATAACGATCCGGGCCCGATCTTCACGTCGCGTGCGACGTCAACACCTGCAAGACCTCGAACCGTTCGCACACAACGGGCATTGAACGATCCGCGCTCCGGCCGATGCGATCGCATTCATGGCTGAAAAAACGCCAATGCTCGTCACGCCATGACGACAAGGAACGATCGCCCTCGCCTTCGGCTGCCGCAAATGCCGCGGTGACCGCCTCGAACGCCACGACCGTCACCTCGGTCACGCGCAATATCAGGGCCGGTTGTTCCCGCCAATCGAGCACGATCTCCAGATCGCCGGCGATCGGCACGATCTCGCGCTCGAACGCCCACGACCACGCAAGGCTCGACGTACCGCACTTGACGCCGTCGCGCACCAGCCCGATCAACTCATCCGAGAGCGCCTCGGAATCGCCGAAGCCGCCGACGCGCACCACGCCCGGCGGCAGCGCGATGCCGCGCTCGGCCAGCTTGCCGATCCAATGCCGCACGTCGAGGTTCATTCGACCACCATCCTGTTCAAGACATCCCTTCCGGGCTGAAAGGCGCGCAGCGATTGTCGCGCGCGCCGATACGGGTTGTCGAACGACTTGCCGGTCCGGGAGTTTCGCCCTCGCGCACAGGCGTCACGCCCTTTCAAAGACCCGACATCCCTACCTCGATCAATGTCTTTCGACATATCGCGATATTCCGATATATGATTCGGAAACCAACGATACACGTATCCTAGCGATTGAACCTGTCCCCATGACGATCGACACCGACGCCATCCACAAAGCGCTTGCCAATCCGGTCCGCCGCGAGATTCTCGCGTGGCTGAAGGAACCCGAACGGTACTTCAACGCGCAGACGCATCCGTTTCACGACGGCGTCTGCGCGGGGCAGATCGACGCGCGCTGCGGCCTGTCGCAATCGACCGTATCCGCCCATCTGGCCACGCTGCAGCGGGCCGGGCTGATCACGTCGACGCGCGTCGGCCAGTGGGCCTTCTTCAAACGCGACGAAACCGTGATCCAGGCGTTTCTCGACGAACTGCACCGCGGCCTGTGACGCCAGCCGGCCCCGCTTGTACGCGGGCGTGCCGTTCCCATTGATAAGAGGTCCTTACCATGCCGTCCCTGTTCGATCCCCTGACCCTCGGCGACCTCACGCTGCCGAACCGCATCATCATGGCGCCGCTGACGCGCGCCCGCGCCGGCGAGGCGCGCCTGCCCAACGCGCTGATGGCCCAGTACTACGCGGAACGCGCGTCGGCCGGCCTGATCCTCAGCGAGGCCACCTCCGTCACGCCGCAAGGCGTCGGCTATGCCGAGACGCCCGGCATCTGGTCGCAAGAGCAGGTCGAAGGCTGGAAGCTCGTCACGGATGCGGTGCACCAGGCCGGCGGCCGGATCTTCCTGCAGCTGTGGCACGTCGGCCGGATCTCCGATCCGGTGTTCCTCGACGGCGAACTGCCCGTCGCGCCGAGCGCGATCGCGCCGAAGGGCCATGTGAGCCTCGTGCGTCCGGAGCGGCCGTACGTGACGCCGCGCGCGCTCGAACTCGACGAGATCCCGGGCGTGGTGGCCGCCTATCGGCGCGGCGCCGAGAATGCGAAGGCGGCCGGCTTCGACGGCGTCGAGGTGCACGGCGCGAACGGCTACCTGCTCGACCAGTTCCTGCAGGACAGCACGAACCAGCGCACCGACGCGTACGGCGGCTCGATCGAGAACCGTGCGCGGCTGCTGCTCGAAGTGGTCGACGCGGCGATCGACGTATGGGGCGCACAACGGGTGGGCGTGCATCTCGCGCCGCGCGGCGACGCGCATACGATGGGCGATTCCGATCCGCTCGCAACCTTCGGCTACGTCGCCCGCGAGCTGGGCCGCCGCAAGATCGCGTTCCTGTTTGCCCGCGAATCGTTCGGCGACGACCATATCGGTCCGCAGCTGAAGCAGGCGTTCGGCGGCCCGTTCATCGCGAACGAAAGCTTCACGCTCGACGGCGCGCAGCAGGCGCTCGCATCCGGCGAAGCCGACGCGGTGGCCTGGGGCAAGCTGTTCATCGCGAATCCGGACCTGCCGCGCCGCTTCGAACTGAACGCGCCGCTCAACCAGCCGAACCCGGCGACCTTCTACGCGAAGGGCGAAACCGGCTACGTCGACTACCCGGCGCTCGACAGCGCCGCGTAACACCGTGCGTCAGGCCGCGCGCGCATCCAGCGCGCGGCGCATGAAGACCCGCTGCGATTCGTCGAGGCCGCCCGCGACATGCGCGGCGCGCACCGCGACGAGCAGCGGGTCGAGCGCATCGTCGGCCAGGATCGAGAAGCCGAGGCGGCCGTAGTACGGCGCGTTCCAGGGCGCGTCGCGGAACGTCGACAGCCATAGTTCCGACGCCCCTGCGTCGCGGCCGCGCACCGCGATCGCCTCGATCAGCTGCGCGCCGATGCGCCGGCCCGCGCAGGCGGGCAGCACATCCAGTTCCTCCAGGTAAAGCCGCGCGGGATCCAGCATCCGGTAGATCGCGAACGCGACGAGCGTGTCCGCCTCGTCGACGGCCACCAGCGCGCGGCCGGCCTCGACGCGCGCGAGCAGATCGGCGTGGCCGGTCGGCGGGCTCTCGGCGAT
>NZ_JAAGNW010000032.1:41600-42915 GCF_010645215.1 Burkholderia multivorans | reverse complement strand
GCCGCCCGCTCTATCAATCGCTGCTCGCGAGCCTGGCCTGCCGGCCGGCCCGGCGTTGAGCGAAGCGCGCCATGCAGCCGTCCGCCTTCCTCCGCCCCGGCGCGCGCCGCGTGCTGCCGGTCATCCTGCAGACCGAGGCGACGGAATGCGGATTGGCCTGTCTCGCGATGGCGGCAGGCTTCTACGGCCATCACGTGAACCTCGCGGAACTCCGCGACACGTTCCCCGTATCGCTGAAAGGCACGTCGCTGGAGCGGATCGCCGAGATCGCACGCCGCATGGCGTTTCATACGCGCGCGCTGACGCTCGACCTCGACCAGCTTGCCAACCTGTCGCTGCCCTGCGTGCTCCACTGGAATTTCAACCATTTCGTCGTGCTGCGACGCGTGACGCGAGACGGCATCACGATTCACGATCCGGCTCAAGGCATCCGCCGCCTGTCGCTCGACGAAGCTTCGCGCGCGTTCACCGGCATTGCGCTCGAACTGTCGCCGACCGACCGGTTCCAGAGCCGGCCGCCGTCGAAGCCCATCGGCCAGCGCACGCTGATCGGCCCCGTGACGGGCCTCGCGCGCCCGCTCGCCCAGGTGCTGGCGCTCACCGTGATCCTGGAGGCGTTCGCACTCGCCGCGCCGTTCTATCTGCAGCTGGTGATCGACGCGATCGTGGGGCCCACCCATCTCGACTTTCTGGCCCTGCTCGCGCTCGGCTTCGGCCTGTTGCTGGTCATGCAGCAGGTGGCCAGCCTGCTGCGCGCCTGGGCATTGATGAGTTTCGGCACGACGCTGAAGGTCCAATGGCGCATCAACGTGCTCACGCATTTGATGAATCTGCCGGTCCGTTACTTCGAACGGCGGCATCTGGGCGACATCGTGTCCCGCTTCGGGACCATCGACACCATCCAGCAAACCCTGACGACCTCGTTCGTCGGCACGCTGATCGACGGCCTGGTCGCCGTCGTCGCGCTCGGCATGATGGTCGTCTACAGTCGCCCGCTGGGCGGCGTCGCATTGGGCGTCATGCTGCTTTACGCGGGTCTGCGCGGCATCGGCTACGCTCCGTTGCGGCGCGCCATGGAGAATCAGGCGATCGCCGCTGCGAAGCAGAACAGCCATTTCTTCGAGACCATTCGCGGCGTGAAGGCGATCAAGCTGTTCGGCCGGCAGCGCGAACGCCAGGCGCGCTGGCGCGGCCTGTTGATCGACCAGGTCAATGCGGGCCTGCAGGTGCAGAAACGCCAGGCGCTGTTCGAGCAATTGAACAGCCTGCTGTTCGGCATCGCGCCGGTCGAGGCCGTCAGTCTCGATCCGCAGGA
>NZ_JAAGNW010000032.1:40740-41590 GCF_010645215.1 Burkholderia multivorans | reverse complement strand
GCCTGTTGATCATCTGGCTCGGCGCGCGACTCGTGGTCGACGGCGACTTCAGCGTCGGCATGCTGATTGCGTTCAATGCCTACAAGGAACAGTTCAACACGCGCGTCGGCGCGCTGATCGACACGCTCTTCGAATTGAAGCTGCTCCGCCTGCAGGGCGAGCGGCTCGCGGATATCGTGGCGACGCCCGCCGAATCCGCCCCGGGCATGCCGCTCGGCGACGCTACCCCGGATGCGCTCGACGGGCGCATCCAGGTCGAACGCCTCGCGTTCCGTTATGCCGAAGACGAGCCGATGCTGTTTCGCGATCTCTCGTTCCGGATCGAACCGGGAGAATCCGTCGCATTGGTCGGCGCCTCGGGCTGCGGCAAGACCACGCTCATCAATCTGTTGCTGGGCGTGCTGGAGCCGACGGGCGGCGCGATCCGCATCGGCGGCGTCGATATTCGCTCGTTCGACCTCGACCGGCTGCGCGCCTGCATCGGCGTCGTGGCGCAGGACGACGTGCTGTTCGCCGGATCGATCGCGGAGAACATCAGCTTCTTCGATGCGCATCCCGACGCGGCGCGGGTTGTCGAATCCGCACGGCACGCGGCGATACACGACGACATCATGGCGATGCCGATGGGCTACGACACGCTCGCCGGCGACATGGGAACGGTGTTGTCGGGCGGCCAGAAGCAGCGCATCCTGCTCGCCCGCGCGCTCTACAAGCGACCGAAGATCCTGCTGCTCGACGAAGCGACCAGCCATCTGGACGTCCTGCTCGAACGTCGGGTCAATGCGGCGATCGGCGCGATGAGGATGACGCGCCTGATCGTCGCGCACCGGCCGGAGACCATCGCTTCCGC
>NZ_JAAGNW010000032.1:39629-40730 GCF_010645215.1 Burkholderia multivorans | reverse complement strand
AACTGGGCCGCGTCGCGGCAAGCGCCGCGCCGGGCGCGGCCGCCGCCCGCTCCGCGTCATAGGCCGCGGCCCAAGCGCCGGCTCGGCCGCATTCAGACGCGGGCATCGCCCGCCTGCGCGAGCCACGATACGGCATCCTCGATCGACAGCACCGTGGTGCGCGAATCGAAGGCCGTGGAGAACAGATGTTCATGGACGACCTGATCCGGGTCGTAGCAGCAATCCTTGACCGTGTACAAGCGGAAGTCCGCATCGCTCGCATAGGCGACGGACGAGAGTACGACGCCGGTCGAGGCGATGCCGACCATGATCAGCGAATCGATCCCTTGCGCGGACAGGCGCACCTGCAGATCGGTGCCGAAGAACACGCTGGCGCGATGCGCGAGGACGATCGGCTCATGGGCTTGGCGGCCCAGATCCGGCGAGAGCCGATCCTCGACGAACAGGCCGAGCTGCTTGATGCCCTGCCCGTTCTTGTTCAACGGGCTGACTTCCGGATAGCCGGGGCTGAAGCGGAGATTGGCGAAATAGACACCGACGCCGCCGGCCCGCGCCGCGTCGCATAACGCGCGCGTGCGGGCGAGCAAGACCGGCGCGACCTCGGGGAAAAGCGCGAGGATGTCGGTCTGGTAATGCATGACGAGAAGCGCGGTCCGCGCCGGCGTGATGGCCGGAAGCGGCGTGCGCGCCGGCCGCTCGGCGGCGTCGCCGGCAGCATTCGCCCGGCTTGCCGGTGCGCTGCTCGATAGGGTGTCAGGATTCATGACCGATCGCCTCCAATCGCCACCATCATTGCCCTCATCGACACGTCTCCTGTATTTCGGCGCACGGTTCATATTCACAATCCGAGGAATCAATGCTGCACGCCTTAAAAGCATTGCCCGGTTGAGTCGACGAACAGCCCGCAACTCAACAAGCCTCATAATTATTTCACGATCCTAATTACCTATAACCGGCTCAATTTCACCCGGCGCCACCATTCTCGCCCGAGGTTTTATTTTTCCACGCACTACCAAAGAATCGACGATGAAATCGACGAAAGCGCGAACTTTCGGGCTGATCGAATGGCGCTTCGGAAACATTGCGTATACAGGCATCGAT
>NZ_JAAGNW010000032.1:38109-39619 GCF_010645215.1 Burkholderia multivorans | reverse complement strand
GGCGGCGAGACATGCGGCAGGACATTCACCAGGGAATCGGCGTCCGGCAGTTGATCGATAACGAAGGACGGGAGCCAGCCGATACCCGCGCTCTCCCTGACTGCATGCACGATTGCGATCATGTCGTTGACCATCAAGCGCGGCTTGACCGCGACCAGCGGCGTACCATCGGCCCCATACCAAGGCGAAGTTCCATTCGCCCAATGCTTGTCGACGATGACATGATCTACCAGATCCTCGATTTTCCTCGGCGCATCCCGATTAGACAGGTAATCCTTGCTCGCATATAAACCCAAAGAAATTTCATTAATGCGTCGCGCCACAAAACTTGAATCCTCGAGTGTACCCGCGGTTATTTGCACATCCCAATCATAAGTCGACAAATTCGCAAAATCCTTCAACTCCAAAACCACGTCGATTTTCGGATAACGCTCCAGGAATTGCGGAAGCAATGGAACGAGCAAGGATTGTCCGAGCCAATAAGTGGCCTGCACGGTTAGTACGCCCCGCGCAGTCGATGTCGATGCGGCCACTACGCCCGCCGCGTCATTGATTTCTTCGAGAATGCGGATCGCACGATCCGCAAACATCCTGCCCGCCTCGGTCAGCACGATCCGCCGCCCGTTACGCGCCAGCAGCGGCGTGCCCAGGCTCTGCTCCAGCCGCGTGACATCGCGGCTGACCGACGACTTCGGCATCCCGAGATACCGGGCCGCAACCGTAATGCTGCTGGTCCTCGCCACCTCCGCAAAAATCCGGAGCTGGTTGAGATCATTGATCAGGGAATGTTCGTTCATGGGAACGGTACGTTCATAAAAGGCTAGTTGTTCGTCCAGGGAGACTAGCGTACACCTATATCCCGTTTTGAACTAAGCAAAGCAGCAATTATCATAAGGGCTCGCATCCGAGCCTCCTTGCAATTTCTCGGACAAGTAATGAAAAAAAACACCATATCGGCTTCCGACGCATCGCAATGGATTTAAAAGTAAGCATTCCGGAAGCCGGGCAAATCGTCAGCATTTACGCGCTCGGCGTGATGCTCAGCGGGCCGGTTTTCACCCTGCTGTTGGCGCGAATCCGCCAACGCACGGCCTTGATGTTGCTGATGGTCATTTTCACGGCAGGTAATCTGCTGTCAGCCGTCGCGCCAACCTACTCGCTGCTGATGCTTGCACGGCTGTTCACCAGTTTCAATCACGGCGCATTCATCGGCCTCGGCGCGGTCATGGCGTCGAGCCTGGTGCCGGTCGACCGGCGCGCACGCGCCATTGCCGCGATGTTCATGGGAATTACCGTAGCTAATATCGGCGGCGTGCCGGCCGCAACCTGGATCGGCCAATATATCAGCTGGCGCTGGGCCTTTGTCGGAACGGCCGGCCTGGGCGTGGCGGCGATCCTTGCGCTCCGGCTGGCCTTGCCGGCCGGCGACGCCAATCGGGCCGTGAACGTGAAACAGGAACTGCGGGTGCTCGCACAGCCCGCCGTCATCAATGCCATCGCCATCTCGGCG
>NZ_JAAGNW010000032.1:34977-38099 GCF_010645215.1 Burkholderia multivorans | reverse complement strand
GGGCTCCGCTGCGATGTTCACGTTATATACCTATATCGCGCCGATTCTATTCAACGTGACCGGCGCAAGCAAAAACTATATTACCGCCTCGCTGATCCTGATCGGAATTGGATTCACCATCGGCAACGGCATTGGCGGACGGCTTGCGGACTGGTCTCTCGAACGGGCCGCGCGCATTATCCTGAGTACGCTGGCACTGTCGATGTTCGCGCTGCCTTTTATTCTGGAAAACACGATCGCGACCGCCATCGGATTGCTGGTATGGGGTGCGGCGAGTTTCGCCATCGTTCCGCCTTTGCAGATGAATGTGATGCAGGCAGCCAAGGACGCACCCGGCCTCGCCTCGTCGATCAATGCCGGAGCCTTCAATCTCGGCAATGCGCTGGGCGCCGTCGTGGGCGCCTTCGTCATCGGCCTGGATCTGAACTACAAAGTCGTTCCCATTGCCGGTGGCGTACTGGCGGTGGCCAGCCTGCTGTTAACGTATATCGGAAAAACCTACAAAAAAGAATACAACATCAAGACACTGCCCAATTAACCAAAATCCAATCTCGATATTTTATTCGCCACGCCTGATGGCCAGTATATTCTATTACCGAGTGAGAATAGATATGCACGGTACAATTGAGAAACTCATATCGGAAGCGCCCGTTCACACCCCTACGAAATATGTCGGAATGGACCACGAGCAGGCTGTTCACCTGCTCGAATCGGCCAACTCCCTGTACAAAGGGCACTTTCGTCTGAAAAGCGGCAGGCACACGTCTCATTTTTTTCAGAAAGCCAATTTCTTCTCCGATCCGGACTTTGTCAGTGCGCTGTCCGTCAAGCTGAATCGGCTGATTTCAAAATGCATCACGGATGGCCGCATCCCACCGATGACGACTGTGCTGGCTCCGGCCATCGGCGGGGTCATCCCGGGATTCGAGGCAGCCAGATATTTCGGCGCAAAATTCATCTACATCGAAAAATCGAATCAATCAAACAGTTTGATTGTCAGCTGGTCGCGGCGGCATGCCTGTTCGACAAATCCGGCATGCAGGTCGACATCGGCATTCCGGTGATTGCTGCGGCATCGTTTCATTTCGATGATTACTCGTCGGACGATCTGCCGTCCGCACTGGCCACGGTGCCGGTGATCGAGCCCGGCGAGCATGGGCTCATGTATTCGCCGGCAGCCGCGCCGAGCCTTTCCGTGCTGAAGCAAAGCAGCCTGGAGGTGTTATGAACCCGCACCAAGGACAGTTGTTCGCCCACGATCTCGCTGCGTTGAGAAACAGCGTTTCCGCGCCTTATCTGCTCGCGAGCCTCCGGGGCATCGAGAAAGAAAGCCTGCGGGTGACCGCCGACGGGGCGCTGGCTCTCACCCAGCACCCGCGGACGCTGGGCTCCGCGCTCACGCATCCGTCGCTGACGACCGACTATTCGGAAGCGCTCCTGGAATTGATCACGCCGCCGGAACATGACGCCGCTACCGCGCTGCGGCGTCTCGACGAGTTGCATCGATATGCGTTCGGACCGGGTCGATGCCGTGCGGACTGCCCGGCGACGAGCAGATCCCGATCGCGGACTACGGCACGTCCCGTCTCGGCCAGATGAAGACAATCTACCGGCGCGGCCTCTCGTATCGTTACGGCAGGAAGATGCAATGCATCGCGGGTATCCACTACAACTACTCGCTGCACGATGAAGTCTGGAAGGCGCTCCATGAACAGAAAGACGCCTGCGGCTCGCTAGCCGATTACAAATCAGCCCGTTACTTCTCGCTCATTCGAAATTTCCGGCGAACGAGTTGGCTCCTGCTGTACCTGTTCGGCGCGCCGCCCGCGATCGACAAGCGCTTCCCGCACGATCGCGCGCAAGGGTTTGCCGCTCTGGACGAGGACACGCATTATCTCCCCTACGCGACCAGCCTCCGCATGAGCAATATCGGCTACACGAATGCGTCGGCCCAGTCGGCGTTGACACTCGATTACCGTACGCTCGCCGAGTATCTCCAGGTCCTATCGCGGGCGCTGAACACGCCGCACCCGCCGTACGAAGCGATCGGCACGCATCGCCGCGACGAGCGCATCCAGCTCAACGTCAATGTTCTGCAACTGGAAGCCGAGTTCTATTCGACGATCCGGCCCAAACGCGTCGCCGCGCCTGGCGAGAGCCTGCTGAACGCGCTCGAGGCGCGCGGCGTCCAATACATCGAGGCGCGCTGTCTCGATATCGATCCGTTCGAACCGAACGGCATTTCGTCAACGACGGCATCGTTCATGGACGCCTACTTGTTGACTTGCCTCCTCGACGACAGTCCCGAATTCACACTTGACTCGCATCGTGAGGCAATCGGGAATTTCGGCCGCGTCGCGACGACGGGTCGTCAACCCGGGCTGACCTTGTCGAGCGACGGAACGGCGCGCCCGATGACGGACATGGCCCATTCGATCCTGGAGAAAGTCCACGCCGTCGCGGCTCTCCTCGACGCGATCGATGGCGGGGACCGGCACGCGCACGCGGTCGCGGCGCAACAGCGAAAGCTCGATCACCCCGACAGCACGCCGTCCGCCCGGGTAGTACAAGCCATGCGGGACCAACAGCTTTCCCACGTCCGCTTCGTGCAGACCCAAAGCATGGCCCACGCGGCGCACTTCCGCTCCCGGCCTCTGGATGAAAACGCCATGCGTGCCTTCCTGACGCTCGCGGGGCGCTCCTGGCAGGAACAGTTGGATCTGGAACGCAGGGAGCGCGAAGCCGTCGCGCTCGACGAGGGGGATCGCGAACGAATGGATTTATCCACGGCGGTGTCCTGAGCGCGCATCAGGACCATCGTTCCGCGGCCGGCGTCGAGCGCCTGACGCGCGCGGCGGCCAGTCCGGAGCCGGCATGGTCCCGCTGTCGTTGACGCGCGCCGCATACCCATCAACCCACTGATACGGAATGGAACACGCATGAGACTCAAAACAAGGCTAACCGAGCGTTTCAAGATGGCGCACCCGATCGTGCTCGCGCCGATGGGCGGCGCATCGGGCGCGCGACTCGCGTCCGCCGTCAGCCGCGCAGGCGGTCTGGGACTGATCGGCGGTGGATACGGCGATATCGATTACATCAGTTCCGCATTCAACACATCGAGC
>NZ_JAAGNW010000032.1:31654-34967 GCF_010645215.1 Burkholderia multivorans | reverse complement strand
GTCCGCCGACAAACATCCGGCTTTGATAGACGAGATCATCCGGCGCGAACCGCGCGCGGTATTCCTGTCGTTCGGCGTCACAGAAGCGCTGATCGCGCGATTCCGCGGCGCTGGCGTCCCGGTCATGATGCAGTGCCAGACACTCGAGGACGTCGACAACGCCGTCCGCTGGGGCGCCGAGGTGATCGTGGCACAGGGGGGCGAATCCGGAGGACACGGTCGCAGCGTGCGCTCGACCCTACCGTTCGTCACCGAGGCCGTGCAGTTGCTGAGAGGTACGTCGACCACCCCGATGCTCCTGGCCGCGGGCGGTATCTCCGATGGCCGGTCGCTGGCGGCCATGCTGATGCTCGGGGCCGATGGCGTGGTCATGGGAACCCGGTTCTGGGCCGCACACGAAGCCGACGTCGATCGCAACGCACACGAGTACGCGCTGGCTCGCACCGGGGACAATACATGCCGGACCCGGCGCTTCGACGAAGTCGAGCAGTATGGATGGCCGGAGTACTACGATGCGAGATACCTGAGGAACGCGTTCCTGGAGAAGTGGGAAACGGCGGAACGCTCGCCCGCGCTCACGGCGATCATGCGCGACGAATATCTCGCCAGCCGGGCCGACGACTTCAATACCCGCTACCTTGCGCTGGGGGAAAGCATCGGCTGCATCAAATCACTGGACAGCGCCGAGCGCATCATCGATACGACCATCAATGAAGCCGTGAAATCGATCATGGAAAGCGGCAATCTTCTGGCGGACAAATAGCATGAGCAATCTTCCGAAATGGATCTTTGCCTATGGCTCCCTGATGTGGAATCCGGGGTTCTCGTACCGGGAGAAAACGGGCGCCCGCCTCATGGGATACCACCGGCGCCTCTGCATCGAGTCGCGTCGCTATCGTGGCTCCGACGAACATCCCGGGCTGGTGTTCGGCCTGTGCAAAGGTGGCTCCTGCGCGGGCGTCGCCTTCAATGTCGAGGACATGACCGCGCATGAGTTGGACGAACTCCGGCGGCGCGAGTTGAACAGCAGCGTCTA
Organism: Burkholderia multivorans; assembly: GCF_010645215.1. Classification (GTDB taxonomy): domain Bacteria; phylum Pseudomonadota; class Gammaproteobacteria; order Burkholderiales; family Burkholderiaceae; genus Burkholderia; species Burkholderia multivorans_A. Next base: position 33,931 of record NZ_JAAGNW010000032.1, on the reverse strand, counting down.
TCTCGAGAAGCATCTGCCGATCCGGCTCGCCACCGGAACCATTATCTCGGCGCTCTGCTACGTCACCAACACCGCCAATGAAAAGTATCGTCGGATCGACGATCTCGAAGCCATTCACCTCAGGATCACGCCGGCAATCGGCGCCTTCGGGTCGAACATCGCCTACGTCACGCAAGCGCAGCGGGCACTGCTGGGCTTCGACCTTGCGGACAACAAGCTGACACGGCTATGCCAGCTCATTGACGGAGAGCCGGGCTAGCCCAATCGAGCCGTCAGGCGCCCCAGGACCGATCGGCATCGGCCTTTTCGTAGAGTTGTTCGAGCATGGCGTGAATGACCGGATCCATCTCCAGCGCCTCCTGCATTCTCGTGCGCGTTTGCGCGCGGGAAACGCCATGCTCTTTCCACATGCGGCCACGTCCCGCAGCGGTCTGGGCAAACCCCTGCAAGCGGTCGAGGGCGCGCGCGAAACGCGCCTCCCTCGTCGCGCCTACTTCGAATTCCGTCCACCACGCATGCATTTTCTTGCACAGGTCGGGCGGCAGCACCGAGAACAACGTGTTCGCAGCCTCGATTTCGCGCGTGGACTGATCCTCGCGCGCGGCTTGATCATAGGCGAACGTGTCGCCGGCATGGATCTCGACGAGATCATGGACGAGGATCAGCGTCAGCGTTCGCGCCAGATCCACCTGCGCGCCGATCTCATCCTGAAGCAGCACCGCGTACAACGCCATATGCCAGGTATGCTCGGCATCGGTTTCGCGGCGACTACCGTCAACTAGATAAGTCCGTCTTTCAATTTTCTTGAATTGATCACAAATCAGCAAAAACTCCTGGATACTTTGCAGCCGCTCGGCCAATACGCTTTTTTCCATGATTTGCAGTTCGGTTGGAAGTAACGATGTTTCAGGATAAATCGAGAAGACGAAGTCCATTTTCCAAATCCGACTTCAAATCCTCGACGTTCTCGAGACCGACATGAATCCGGAGCGCCGGTCCGCGCTGTGACCATTCGGTCGCCGTGCGATACGGCGCCGGGTTGAACGGCAGAATCAAGCTTTCGAAGCCCCCCCACGAATAGCCCATGCCGAACAACTCGAGCGCATTGAGCATTGCATTGACCGCGGCTTCGGGAACGGGCTTCAGCACGATGCTGAACAAGCCGGAGGATCCCTTGAAATCGCGCTTCCAAAGTGAATGCCCCGGGTCGCTTTCCAGCCCGGGATGCAGGACCGCGTCGACTTCCGGGCGGGCGAGCAGCCATCGGGCGAGTTCGAGCGCCGAGCGCTCGTGCTGTTTCAATCGGACACTCAGAGTTCTCAGCCCCCGGAGAATCAGGAAGGTATCCTCCGGCGCGACACAGGTGCCGACATAGGACACACACGCCTGGATCAGCGGCCAGGCGCGCGCATTGGCCGAGATCGCGCCAAACATCGCATCGGCGTGGCCACCCAGGTACTTGGTGCCGGACTGGATGCTGACGTCCGCGCCACACTCGAGCGACCGGTGAAGCAGCGACGTCGCCCACGTGTTGTCGTCCATGACAAATGCGTCCCAGCGATGCGCCACCGCGGCAATGGCCGGGATGTCGGGCATCTCGAACGTCTGAGACCCAGGGGCCTCTACGACGACCGCACGTGTCGCCGGCTCGAACAAGGCCTCGATCGCTGCCCCGATCAGCGGATCGAAGTACTGCACCTTGACGCCGTATCGCGTCAAGACGTTGTCGCAGAACAGGCGAGTCGGTTGATAGATGTTGTCGGCGACCAGGATGTGATCGCCTGCCTTCAACAAGGCTAGCAACGCGGTCGAAATGGCGGCAAGACCCGACGGTGCGAGCCCGACGCCGGCGCAGGTCGGGCCCTCCAAGACCCGGAGCGCATCGCACAGCGCGTGCGTCGTGGGCGTACCCACCCGCCCATAGAGAAACTCCCCTCTGAATGCCCGAAGATCTTCCGCCGTCTGGTAAAGAACCGTCGAACCTCGAATAATGGGGGGATTGACGAAACCGCGCTGACTCCCGACATCGCGCCCAAGCGAAATGAGCTGCGTTTCCGGGAAAACCGGACCGCCCTTACTTTTCATGATAGAAATTTTAATCTTTCAAATGAGAAGCGCTGGACTACAAAGCGTGGAATTATTTCAGACCACAAAAAGAAAATTATTGAAAATCTTATATTCCTACATCATACGATACTTACTCCCCGGATTGAATCAATATCGAAGCATCGTCGCCTTCAAAAAGCGCGGGCGCATGCCCGCATCGCCCCCGGAAAA
>NZ_JAAGNW010000032.1:28254-31644 GCF_010645215.1 Burkholderia multivorans | reverse complement strand
ATCGAAGCCCGGCGAACACCGGGTGTCCTAAGCGCGCGGCAAACCACGCATCGATTTCACCGATTCGACGGAAAACTGAACACCGTCCCTTCCCGCACACCCGCCGACGGCCAGCGCTGCGTGATCGTCTTGCGCTTCGTATAGAAGCGCACCGCATCCGGGCCGTACGCGTGCAGGTCGCCGAACAGCGAACGCTTCCAGCCGCCGAACGAGTGATACGCGACCGGCACCGGCAGCGGTACGTTGATCCCGACCATCCCGACCTGGATGTTGTCGCTGAACCAGCGCGCCGCCTCGCCGTCGCGCGTGAACAGGCACGTGCCGTTGCCGTATTCATGCGCGTCGATCAGGGCCATCGCCTCGTCGAGCGACTTGACCCGCACCACGCCCAGCACCGGCCCGAAGATCTCGTGCTGATAGATCGGCATCCCGGGCTTCACGTGATCGAACAGGCAGGGTCCGAGGTAGTACCCACCGTCGTGCCCCTCGACCTTCACCGCGCGCCCGTCCACCACGAGCGTCGCCCCGGCCGCGACGCCCGCATCCACGAAGCCCTTCACCTTGTCGAAATGCTGCTGCGTCACGAGCGGCCCCATGTCGCTGCCCTGTTCGACGCCCGGCCCGACCTTCATCTTCGCGATCTCGGCCGTGAGGCCCGCGACCACCGCATCCGCGGTCTCGTCGCCCACCGCGACCACCAGCGGGATCGCCATGCAGCGCTCGCCGCACGAGCCGTACGCCGCGCCCATCAGCGCATTGACCGCATTGCCGATGTCGGCGTCCGGCATCACGACCGCGAAGTTCTTCGCGCCGCCCAGCGCCTGCACGCGCTTGCCGTGCGCGCAACCCGTCGTGTAGATGTATTCGGCGATCGGCGTCGAGCCGACGAAGCTCACGGCCTTCACGCGCGGATCGGTCAGGATCGTGTCGACCGCTTCCTTGTCGCCGTTGACGACATTGAGTACCCCCGGCGGCAAGCCGGCCTCGAGCGCCAGTTCGGCCATCCGCAGCGTCGACGACGGCGTGCGCTCCGACGGCTTCAGCACGAAGGTATTCCCGCACGCCACGGCCATCGGCCACATCCACAGCGGCACCATCACCGGGAAATTGAACGGCGTGATCCCCGCGACCACGCCGAGCGCCTGGAACTCGCTCCACGAATCGATCGCCGGCCCGACGTTCTTGCTGTGCTCGCCCTTCAGCAGCTCCGGCGCGTAGCTGGCGTACTCGACGTTCTCGATGCCGCGCTGCAGTTCGCCGAGCGCGTCGGGCAGCACCTTGCCGTGTTCGGCCGTGATCAGCGCGCACAGTTCGTCGGCATGCTCCTCGAGCAGCGTCTTGAGCCGGCTCATCACGCGCGCGCGCTTGAGCGGCGGCGTGTTGCGCCAGGCGGGATAAGCGGCCTGCGCGGACGCGATCGCCGCCTCGACGGTCACCCGGTCAGCCAGCGCGACGCTGCGTTCGGACACGCCCGTCGCCGGGTTGAACACCGGCTGGACGCGGCTGCCGCCGTCGACGCGCTGACCGTCGATCAGGTGCCCCACAGTGGACGTGACGTTGCTGTCGTGTTTCATGACTTTCTTTCCATGCAAATGCAATCGGGGGAATGCGGTTGAATGCGACGCCGGCCGCGATGCGCGGCCGGCGCGATGGGATGCGGGGCCTCAGTCGACCTCGTGCAGCGCGTCGTGGAGCGCCTGGATCAGGTTGTCGATCTCGCGCGGCTCCGAGATGAACGGCGGCGCGAGCTGGATCGTGTCGCCGCCGTAGCGCACGTAGAAGCCCTTCTGCCAGCAGCGCATCGCGATCTCGTACGGGCGGCGCGCCGGCTCGCCGGGCGCGTGCTCGATCGTCAGGCCGGCCGCGAGACCGCAATTGCGGATGTCGACGACATGGCGCGCGCCTTTCAGGCCGTGCACCGCGGCCTCGAAATGCGGCGCGAGCGCGCGCACGCGGCCGATCGCGTCCTCCTTGACGAGCAGGTCGAGCGCCGCGAGGCCCGCCGCGCAGGCGACCGGGTGTGCGGAATAGGTATAGCCGTGCGGAAATTCGACCAGGTACTCGGGGCCGCCCGCGGCCATGAAGGTCTCGTAGATGTCGCGCTTCGCGATCACCGCGCCGAGCGGTTGCGCGCCGTTCGTTACCTGCTTCGCGACGTTCATGATGTCCGGCGTCACGCCGAACGCTTCCGCGCCGGTCAACGCGCCCGTCCGGCCGAAGCCCGTGATCACCTCGTCGAAGATCAGCAGGATGTCGTGCGCGGTGCAGATTTCGCGCAGCCGCTTCAGATAGCCCTTCGGCGGCACGATCACGCCGGCCGAACCGGCGAACGGCTCGACGATCACCGCCGCGACCTTCGACGCGTCGTGCAGCGCGATCAGGTCGAGCAGGCGGTCGGCCAGCTCCGCGCCCTGCTCGGGCTGCCCGCGCGAGAACGCGTTCGCGGCCAGCTGGGTATGCGGCAGGAAGTCGGCCTCGATCCCCTGGCCGAACAGCTTGCGGTTGGCCCCGATGCCGCCCACCGAGATCCCGCCGAAGTTCACGCCGTGGTAGCCCTTCTCGCGGCCGATCAGGCGCGTCTTCGTACCGTTGCCCTTGGCACGCCAGTACGCGCGCGCCATCTTCAGCGAGGTGTCGGCGGCTTCCGAGCCGGAACCGGTGAAGAACACGTAGTCGAGGCCGTCCGGGGTCAGGTCGCGCAGTTTGTTGGCGAGCGCGAACGAGGCCGGGTGGCCGAACTGGAACGCGGGGGCATAGTCGAGCTTCCCGATCTGGCGGCTCACCGCCTCGGTGATCTCGGCGCGGCCGTGGCCCAGGCCGCAGCACCACAGGCCCGACAGCCCGTCGAAGATCTTGCGGCCTTCGGCGTCGGTATAGTACGCGCCCTTGCCTTCGACGATGATGCGCGGGTCCGTCTTGAACTGCCGGTTGCCGGTAAACGGCATCCAGTGCGCGTCGAGCCATGCGGCGTCGGTGCGGAGGGTCTCTTCCTGATTGGGTGCGGTAAGAACGGTCATGTCGGTCAGCGCCGCGCGCTCCTCGTTGATGGATATGTTGCGCATTGTTGGCTCGCCGATTAGTCTTTTGAATATCTCGATATCAATGTTTACTTGAGCTTTTATGCAAGTAAGAAAACCGAAGAGTCGCGCGCTGCTCGGGCAGCTCAGCGATATGGATCTGCGGCTGCTGCGCGTGTTCAAGGGCGTGGTGCAGTGCGGCGGGATGGCCGCGGCCGAGCTGGAGCTGAACATCGGCATCTCGACCATCAGCCGCCACGTGAAGGACCTCGAAACCCGGCTCGGCCTCGTGCTGTGCCGGCGCGGCCGCGCGGGCTTCACGCTGACGCCCGAGGGGCAGGCGATCTACGAGGAGACGCTGCGGCTGCTGGCG
>NZ_JAAGNW010000032.1:26988-28244 GCF_010645215.1 Burkholderia multivorans | reverse complement strand
CGTGTTCGACAAGACCGCGACCAATCCGAACGCGCGCCTCGGCGATGCGATCGGCCGCTTCCACGACGAAGCGCCCGAGGTGCAGCTCAACCTGCACGTGGCGTCGATCAACGAGGTGGAGCGCGGCGTGATCGACGGCAGCTATCAGGTCGGAATCATCCCCGCGCACCGCAACTCCGGCAGCCTGGTCTACAGCGAGCTGTTCGACGAGCGCATGCTGCTGTATTGCGGCATGCGCCACCCGCTGTTCGACGCGCCGCACGGGCGGCTGACCTGGAGCCAGATCCGCGCCCATCCGTTCGCCGGCCTCGGCTTTCATTCGCCGAACATGGAGCTCAGCCATCGCGCGAAGCTCACGCGCAGCGCGAACGCGTCGGACCAGGAATCGATCGCGACGCTGATCCTGTCCGGCAAGTATCTCGGCTTCCTGCCCGACCACTATGCGCACAGCTTCGAGACCCAGGGCCTGATGCAGGCGATCGCGCCGCAGCGCTTCCATTACGCGTGCCGGTTCGTGAGCCTGCTGCGCAGATCGCCGCAACCGTCGCGCGCGGCGCTGCTGTTCCAGACCTACCTCGTGGAAGCCCACGCGCCGCGCGGCGGCGGGCCGGCAAACCGGAGCGGCAAGGAGGGCGGACGGTAGCGGCGAGCGGTCGGCCAGAGGCCGCCGGGTGCCGAGTGCCCACCGCTGGCCGCGCGCCGCTGGCCGCACGCCGCGAGCCGCGCGCGTTGTATCATCCGACCCTGTTACGCTCGTTCCGGCATCCTTCTCCACACGGAAAACCGCCATGTCCCGTTCCCTGCTCGTCGTCCTGGGCGCGCTCGCGTTGCCCGCCCTCGCCCACGCCGCACCGCCGGCCCTGGACGGGCGCTACCCGCCCTGTGCGAAGCTGAACAACGTGCGCGACACGTCGACCGGCTCGGAGGCCCCGATCCGCAGTGCGGGCGCGGGTGCCTGCGCGGCGCAGTACCGGCTCGAACACGGGCTGTTCACGCTGCCCGCGGGCAGCGTATTCAAGATCACCTGGCCGGACGGCTCGTCGGAACGGATGGTCGTCACCGATCCGCTGATGTCCGCCGGGGCCGAGCCGTTGCCCGGCACACAGCGCGCGCCCGCGCGCTCGCAGGGGCGCGCGGCGCAAGAGTGAGCGGCAGCGAGCGGGCGCGCCGGCCCGGTCTGCGATAATCGCCGCTCCGAGCCCTTCCCGACGCCGCCCGCCATGTCCGACGCCATCCCGCCCATCGCCCTGCCGCCC
>NZ_JAAGNW010000032.1:26213-26978 GCF_010645215.1 Burkholderia multivorans | reverse complement strand
ACGTCGACGCGGCCGGCGACGAGCTGACCGTGCTGCTCCGCATGCCGGTCGGCATGACGCTGCCGCGCCACCGCCACGACGGCCGGGTGTTCGTCCACACGCTCGTGGGCGAATGGCGCTACCGCGAATACGACTGGATCGCCGGGCCCGGCAGCACGGTGCTCGAACCCGCCGGCTCGCATCACACGCCGGAAACCCTGTCGTCGCCGACCGGCCACGTGATCACCTTCAACGTGATGCGCGGCGACCTGGTGCTGTTCGACGACGACGGCCGCGAAGCCGCCCGCGAGAACTGCCGGGTCGCGCTGCTGCGCCAGCGCAGGCATGCGCGCGGCGCACCCGGCGCGCCGGCGCCGTTCATCACGCGCTGACACGGTCGCGAGCGCGACCCGCCCGGGGCCGCCTGCTTCCAGGCTCCCCGACCTCGCGCCGCCGTCGCGCGACTATGCCGACAATCGCACCGCCGGCCACGACTGTTGCAAAAACGTCATCTAAACGTCACGCATCCCGGCGCCCATCGCCCCTTTACCTTACAAAAACTAAAGAATCCTTTCCAATTGCCGTAGACCTCCGGTGAGCGAGCGGTGACGCGTGCGTTCCGCCACCCCCTCTCTGCAATACCGCAACACCGGAGTTTTCCTTTCATGAACGTGTCTTTCCTCAAGCGCGCGAGCGTGGGCGCACGCCTCGCCGTTTTCTCGTGCGCGCTGGTTGCCCTCTTGTTTGCCGTCTTCACCTGGGCCCTGACCCACATCGCGGGCACCC
>NZ_JAAGNW010000032.1:25096-26203 GCF_010645215.1 Burkholderia multivorans | reverse complement strand
ATCGACGAAAAGGATCGCTCGATCGCCGCGATGATCAGCTTGTTCGACAAGGCGCTGTCCGCCGAGGCGGGCCGCTCGATGAATCTGCTCGCGAGCTTCCTGCCGCCCGACTACGCGCTCGATCCCGCCCAGAAGGTCGAGATCGGCGGTGTCGCGACCCCGGTGCTGAGCGCCGGCGGCCGCGCGCTGAATCTCGATTTCTCGATTCCCGACCAGTTCCTGCAGAAGAGCGGCGCGATCGCGACCGTCTTCGCGCGCACCGGCGACGATTTCGTGCGGATCACGACCTCGCTGAAAAAGCAGGACGGCAGCCGCGCGATCGGCACGCTGCTCGACCGCAAGGGCCCCGCCTACGGCCCGTTGATGGCCGGTCAGACTTATACGGGCCTGGCCGCGCTGTTCGGCAAACGTTACATCACGCAGTACCGGCCGATCACCGACGCCGGCGGCCGCATCATCGGCGCGCTGTTCGTCGGCCTCGACGTCGGCGCCGAGGTCCGCCTGGTCGAGGCCGGCATCCGCGAACTGAAGATCGGCGACAGCGGCTATTACTTCGTGCTCGACGCCTCGAACGGCCCGAATCGCGGCACGCTGCTCGTTCACCCGGACCGCGCGGGCCAGCGCGCCGATGACGCGATCGCGCCCTACGCGCAGATGCTCGCCGCGAAGCAAGGCCAGATCGCTTACCGTTCGGCCGATCCGGCCGCACACGACGACGGGCCGCGCGCGAAGTTCGTCTCGTTCGTCACGGTGCCCGAGTGGCAGTGGCTGGTCGGCGGCATCGCAATCGACGATGAAATGACGGCCGACACGCGCCGCACCCGCAACCTGTTCCTCGCGATCGGCGGCGCGTTCGTGCTGGCGTTTGCGGCGCTGTTCCTGATGCTGGTCAAACGCCTCGTGAGCCGGCCGCTCGACGAAGCCGCGCGCGCCTCGGAGCGCTTCGCGGCCGGCGACCTCAGCGTGCGGATCGGCCGAAGCGGAACCCAGGACGGACGCGCCGACGAGATCGGCCGTCTGGTGCAGGCGGTGGACGGCATCGGCAACGGGCTCGCGCGGATCGTCGCGCAGGTGCGGCGCGGCTCGCACGACATCGCGCACGGCACC
>NZ_JAAGNW010000032.1:22397-25086 GCF_010645215.1 Burkholderia multivorans | reverse complement strand
ATCGCCACCCAGGCGAGCAGCGTCGAGGAAACCGCCGCGAGCATGGAGCAGATCACGGCCGTCGTGCAGCAGAACGCCGAACATGCGGCGCAGGCGAACGACCTCGTGTCGGGCGCCTCCGAAGCGGCGCAGCATGGCGGACAGGCGGTGCAGCGCGTGGTCGCGACGATGGGCGACATCCAGCGCGCGTCGCGGCAGATCGCCGACATCACCGGCGTGATCGAGGGCATCGCGTTCCAGACCAATATCCTCGCGCTGAACGCGGCCGTCGAGGCGGCGCGCGCGGGCGAGCACGGGCGCGGCTTCGCGGTGGTCGCGGCCGAGGTGCGCGCGCTCGCGCAGCGCAGCGCGGCGGCCGTGAAGGAAATCGAGACGCTGATCGCGGGCTCCTCGTCGACGGTCGAGCATGGTTACCGGATCGCCGAGGAAGCGAGCGCGACGATGCAGCGCATCGTCGAGCGGGTCGAGCAGGTGCGGACCATCATCGGCGAAATCAGCGCCGCGTCGCGCGAGCAGTCGACCGGCATCGAACAGGTGAACCTCGCCGTCACGCAGATCGGCGCGGCGACCCAGCAGAACGCCGCGCTGATCGAGGACGCCGAGCATGCGGCGACCGAGTTGCGCGACCAGGCGGCTCAACTCACGCAGGCCGTGAGCGTCTTCAAGCTCGGGCACGGAGACGACGCGCACGCGGCATAACGCGCGCGCGACCCCGTCACTTCACGGTGAACGTGTAGTGCCCCTGCGTGCGGTGCCCGTCCACCGCGACCGCCACCCACGCGACCGCGTACACGCCCGGCGCGAGCCCGCCGACCGCCACCGACAGATGCTTGCCATCCGCCGGATCGACCACCGCCTTGGCGGTGGTCACCGGCTTGCCGGCCGCGTCGGTGACCGCGATCGAGCTGAAGGCGGGTTCGAGCGCGTCGTCGAACTCGATCGCCACCTGCGCGGGCGCGGCCACGCTCGCGCCCGCGCCCGGCGTCTGGTGAACCGGATACGCATGCGCGCAGGCCCACTGCGCGCCCGTCGCGAGCAGCAGCGCGGCGGCGCCGCGCACGATGCGCGCGCCGATGTCGAGATGTCCTGCTGACCTCATGATCGCGTCTCCTCAGTGAATCAACGGTTGGCCCAGCGAATGCGGCAGCACGTCGTCGAAATAGACGTGGGCCTGCAGCAGAATGCCCGGATGCGAGCCGGATGCCCGGTTCAGCGGAATCTGCGCCTCGATGCCGAACTGGCCGTAGCGGTTCATCCACATCAGCCCGGGATTGATCGTGCCGGTCGTCGCCGTGCCCGAGCAGCCGCTGCCGGTGCAGGTGTTCATCGGAAACTCGATCACCGGGATCAGGTTCGCGAACGGCTGCGGCCAGCCCAGATCCTTCACCTGCGACTGCAGGTACGGGATGCTGTACTGGAGCGTGAGGCCCCAGTCGAGCGAGTTCGGCGCGCTGCGCGCGGTGGTGAGGTTCGGGCCGATCTCGCCCGTGAGCGCGAGCGGCCGAAGGTAGCTCAGCGACGCGGGCAGATCGCCGAAGCCCTTGCCGAAGTAAACGGTCGGCGTGATCGTCGAGTATGCGTTCGCGATCGATTTCGCGCCGCTGCCGCCGAGCGCCGCCAGCACGCCCGCCGACAACATGAATTCGTGCGGCGCGTTGCGGTAGACGAGGTACTTGAGGCCGACCGTCAGATTGTCCCAGCCGCGCGCCGAACCGCCGTCCGGCGCGTTCTGCCCGACATAGGAACCCGCCACGCTGAAACCGAGATCCGAGGTGATCAGCTTGTCCCACTCATAGGACACGGTGTTCACGTTCATGTCGCCGCCGCCGTCGGCGGGGCTCTTGATGTGGCCGTACTGCAGGTCGAATTCGTCGCCGACGCCCGGGTCGTCGACGGCCATCGTGGCGGGAAACACCCGGTCGCCCACCACCGCGTGGGCGGCGGCCGTGATCGGGGCCGCGAAGCCGGCGGCCGCGCCGGCCGCCAGCAGGCAGGCGCGCGCGGGCGCCGCATAGCGCTTGAAAAGCTCTTGCATGAGGGTACTGCTCCTGTGTCGTGCGCTGGGATCGCGCCGCCGCGTGCGGGCGACGGCGCGCCGCGTCGCCGTGCGCGAACGCGGTGCCGGAAAGCGATCTCAGGCCCGCTCGGGCGGCGCGCGCGCGCGGGCGCGGCTGAACAGCGGCGCGAGCCGGGCGGCGTGCGCCGCCGGCCACACCAGGAACAAGGTCGGCGCGACCGCGCCGAGGGGCACGTGCGCCACGCCGGGCAACACCGGCACGTGGGCGAACAGGCCGCAATACGGACACGCCTCCCAATGCGATGCCGCCGCATGGCCCGCGTGCGCGTGGCTCTCGACGGCACGCTCGATCGGCGAGGCGGAACAGTAGGTATCGAGGATCCGGTCGAGGCGGCCATGCTGCGCGAGCAGCTGCGACACCGTCGGCGCCAGCGCGATCAGCAGGATCGCGAGCAGGCCGAGCCAGCTGCCTGGCTTTCGAAACGGTAAACGCGCGTGCGTCACGATGGCCCGAAACCGGATGGGAAGGGGTGGTGATTATGACATGCAGCCAGCACGTGCCCGCCCTGCCCGAGGGCGCGCGGCGAGGCCCCATGTCACCGCCCGTTACAATCCCCCGATGTCCACGCTCCTCACCCTCGGCGGCCTGTTCGCCGCCGCGCTGCTCGCCGC
>NZ_JAAGNW010000032.1:21843-22387 GCF_010645215.1 Burkholderia multivorans | reverse complement strand
ACACTTCCGCACGCGCCGCTGGTTTCCGGTCAAGCCGGCCGCGCTCGAACGCGCCGAACGCTGGTATCGCCGCTACGGGCGCTGGTCGCTGCTGCTCAGCTGGGCGCCCGTGATCGGCGATCCGCTGACCGTGATCGCCGGGATGCTGCGCGAGCCGTTGCCGAGCTTCCTGGCGATCGTCGCGTGCGCGAAGATCGCGCGCTATCTCGTGGTGGCATGGCTGATCCTGCCTTCATGACGCGCGCGCCGCGCCCGGCCCGCTCCATACGCGGCGAACCGCGTGGCTGCCGCAGGTAGCACGCCGCGCGGGCAACGCGCCCTGTTTCGCGGTCGACCGGCACGCTGCGTCGCTGCCGGCCCGCGACATCGCAGGCCAACACGATGCCTCACCCCTTCTTTCCGTCGCCCGCCAGATCGATCGCCTGGCCCGAGCCCACCTGCGTGCGCAGCTGGAATTTCTGGATCTTCCCGGTCGCGGTTTTCGGCAGTTCGCCGAAACGCACCGCCTTCGGCAGCTTGTAGCTCGCGAGCAGCGTGCGGCAAT
>NZ_JAAGNW010000032.1:18622-21833 GCF_010645215.1 Burkholderia multivorans | reverse complement strand
AATGCGCGATGATCTCCGCCTCGGTCGCCTCCATCCCCTCGCGCAGTTCGACGAACGCGCACGGCACCTCGCCCCACTTCGGGTCCGGCAGCGCCACCACCGCCGCGATGGCGACGGCCGGGTGCCGGTACAGCGCATCCTCGACCTCGATGCTCGAAATGTTCTCGCCGCCCGAGATGATGATGTCCTTGCGGCGATCCTTGATGCGGATATAGCCGTCCGGCGCGAGCACGCCGAGATCGCCGGTATGGAACCAGCCGCCGTGGAACGCCTCCTCGGTCGCGCGCGGATTCTTCAGGTAGCCCTTCATGCACATGTTGCCGCGGAACATGATCTCGCCGAGCGTCTCGCCGTCGGCCGGCACCGGCGCAAGCGTATCCGGATCGAGCACGGTCGCGCCCGCCTGCAGGTGGTAACGCATGCCCTGCCGCGCGTTCAGGCGCGCGACCTCGTCGTCGCCGAGCGCGTCCCACTCCGCCTGTTTCGCGCAGACCGAGGCGGGCCCGTAGGTCTCGGTCAGCCCGTACACGTGGGTCAACACGAAACCGATCTCCTTCATCTTCGCAATCACGGCGGGCGCGGGCGCCGCGCCCGCGACCTGTGCATGCACGGTGTGCGTGATGCCCGCCCGCCACCCGGCCGGCGCGTTGGCGATCGCGCTCTGCACGATCGGCGCGCCGCTGTAATGGGTCACGCCCTCCGCGCGGATCAGATCGAATACGCGCTGCGCGTCGAAGCGGCGCAGGCACACGTTGACGCCCGCGCGCGCGGCCACCGCCCACGGAAAGCACCAGCCGTTGCAGTGGAACATCGGCAAGGTCCACAGGTACACCGGGTGCTTCGGCATGTCCCATTCGAGGATATTGCTGAGCGCGGCCAGATAGGCGCCGCGATGGTGGTAGACCACGCCCTTCGGGTCGCCCGTCGTGCCGGACGTGTAGTTGAGCGCGATCGCGTCCCACTCGTCGGCGGGCGGCGTCCACGCGCAGTCCGGGTCGCCCGTCGCGACGAACGCCTCGTAGTCGAGCGCCGCGCCGAAACGCTCCGGATCGGCGGGCTGCGCATCGGCGACGCTGACGATCACGAGCCCGGGCAGCTCCTGCGCGGCGCGCTGCGCGAGTTCGCCGTATTCGGTGTCGACGATCAGCAGCTTCGCCTCGCCGTGCCTGAGCATGAACAGCATCGACGCGATGTCGAGCCGCGTGTTCAGCGCGTTGAGCACCGCGCCCGCCATCGGCACGCCGAAGTGCGCCTCGACCATCGCGGGGATGTTGGGCAGCAGCGCGGCGACCGTGTCGCCCGGGCCGACGCCCGCGTTGCGCAGCGCGCTCGCCAGGCGACGGGTGCGTGCGTAGGTGTCGCGCCAGTTGCGCCGCACGTCGCCGTGGACGACCGCGAGCCGGTCGCCGTAAACCTCGGCGGCGCGCGCGATGAAATCGATCGGCGTGAGCGGGACGTAGTTCGCGTCGCGCCGGTCCAGTCCTTCGTCGAATCGCTGCGTCATGTGTGTCTCCTGCGAGGCATGCCGCCTCGATTTTCAATGATTTGTAATTGATGCATTGATGCGGATGCGGACCCGATAGCCGGCGAGTGTAGCGACCCGATCGCCCGGCCGTCTGTCGCTGGAACGACAAACCCGGCCGCGGCGAACGCAAGCCCGCTTGCGCCCGACCGAGCCTGCCGACGCCGAGCCGAAACCGACGATAGCAAACGTCTCGGCCCGTTTCCTCCGACGAGACCGCGATCCGTCTGCACGCTCGTGGAAAACCCGATCATTCCGACGCGCGCCTGCCCATGCATTCATATTATTTTCGAACTAATACCAAAGACAAGTGAAGATTTCCTGGCTACGATCGCACCAACCAAAATCGCGGCTTTCTCTTTTACATCGGGCCGCACGATCGAATCTCGCCCGGCCCATGCACCCATCTCACGCCCACCGTTTCGCGCATTAGAAAATCGCTTTTCCAAGAAAGCATTCTCATATCGGGAATGGAAATTGGATCTGGAAAAAATGCCGGGATGGAATGAAATAAATCGGCTCATTTCGCATCCGAGGGAACGGGCAATCATCGATCGGTCTTTACGAAAAAAGCGCAGAGTTCCGCTCGCTTGAGACGATGCGACACCTCCCTGGAGACGCTCCTCAATGCGCTCGACGCGCTCGGGATATTCCACGCCATGGCGCTCATGTACAGGTATGTCGATCAGACCGCATCGATGCAGGTCTTACCGCAGATCTCGCCTGACCGGATCTCCGGCCATTCTTCGAGCGTTCACGCCGCGGGCAAGCAGGCCCGCCGCATCGTCAGCGGCACCCGATGCCGGATCGCGGCCCATCCCGGGTACCGCGCCCCCCCTGCGGATAACAAGCATCACCCCGTCGAAGAGAAACCCCTGATGAACATCCTCGTCATCGAACCGTGCTACTTCGGCATCGGTTACCTCGAAGCAGCGCGGCGCATGAACTTGACGTGCTGGGTAGCGACCAGCGACGCATCGCTCCCGGACCAGCACCGGTATCGCCAGCATGTGGACGGCGTGCTGGTGTGCCCGGTGAACGACGAGCGGGCCATCAGACAAGCGCTGGACGACGCGGGCCGGTTGCCATCGATCGCCGCCGTGGTCGCGGGAAACCAGTTCGTCACGACTACGGCCGCGAAACTGGCGTCGCTGCTCGGCCTGCGCGGGGTCGCGCCGCTCGCGGCGGAAAGAGGCGTACACAAGGATCTCGCCAGGCTCGCCTACAGAACGGCGGGCGCTCCTTCACTCGACTACGCGCTCGTCGAGACGATCGGCGAAGCGAAGGATGCCGCGCGCCGCATCGGCTATCCGCTGGTGATCAAACCAACGAGCTCCGCTTCCAGCAAAGGCGTCGCGCTACTGGGAAACGACCGCGATCTCGAACGAGCCTGGCTCCACCTCGAGCAAACGGATTTCGGCATGTTCGGCCTCGTTCACCGCAAGACGTATCTGCTGGAGGCGTTCGCGGACGGCCCTGAATTCAGCGTCGAACTGGCGGTAATCGATGGCGCAGTCCGGTTTGCCGGCTTGACGGAAAAATGGGTGACGCCGCCTCCCTTCTTCGTCGAACTCGGGCACGTGTTCCCCGCGCGCGTGCCCGACCAACAACGGCAAGCGCTCATCGCCGCGGCCCGATCCGCGGCGCAGGCGCTCGACCTGCATGACGGGGTATTCCACATCGAACTGC
>NZ_JAAGNW010000032.1:0-18612 GCF_010645215.1 Burkholderia multivorans | reverse complement strand
ATCGAGACCAATCCCCGCCCGGGCGGGGACCACATCACGACGGACCTGATCCCGCTCGCAACCGGCGTCGACCTGTTCCGGTTCCACCTCGACGCCCTGCTCGGCAACGACACGGTATCGCCTCGTCATGACGATGCCGCAGCGGTAGGTTTCGTCGTCGCGCCGCGCGACGGCATTCTGAAAAGCGTGGACGGTTGGGAGGACTTGAAGCGCCGGGACTACGTCGCCCGGTGCGGACTCGAGAAACGGCCGGGAGATCGAATCCGCCCCCCTGAAAGCTCCGGCGATCGCATCGGTTTCGTCATCGTGACGGGAGACACCGCCGAGCAGGCCGCGGCGCGCATACAGGCCGTCCTGCGCGAATTGATCGTCAGGTTCGCCCAATGAACCGGCCGCTCTGGACCCTGCTCGCCTTTCACGGGCTCGACAAGCTCCTGTTCTTCACGATTACGCCGAACAAGCCCCTGTCCGCGTGGCAGGCGGGCTGGCTGAGCGATTCCGGGCTTGCCCTCTTCTTCGTCATCCAGATCTTCCTTTACCGCCTGTTCCCCCTGCTCGGCGGCTTGCTCGCCGACCGCTACCCGGGTCGCCTCGTGATCGCCTTCGGTTCGTCCGTGCAGGCGCTCGGATTGGCGGCGCTGTGTCAGGCCGATACGCCGCTCGCCTTGTTCGCGGCCGGAGGCATCGCCGGAATCGGCGGCGGGATCCTGAATCCGGCCGTGTATTCGATCTTGAGCCAGATCGCGGGCAAGCAGGGCGGCCGGGCTTTTTCCACGCACTATCTGTTGATCAACGTGGGCGCCATGGCAGGGCCGCTCCTGCTGTGGCCGAGCCTCGGCAGTACCTGCCTGTGGCTGTTGCTTCCGTTGAGCATCGCGGCTACGGGTGTCCTTTCCATACCCGCAGCGCCGCAGCGGAGGCCCGGGCAACCCGCTTCGTCATCCTGGTTCGCGCCGCTGCAGGATCCGATTTTCATCAAGGTGTTTGCGCTCTTTGCCGCGATCTGGGCGTGCTACACCATGATCTTTTCCAGTGCGCCGCTGATCGCTGCAGAACTGGGATTGCGTCCGCAGGGCAACGTCTGGCTCGGTTTGAATTCAGCGACGGTTCTGTGCGCCTATCTGTGGACGATGCGCCGGCCGGCAAGCACAGGAATCGCCTGGAGGGGCGTGTCGATCGGACTCGGGTTGACGGTGGCAGGCGTGCTGGCCGTAGGGGTTTCACCCAATGACCTGGCGGTCGGGGCGGGCATCGTCGTCTTGAGCATCGGCGAATTCATGTCGATCCCGGTGCTCTATCACCTGGTTTCGGAACACGCGCCGGCGCAAGCGCGAAGCCGCTACTTCGGCTTCATCTGGGTGGCCGGCGCAGTCGGGGAGGCCGGCGCCCAGGCGCTGCTATGGATATGTCCGCAGCCGCGCCTCGTTTGCGTACTGGCCGCGGCGGCCCTCGGCACAACGATGCTGCTGATGCGCGCGGTGCGGGCCCGCACCGCCGAGATCAACACGCGCCTCACGGCATCGCATGCGGCTCCCTGATGTCCGGCCCGCGAATTTCAGCCGCCAACGCCGCCAGAAAACCCGCCATCCGCGCATCGTGCTCCGGTAGGCGCAATACCGCCGCGGCTTCCTCCGGAGACTTCCCGATCAGCGGTATCCGCACGAACACGTGCTCCAGGAATCGATCACTGACGGTCGACAGCACGAGCCTCAGCGAAGCCAGCATATCGTCGCCCCGGTGGGACGCATGCGCGAGCGCAATGGGTTTCCCGACGACTTCGAAACGGGCAACCATCCAGTCGATCGCATTCTTGAGGCCGCCGGGAATGGCCCGGACATACTCCGGGCTCGCGATGACGATGCCGTCGGCAGCCGATACCCGCTCCAGAAACCCGCTCACCTCGACCGGCGTCCGCTCTCCCTGCGCATCGGGCGAAAACACCGGCAACGTGTCGAGTCGATGAAAAACCGACATCTCCATACCCGCCGGCGCGCGCGAACGCAGCGCTGCCAGCAGCGCGGTATTGATGGATGCCTCGCGCGCGCTACCCGAGATTGCCAGGATCTTCATGTCGGTCAGGAGATATGCCCCGTTCGAAAGGGACTCAGGTGAGGGGCCATTCGTCGGAATATTGACGTCGGCATTATACGAACCACCGGGCCCGCCGCCCACCCGCGCGGCATTCGTCACGGGCCCGTTCCCGAACTTCGATATGATGCCGCTACCCGCCGCCCCGCGCGGCTCCCCGTGCCCGCCTACGCCAGCCCATGTCCGATCTCCGCGCGGTTGCGCCCCCCGCCGCCGCCCTGCCCGCGCTGTTCGCCCGCTGCGGCTGGTTCGCCGCCCTCGCCCCCGACCACCAGGCCCTCGTCCTCGCCGACGCGCACGCCGAGCACCACGACGCCGGCGACTGGATCGCGCGCCGCCAGGCCCCCTCCGACTACTGGATCGGCGTGCACGAGGGGCTCGTCAAGCTCGCGATCCACAACGTCGCGGGGCGCGGCTGCACCTTCTCCGGCGTGCCCTCGGGCGGCTGGTTCGGCGAAGGCAGCGTGATCAAGCGCGAGCTGCGCAAGTACGACGTGATCGCGATGCAGCGCTCGCTGGTGCTCTACGTACCGACCGCCACCTTCCACACGCTGCTCGACACGAGCCTGCCGTTCACCGGCTTCGTGATTCGTCAGTTGAACAACCGCATGGGCGAGTTCATCGCCTCGATCCTGCTCGACGTCGATGCGCGCGTCGCCCAATCGCTCGCCCAGCTGTTCAACCCGGCGCTGTATCCGGACACCGGCCCGTCGCTCGCGATCTCGCAGGAGGAGCTGGGCATGCTGGCCGGCGTGTCCCGCCAGCGGGTCAACCAGGCGCTGCGCCATCTCGAGCAGTGCGGCATCCTGCGGATCGCCTATAACCAGATTACGGTGGTCGATCTGACGCGGCTCGCCGCGTTCGGCATGGAGCAGATCTGACGCGCAGGGGCGCGCCGCCCGAACCTGACAATTCCGCCATTTTGGCGTCAGCCTTCGGCCCGGACCAGTTCTCTATCATGCGTATCCATTCACCGTAACGCGCCGCCCGCTCCCTCCCACCGCTCCTGCCGTTTCCCATGTGGATTGTCGACCTCGCGCTCCGGCGCCCGTACACGTTCATCGTGATGGCCATCATGATTCTGCTGGCCACCCCGCTCGCGCTGATGCGCACGCCGACCGACGTGCTGCCGTCGATCGACATCCCGGTCATCAGCGTGATCTGGAATTACAACGGTTTGTCCGCACAGGAAATGGCGAACCGCATCACCTCGGTGCATGAACGCACGCTGACCACCACGGTCAGCAACATCCAGCATCTGGAATCGCAGACGCTGCCCGGCATCGCCATCGTCAAGGTGTTCCTGCAGCCCGGCGCGAACACCCAGACCGCGATCGCGCAGACGGTGTCGTCCGCGCAGGCGATCGTGCGGCAGATGCCGCAAGGCGCGACCCCGCCGCTCATCATCAGCTACTCGGCGTCGAGCATTCCGGTGATCCAGCTGGGCCTGTCGAGCCATTCGATGTCGGAGCAGGCCCTCGCCGACGTCGCGATGAACTTCCTGCGGCCGCAGCTGATCACGATCCCCGGCGCGCAGGTGCCCTACCCGTACGGCGGCCGCACCCGCGTGATCGCGGTCGACCTCGACACCCAGGCGCTGACGGCGAAGGGGCTCACGCCCGCCGACATCGTCAGCGCGGTCAACGTGCAGAATCTCGTGCTGCCGACCGGCACTGCGAAGATCGGCCAGACCGAATACCAGGTCGGCACCAACGCGTCCCCCGACACCGTCGCCGAGCTGAACCGGATCCCGGTGCAGACCGCGAACGGCGCGACCATCTATCTCGGCGACGTCGCGCACGTGCGCGACGGCTTCTCGCCGCAGACCAACATCGTGCGCAAGGACGGCCAGCGCGGCGTGCTCGTGTCGGTGCTGAAGAACGGCGACGCCTCGACGCTGCAGGTCGTCAACACGCTGAAATCGCTGCTGCCGGCGATCGAGCCGACCCTGCCCGAGGATCTCAAGATCACGCCGCTGTTCGATCAGTCGGTGTTCGTCGACGCGGCGATCCAGGGCGTGATCCACGAGGCGCTGATCGCCGCGCTCCTGACCGCGATGATGATCCTGCTGTTCCTCGGCAACTGGCGCAGCACGCTGATCATCGCGATCTCGATCGCGCTGTCGATCTTCACCTCGCTGCTGGCGCTGTCGGCGCTCGGCCAGACCATCAACATCATGACGCTCGGCGGGCTCGCGCTCGCGGTCGGGATCCTGGTCGACGACGCCACCGTGACGATCGAAAACATCGAGCGCCACCTGCATCTCGGCACCGGCCTGCGCGAGGCGATCCTCGAAGGCGCGGGCGAGATCGCGGTGCCGGCCTTCGTGTCGACGCTGTGCATCTGCATCGTGTTCGTGCCGATGTTCTTCCTCACGGGCGTCGCCCGCTACCTGTTCGTGCCGCTCGCCGAGGCGGTGGTGTTCGCGATGCTCGCGTCCTACGTGCTGTCGCGCACGCTGGTGCCGACGCTCGCGCTGCTGCTGTTCCGCGGTCACGCCGCGCCCGATCCGCACGCGCAGCCGTCGCGCCTCGCGCGCCTGTACCACGGTTTCGACCGCGCGTTCGAGCGGCTGCGCGCGTCGTACATCGTGCTGCTGAGCGTGCTGCTGGTGCGCCGGCGCGTCTACGCGACGGCCTTCCTCGGCTTCTGCGTGCTGTCGACGGGCCTCGTGTTCGCGCTCGGCCGGGATTTCTTCCCGAGCGTCGACGCCGGCAACATCCGCCTGCACATGCGCGCGCCGACCGGCTACCGGATCGAGGAAACCGCGCGGCTCGCCGATCAGGTCGAGCAGGTGGTGCGCGAGGTGGTGCCCGCGGGCGAACTCGGCACGATCGTCGACAACCTCGGCCTGCCGGTCAGCGGCATCAACCTGTCGTACAGCAACTCGGGCACCATCGGCTCGCTCGACGGCGAGATCATGATCGCGCTGAAGCCCGGCCACCGGCCCGCGCAGCGCTACGTCGAGCAGCTGCGCACGCTCCTGCCCGCCCGCTTCCCCGGCATCGAGTTCTTCTTCCAGCCGTCCGACATCGTCACGCAGATCCTGAACTTCGGGCAGCCGGCCGCGATCGACGTGCAGGTCCAGGGCGACGATCTCGCGGCCAACACCGCGATCGCGAGCCGGCTGATGAAGCAGATCCGCGCGATTCCCGGCGCGGTCGACGCGCACGTCCTGCAACGCAACGACACGCCGCTCCTGACCGCCGACATGGATCGCACGCGCATGCAGCAGCTCAACCTGTCGGCGCAGAACGTCGCGCAGAACATGCTGATCTCGCTGTCGGGCAGCACGCAGACCACGCCCGCGTTCTGGGTCAGCCCGAAGACCGGCGTACAGTACCCGCTGACGATCCAGACGCCGCAATACCAGGTCGCCTCGGTCGGCGACCTGCTCGCGACGCCGGTCTCGGCCAGCACCCGCGCGGGCGCGCCGTACCAGCTGCTCGCGAACCTGGTGTCGATCCGCCAGGGCGTCACGCCGGCGGTCCTGAGCCACTACAACATCCGGCCCGTGATCGATCTGTACGTGAGCGTCGAGGGCCGCGACCTCGGCTCGGTCGCGGGCGAGATCGGCAAGCTGGTCGACCGCGCGCGCGACGCGCTGCCGCGCGGCACCAGCATCGTGGTGCGCGGCCAGGTCGAGACCATGCGCACCTCGTACCTCGGCCTCGGCGCGGGGGTCGCGATGGCGATCGTGCTCGTCTACCTGCTGATCGTCGTGAACTTCCAGTCTTGGCTCGATCCGCTCATCATCATCAGCGCGATGCCTGCCGCGCTCGCCGGGATCGCCTGGATGCTGTTCATCACGGGCACCCACCTGAGCGTACCGGCGCTGACCGGCGCGATCATGACGGTCGGGGTCGCGACCGCGAACAGCATCCTGGTGGTGTCGTTCGCGCGGCAGCGGCTCGACGCCGGCGCGCCGCCGCTGACGGCCGCGCTGGAGGCCGGCGCGACGCGCATCCGGCCCGTGTTGATGACCGCGCTCGCGATGATCATCGGCATGGTGCCGATGGCGCTCGGGCTCGGCGAAGGCGCCGAGCAGAACGCGCCGCTCGGCCGCGCGGTGATCGGCGGCCTGCTGTTCGCGACCGTCTCGACGCTGCTGTTCGTGCCGCTCGTGTTTGCCGGGGTCCACCAGCGTCTGGCGAAGCGCCGGGCGCGGTCGACCGCTTCATCCTGACCGACTGAATTCGCATTGACTGGTTGATTCCATGGAAGAGAAACATCACAGCACCGTCGGCCTCCACGTCGACGAATCCGGCCTCGATCTCCCCGCCCGCGCGCAGGTGTGGACCCGCGCACGCTTCGCGCTGCTCGTGATCGGGCTGCTGCTCGCGGCGCTCGCGCTGCGCACCGTGATCGCCGACCTGATGAACGGCAACCGGCTCGACGCGCTGACCGCGCAGAACGCCCGCCAGTACGTAAACGTCGTGCAGCCGAGCACCGCGGCGGGCGACGCCCGCGTGGCGCTGCCCGGCACGCTGCGCGGCTACGTCGAGGCGCCGATCTACGCGCGCGCGAGCGGCTACGTGCAGCGCTGGGAGACCGACATCGGCGCGCGGGTCCGCCAGGGCCAGCTGCTCGCCGTGCTCGATACGCCCGAACTCGACCAGGAGCTGGCGCAGGCCAGCGCGCAGCGCCAGCAGGTCGCGTCGACGCTCGCGCTCGCGAAAACCTCGTTCGACCGCGCGCAGCAGCTGCGCCAGCGCGATGCGGTGTCGCAGCAGGAACTCGACGATCGCCAGGGCGCGTACAACCAGGGCGTCGCGAACCTCGCGGCCGCCGATGCGAACGTGCGCCGCCTGACCGAGCTGAAAGGGTTCCAGCGCATCGTCGCGCCGATCGACGGCGTGGTCACGCAGCGCAACAGCGACGTCGGCGACCTCGTCAACGCGGGCAACAGCGGCACCGGCCGCGCGCTGTTCACGGTGGTGCAGGCGGACCGGCTGCGGCTTTACGTGCAGGTGCCGCAGACCTACGCGCAGCAGGTCAAGCTCGGCCAGCACGTGTCGGTCACGCAGTCCGAACTGCCCGGCCAGCAGTTCGACGGCGCCATCACGCACACCGCGCAGGCGATCGACGTCGCGAGCCGCACGCTGCAGGTCGAAATCACGCTGCCGAACCCGGACGGCCGCCTGCTGCCCGGCGCATACGTGAAGGCGACGCTGCCGATGGCGCCCGTCGGCACGCTGACGATCCCCGCCAACACGCTGCTGTTCCGCGCCGAAGGCCCGAACGTCGCGGTGGTCGGGGCGAACGGCCAGATCCGGCTGCATCCGGTCACGATCGCCCGCACGCTCGGCCAGACGCTCGAAATCGACAGCGGCATCAGCGCGAGCGATCGGCTCGTGCTGAATCCGAGCGATTCGCTCGCCAACGGCGACGAGGTGACCGTCGCGCAGGCCGCCAAGCCGGCGCGCGCCGCCAGCGCGGGAGCACGTTCGTGAGCGCGTGGCACGACAGGGTCGGCGAGGCTGCGCCCGGCCGGGCCAGAGCCAAGGTCGCGATCGGCCTGATCAGGCCCGGCCCGCTCCGGCTCGCGGCGGCCGCGGCGCTCATCGCGCTCGCCGGCTGCACGGTCGGCCCCGACTACCACCGGCCGGACGTCGCCACGCCGGCCGCGTGGCGGCTCGATCCCGCCGATGCGTACTGGCGCCCGGCCGCGCCCGCGCGCGCCTCGCTCGCGCCCGACTGGTGGCAGACCTTCGGCGACGCGCGCCTCGACGCGCTCGAAACCGAGGCGCTCGCGCACAACCAGAGCGTGCAGATCATCGCGGCGCGCTACGACCAGGCCCGCGCGACGCTGGCCTCGGCCGCCGCCGCGCAATGGCCGAGCGTCGGCCTGACGGCGGGCGCGAGCCGCGCGCGGATCTCGGCGGACCGGCCGCTCACCAATTACGCGACGCAGAACACCACGACCGTGCAGAACGACGTGCAGGTCGGCGCGCGGGTCAGCTACGAGCCCGACCTGTTCGGGCGGATCCGGCGCACCGTCGAGGCCGCGCGGGCCGGCGCCGAGCAGGCCGGCGACGATCTCGCGAACGCCCGCCTCGTGATGACCGCGAGCGTCGCGACCACCTACCTCGCGCTGCGCTCCAGCGACGCCGAGATCGACGTGCTGAACCGCTCGGTCGCGCTGCAGCAGAAGGCGCTCGATTTCGTGACGGCGCAGCACGACCTCGGCGCGGTGTCCGGCCTGAACCTGCTGCAGCAGCAGGCGCAGCTCGACGCGACCCGCACCGAGGCCCAACTGCTGCTGAACCAGCGCGCCCAGTACGAACACGCGCTGGCGACGCTGGTCGGCACGCCCGCGCCGGCGTTCTCGATCGCGCCGGCCGTGCAGGTGCTGCCCGCCCCGCCGCTGCCGGCCGGCCTGCCGAGCGACCTGCTGCAGCGGCGGCCCGACGTCGCGTCGGCCGAGCGCGCGATGGCGGCCGCCAACGCCCAGATCGGGGTGGCGCGCGCGGCCTATTTCCCGCGCATCACGCTCGCGCCGGACCTCGGCTGGGACGCGACCCGCTTCGCGAGCCTGTTTACGGTGCCGAGCCTGCTGTGGTCGGTGGGCGCCTCGGTCAGCCAGCCGCTGTTCGAGGGCGGCCGGCTGGCGGCCGGCGTCGATTTCGCGAAGGCCGGCTACACGGCCGCGCAGGCCAACTACCGGCAAACCGTGCTGACGGCGTTCGAGGAGGTGCAAAATGCGGTCACGGGCCTGTCGGTGCTCGACGAGGCCAACCGCCGCGCGCAGGCCGCCGTCGACGACGCGCGCCGGCTCGTCGGCCTCGCGCAGGATCGCTATGCGGGCGGGCTCGCCGCCTACATCGACGTGATCAGCGCGCAACAGCAGCTGTTGACGAGCGAGCGCCAGCAGGTGCAGATTCGCGGCCAGCGGGCCGCGCTCGTGGTGTATCTGGCGAAGGCGCTCGGCGGCGGCTGGAGCGCGGCTGAGGTCGATGCGGCAGGCGGTCCTGCGGCAGGCGATCCTGCGGCGGGCGATCCCGCCGCCAGCAGCGCCGTCACGACGCCCGCGCCGGCCTCGTGACGGTCAACCGGGAACGGATATGAAAGTATTGATAGTCGAAGACGAAGCCAAGGTGGTCGATTACCTGAGAAGCGGCCTTTCCGAGGAAGGCTGGGTGGTCGACGCCGCGACGGACGGCGAGGAAGGCGCATGGAAGGCGGTCGAATACGACTACGACGTGGTCGTGCTCGATGTGATGCTGCCGAAGCTCGACGGCTTCGGCGTGCTGCGCGCGCTGCGTGCGCAAAAGGACACGCCGGTCATCATGCTGACCGCGCGCGACCGCGTGGACGACCGCGTGCGCGGCCTGCGCGGCGGCGCCGACGACTATCTGACGAAGCCGTTCTCGTTCCTCGAACTGATCGAGCGGCT
The DNA here is from genome assembly GCF_010645215.1 of Burkholderia multivorans. Classification (GTDB taxonomy): domain Bacteria; phylum Pseudomonadota; class Gammaproteobacteria; order Burkholderiales; family Burkholderiaceae; genus Burkholderia; species Burkholderia multivorans_A. Next base: position 9,128 of record NZ_JAAGNW010000032.1, on the reverse strand, counting down.
GCGCGCGCTGACACGCCGCGCGCGCGTGCAGGAGGCGACGCTGATCTCGATCGGCGACCTGCGGGTCGACCTGATCAGCCGCCGCGCGATGCGCAACGGCATCCGCCTCGACCTGACCGCGCAGGAATTCCAGCTGCTCAGCGTGCTGGCGCGGCGGCGCGGCGAGGTGCTGTCGAAGACCACCATCACCGAGCTGGTGTGGGACGTCAATTTCGACAGCAATGCCAACGTGGTCGAGACCGCGATCAAGCGGCTGCGCGCCAAGCTCGACGGCCCGTTCAGCGAGAAGCTGCTGCATACGATCCGCGGCATGGGCTATGTGCTCGAAGTACGCGACGAACCCGAACCCGAGCCGAGACGCCTATGAAACGCTCGATTTCGCTGCGCCTGTCGGTGATGTTCGGCATCACCTCGTTCCTGGTCTTCACGCTGATCGGCGTCGGCATGTTCGCGGTGATGGAGCGGCAGCTGTTCGCCGAGCTGCGCGCTACCTTGTCCACGCGCGCGAAGGTCGCCGAGATGATCGTGCTGCACGCGAACACGCCGGAGCGCTGGCGCATCATGCACGAGAAGCTCGCCGACCTGGAGCCGCCGAGCGGTTCCACGCGCTACCAGGTCGACAGCGACGACCCGGCGTTCCGCTTCGGCCAGCCGGTGCGCGGCACGCCGGCCGGGCCGGCGTCCGGCGCGTTCCAGCTGCTGCGGCTCGCCGACAGCGGCTACGACGTGATGGTCCACACCACGCCGCTGCCCGCGGCGGCGGGGCGTCCGCCCGGGCGGCTGATCGTGTCGACCACCTGCGAGCGCACCCAGAAGATGCTGCAGCATATCGGCCTCACGCTCGCCGCGCTGATCGCGGGCGCGACGCTGATCTCGCTGCTGCTGAGCCGCGCGGTCACGCGCTTCGGGCTCGAACCGCTCGCGCAGCTGTCGCGCGAGGCCGCCGAGCTGAGCCCGGCGAACCGCCGCCAGCGGCTGCGCGCCGACGCGCTGCCGCGCGAGCTGCACGACCTCGCCAGTTCGTTCAACGGCGCGCTGGAGCGCATCGAGCATGCGTACGACCGGCTCGAATCGTTCAACGCGGACGTCGCGCACGAGTTGCGCACGCCGGTCAGCATCCTGATCGGCCAGACCCAGGTCGCGCTGACCACGCGCGACCGCTCGGTCGAGCGGATGCGCCAGACGCTGCAGTCGAATCTGGAAGAGTTCGAGCGGCTGCGGGTGATCGTCAACGACATGCTGTTCCTGTCGCGCAGCGATCGCGGCGAGCGCGCGACCGACCTCGCCGACGTCTCGCTCGCGGCCGAAGTCGCGCGCATGCTCGACTTCCTCGAAATCTCGTTGGACGAGGCGCAGCTGCGCGCCGAGCTGTCGGGCGACGCGCGCGCGCCCGTCGATCCGTCGCTGTTCGGCCGCGCGATGACCAACCTGCTGATCAACGCGATCCAGCATTCGCGGGCGGGCGATACGCTCCAGGTGCGGATCACGCCGCGCGGCGAGCAGGTGGAGATCGCCGTGTCGAATCCGGGCGAGCCGATCGACCCGGTCGCGCGCGCGCATATTTTCGAACGCTTCTACCGGCTGGAGGAAGCACGCGCGAACAGCCAGGAAAACCACGGTCTCGGCCTGTCGATCGTGAAGGCCGTGGCCGAGATGCACGGCGGCGCGGTGTTCGTCGCCTGCGGCGACGGCAGGAATACCTTCGGCTTCTCGGTCGCTGCGCACGCCCGCGCGCCGCTCCACGACCTGAGCGCCGAGCGCGACCCGGCCGAGCGCCGGCCGGCATTGCGTGCGGGATAGCGCGGAATAACGCGGGATAGCGCACGCCGTCGCGCGCGCGGGTATGATCGACGGGATTCGACAACCCGCGCCGGCCCCGGCGCCCGTCCCGGACCCGCACCGCGTGAGCCCCGCCACCGCCCCCGCCACCACTGCGCGCTTCTGGCGCGACGCCGCGCTCCCGTTCATCGAGGCCCGTGCGATCGACGACGGTCGCGCGCTGTGCTACGCCGCGCATACGCACGACACGTTCTCGATCGGCACGGTGCTGGGCGGCCGCAGCACCTACCTGAACGGCCGCGCGCGCGAGACGATCGGGCCGGGCGCGGTGGTCGTGGTCAATCCCGGGCAGGTCCATGCCTGCAACCCGCGCGGCGACGACGCGTGGCGCTACCGGATGCTCTATGTCGACACCGGCTGGCTGGCCGGGTTGCAACGGCAGCTGGGCTTCAGCGCGAACCAGGACTTCCAGGCGTTCCCTGCCGCACTGTCGTGGCAGGCCGACCTCCATGACGGGCTGAACCGCTTCCATCAGATGCTGGTCGGCCCCGACGAGGGGCCGCTGCACAAGGAGGAGGCCGCAGTCGAGTTTTTCTCGGCCGTGCAGCGCAGCTTGAATCCGGCGCCCGCGCCGCGCGCGCCGGACGCGTCGCCCCGGCTCGAACGCGCGGCCGACCACGTCGACGCGCACCTCGCCGACGCGCTCACGCTCGACGACATCTGCGCGGCCGCGGGGCTGTCGCCGTCGTATCTGATCCGCGCGTTCAAGGCGCGCTACGGGATGACCCCGCATGCCTACCTGGTCGATCGGCGGATCCACTACGGCCGTGCGCAGCTGAAGCTCGGCCGGCCGATCGCCGAGGTCGCGCTCGAAGCGGGCTTCGCGGACCAGGCGCATTTCCAGCGCGCGTTTCGCAAGCGGGTCGCGGCCACGCCGGGCCAGTATCGGGGCTGAAGCCCCCGCCGCCCTGCCACCGCCCTGCGCTACGCGCCGAGCAGGCCGATCGCGCTGCCCGCGAGCAGCACCGCCATCGCGCGATTGAGCAGCCGCACGCGCCGCGCGTCGCGCAGGTGCCGCGTGAGGAATGCCCCGGCGAAGGCCCAGCACGCGACCGACGCGTAGCACACCACCAGATAGATCGCGGCGAAACGCCAGATCAGCGCGCTGTCGCCGTTCGCCGCATACGCGCTCATGCCCGCCACCGACGCGAGCCATGCCTTCGGATTCAGCCACTGCATCGCCGCGCCGCCGAGCGCGGACGGCGCGTCTGCGCGCGCGTCGACGCCGAGCCGGCCGTCGTCGATCGCAAGCCGCCAGGCGAGATACAGCAGGAACGCGACGCCCGCCCACTGGATCGCGACCGTCAGGAACGGCCAGCGCGCGAGCGCCTCGTGCAGGCCGAGCCCGACCAGCAGGAACAGCGCGACGAAGCCGACCGTGGCCCCCGTCACGTGCCGCAGGCTGGCCGCGAAGCCGTGGCGGGCGCCCGCGCCGAGCGCGACGAGATTGACGGGGCCGGGCGAGATCGAGGCCGCCAGGGCGAAGGCAGCCATTGAAAGCAGCAGGTTCATACACGCATCCTCATGACGCTCGGGTTGATCGAGCGCCGAGGATAAAAGGCGGCCGCGCGCCGGTATTGAACAAAACTACCCTGCCGGCGCGCCCGGCCCCTTCCATTACACGCCGCGCGCGCCGCCCCAGTTCGCGACGTAGTCCGGCGTGCCCGCCGGCGCGGCATCGACCACCGGCGCAAGCTGCGCGACGCCCATCGGCAGCACACCTGCCCAGACCGGCAGCGCGAGATCCTCTTCGTCGTCCTTCGGTCCGCCCGTGCGGATCTTCGTGACCGTCTCGTCGAGCGCGATCCGCATCACGGTGGTCGCCGCCAGCTCCTTCGCGTTGCCCGGGCGCGCCTCCTGCACGCGACCCGGCGCGAGCTGTTCGAGGAAGGCATCGAGCGCGGCGGCCTTGTGCGCGTCCGGCACGACCTCGAACTCGCCGTAGATCACCGCCGAGCGGTAGTTCATCGAGTGATTGAACGCCGAGCGCGCGAGCACCAGCCCGTCGAGGTGCGATACGGTCACGCAGACCTGCGCACCCGTCGCGGCGAGCTTCAGCATGCGGCTGCCGTTCGAGCCGTGGATGTACAGGTGGTCGCCTTCGCGCCAGCATGCGGTCGGAATGCAGTGCACGCCGTGTTCGTCGGCGAACGCGAGGTGCCACAGATAAGCGTCGTCGAGGATCGCGTACAGCGTGTCGCGATCGTAGTGCGCGCGATTCGCGACGCGGCGCACGCGGGTTCGCGCGCTCGGCGGCGCAAGCGTATCGGTGGGGGCGGTGGACATGGTCGGGCTCCGGTTCAATGGGTGTAAAAAGTGGCCATATCGAAACAATAAGAAAACTATGGCACCATGCGTAGACCCATCCCGTATCGATTTCTTGGAGCCATGATGGATTACGGCGTGCTGCTGGCCAACTTCGAACGTGCGAACGCCCACGAGGCGTTGTCGCGCGCCTCGCAGCAGCACCGCCTGTATGCGTGCCTGCGCACCGCGATCCTCGACGGCACGCTCGAGCCCGGCACCTTCCTGCTGCCGTCGCGCGCACTCGCCGAGGCGCTGCGCATCGCGCGCAACACGGTGCTGTACGCGTATGAACGTCTGGCCTCCGAAGGTTTCGTGGTCGGCCGGCGGCAAGGCACGATGGTGATGCACGTCGGGCTGCCGGGCGCGGCGCCCGCGCCCGAGCCGACGGCGCAGCCCGTGCTCGCGCGGCGCGTCGCGGGGCTGCGGCGGTTCGGCAACGAGCAGGACCTGCCGCTGCCGTTCGTGCCCGGCATGCCCGCGCTCGATCAGTTCCCGCTCACCGCATGGCGGCGCTGCGTCGAGCGCGCATGGCGACAGCTCGGCCCGGCGCAGCTCGGCTACCTGCCCGTCGAGGGCAACTTGCGGCTGCGGCGCGTGATCGCCGAATATCTGCGCGTGTCGCGCGGCATGAAGTGCGAAGCCGAGCAGGTCTTCATCACCGACGGCACCCAGCATGGCCTCGACCTGTGCGCGCATGCGCTCGCCGACGCCGGCGACACCGCCTGGCTCGAAGAGCCCGGCTACAGCGGCGCGCGCGCGGCCTTCCAGGCGGCCGGCCTGCGGATCGAGCCCGTACCCGTCGACGCCGACGGCCTCGCCCCGCCGCCCGCGCTGTGGGGCACGCGGCCGCCGCGGCTCATCTACATCACGCCGTCGCACCAGTACCCGCTCGGCGCGGTGATGAGCCTCGAACGGCGGCTCGCGCTGGTGCGGCAGGCGCGCACGGCCGGCGCGTGGATCCTCGAGGACGACTACGACAGCGAATTCCGCTATCACGGCGCGCCGCTGTCGGCGCTGCAGGGGCTCAGCGACGATGCGCCCGTGATCTATCTCGGCACCTTCAGCAAGGTCATGTTTCCGGCGCTGCGGGTGGGCTTCGTCGTGACGCCCGTCGCACTCGCGCCGGCGCTGCGCGACATCTTCCATGCGCTGTCGCCGCGCGGCCGGCTCGCCGAGCAGCTCGCGCTCGCGGATTTCATCGAGGCCGGCCATTTCACGCGTCACCTGCGGCGCATGCGCACGCTCTACGCGGAACGGCGCGACGCACTGCAGGCCGCGCTCGAACAGCACCTCGGCGACTACCTGACGGTCTCGGGCGGCGCGGGCGGCATGCATCTGTCCGCGCGGCTCGACGTCGCGGTCGGGGACCACGCGGTCAGCGCCGCCGCGCAGCCGCGCGGGCTCGTGGTGCGCCCGCTGTCGCAGTACTGTACGAGCGCGGCGGGTGCGGCGACCTACAACGGCCTGCTGCTCGGCTACGGCAGCGTGCCGGTCGAGCGCATGACGGCCGCGGTGCAGCAGCTGCGTGCGGCCATCGACGATGCGTGCGGCGCGACGGCCGGCGCGTGCTACGCACCTGGCACGGCGATGGCGTGAGGCTGGGCGCACACCGTCCGCGAAAGCCGCATGAGGGCCATACGGACGCCTTCGGCTATCAGCGCGGCATCTCCGTGCCGGCGCTCGCGTGGACAACCGGCCGGGATGCCGACTCACCGGGCTGTATCAGGAACTGGGCATATTCCTTTCCCGCAATCCAACGAGGGGGACGGCCCCGCCCTGTCCAGGTTTCACCTGTTTCCGGATGCCGGTACTTGACGACGACCCGGCCGAATCGATTGTCCCGATTTCCGTCGAGTTTCGTGCGGCCAAAGATATCGCGCTGCGTGATGCCGTATTCCGATATCACCCGCCGCACCGACATCACAACGGCATCGAATTCACGCTTTCTCGCGATCTCTATTTCCTTCTGCACTTCGCTGAGCCTATTTCGCAAGGCCAGATAGGATTCTTCGGAAATTTCAGACATTTGATATCTCGACGAGGAAGGAGCGATGGTTGAATTGGGAAAAATGTCCGCATGCTCCCCGCATCGCTACGAGGGCATGCATGAAGACTGTCTATAGATGCGGGTCAACCTCTCTCCACCGCTCCGTTGACGGCGAGCGAGCTGGAACGGGCGCGACCGACAGGCTCCCATCTCCACCGCCAGCGCTGCCGGGAGAATGATGTTCGCTGACAGCGGAGCGCATTGCCGGAATGCATCTGGCGGCGAATTTCGAATCGCGCCTCACCATAAGATTACCCATAGCTGTCCTATCCTGATAGCAATCACATGCCTTCGACGACGCACGATTCGCCCGCATGGCCCGCTAGCCCGCCATAAATCGTTAATAGACCTAAATTGATCGAGCCGAATGGAGGATCGACATTCGACTGACCTTACATCATCGATTCATACCTGGCCGATCGCGCTCCCGTGCTGCACACGCGTATCCGGCCGCCAACCATGACGCCGAAAGCATTCGACTGCCCGTCCGAGCCGCCGCCGCCGTTGATGATGGCGATCGCAGGAAAGAACCGGGCAGCGTGGCCACCACAGGAAAATCGCATCGAGGACAACCTCGATGCATCCCGAAACACGCGGATCGCTGGGATATACTCGCCTCCACGCTCCGTACCGCCCCCATCGACGTGACGGAGCAGACCACGGAAACACAAAGCGAGGAGCTGCCCGAGAAGAGCTGGCGCAAATCGCATACCCGCTATGTACACGAGGCGCTGTACTTGTCGAGCGAAAGGGTTTCGCATCATGCAAAGTACGCGCTACAATATCAACAACCATAGCGATTTTCGTCAACAATTCCATCAGGCGATCGGGTGGTTTCAGCGGTCAAGCGCTATCGACTCTCCGTGGGTCTCACAAGATACCGATTAAGCGGGTGCCAGCCTCGAAATGCGCCTCATGCTTCCTGCGGACACGCAAGCACCAGCAATAAATCCTGCACTTTTATTATTTGAGCCATCTGGCATTGTGATGAAATGTAGCACTCGCGTTGAAAATTTTCAACGCCTTTGATCGACCAACCAGGGCCATATCAGTCACGTGGGGAAAAAAGAAGAGCTCGTCAACTTGGCCGCCACATTTGTGGACACGGTCAGGCGCCTTCAGAAGAAAGCGGGCATCAACGACGCAGAGCTGTCACGCGCCATCAATCTCAATCCAGGCACATTGAGCCGGCTGTTGTCGGGCGAAACGGTTGATCCGAGGCTCAGCACACTTTCCGCGCTTGCGAAATTTTTCTCCGTTTCGATCTCTTCCTTGATTGGGGAAGCAGAGCAAGGATTCGTGCCGGTTTTCGAGCAGAGCAAGCTTCAGCAAGCCCCCATCGATATGCTCGCGATCGGGCACAATCAGCTTTGGATCAAACCGTCCAAAGCCTATCTCAGCCGATTTGCAATTAAGCTCGACAAGAAAGCCCAGCTAGGCCCATTGCCGGGCAATTCAATCCTGGTTATCGGAAATTATAATTCCCTTGACGCGGGAGACCTGGTTGTACTCGACAAGCAGCCCGAGCCCTACATGCTGGCCAAAATACACAGCGAGGCCCCGCTGATCTGCCACAGCGTGGAATCAACCGGCAAACGCCAGCCGTTCCCGATCGAGGAGAGCGACATCGTCGGCAAGGTCGTGGAGATCATCCTCAATCGCTGACCTTACCCAAAAATACCTTGTAATCGAAATAATCCACACCATCCTTCGATTTAATCCACGCAACCACCCTGCCAAATATCAAGGAAAACACGATCTCGTAGGTTATTTTTACAAAAATTTGAGCACAGATAAGCCTGGCGATCCAGCTAACCGGCATTCGACCGTAAAACAATAAAGTGCAAAACAGCACGCTATCCAAAATTGCGCCAACCGAATTCGCCGCAATAAACCGCCCCACCAGCATTTTCCCCTTGAGCGCGATTTTCAGCCGCGACACCACCAGAGAATTGGATAGCTCTCCTACAAAATAACCGGTTGCCGAGGCAACCAGCGCACGTGCCATCTGATCCGACACGCCCAGGATGCTTCCGGCCAAGAAGCCCGCCTTCACCAGGCACATGATGACGGCGACAACGATTATATTGACCAGGAAAGCCCCCCAGATGACATGCCGGCTCACTACGAAACCATATGTCTCGGTGATGCAGGCGCCAAAACCATAGGTCAGCGGGAACAGCACCAGCGCGGTCGGAACAGCGACATCAAAGCCGATGAACTGCGAAAATTTGAATGTCGTTATGCTGTCGCCCAGCAAATTGGCGACCACCAGCATCACACTGAACATCGACGACAGATAAATTATCGCATACGGGAATGCCGACTTGTATCCCGTGATGTTTCTTATGCCTACGTCATTCGCGTTCACGTATGCAAGCAGGGCAACATCTTCATTGGAAAACTTATTGATCCAATCCACCCCGATCAATTCGCCGATCGCAACCTTGAGAGACACGCCGGTATTATTTACCCGCACCCTTGCAAATGACTGGCGCTCTCCGGCGGTCTTCGGCAAGATTGCCTCAATCTGGCAGGTCGGGATGTCGCTTGTTGACGACATGATTTCGCTTCCTCTTATATCCCATCAAACATTTCAGAAATGCCGCGACTTTGCTCGACATTATGCCCGCCCGGCTCAGGTTCTTTATGCATTTCGAATATGGGCGCAAGGAATCGCGGCCAGAAAGTCTCCTCCGCACTTGAGTTTTACCATCTTTATTTTAAATTCATGAAAACTCAAGACAACAACCTGCGAACGATGCCCGCGATTATTTCGGAATGGCCTTGTACGCCATTCTCATTATGATGTCGCGATACTGCGGATATTTTTCCAGCAGATCCGACTGTACTACGAGCCGGTAATCGGCATCATCATAGCCGGGCACCACCAGGCAACTTACCAGCCCGTAATCCCCATCATCGACGGACGAAC
>NZ_JAAGNW010000319.1 GCF_010645215.1 Burkholderia multivorans | reverse complement strand
CGATACGCGCGATGCCGCTCCATCCTTCTCCTTCGATCGTTCCCACTCGCATGCGCGAACGCGCAGAGGTGTTGACGCGCGCGTGCCGGATCCGTTAGATTGGACGGCATGAACGCACGCGCACTCACCACCACGACCACCACCACGACCGCCATCGGCGGGCGGAGGGGAGGTCGCGTGTCGTAGTCAGTGCGTCTCTGATATCCCTGAAGCCCCGCCGGAAACGGACGGGGCTTTTTTCATGTCCCGTGCCGCCGGCTCATCATGAAACGGAGCACACGATGGACGCATTCGATCACCGGATTCTCGGCAGCACGCTCGATCTCTTTCATCAGCAGGACGAAGGCCCCGGCACGGTGTTCTGGCATCCGCGCGGCATGGCGCTGCTGCGTGTGGTCGAGGAGTACGTGCGGGCCCGGATGCGCGCGGCCGGGTTCGCGGAAGTGCGCACGCCGCAGTTGCTCGCGCGTGCGCTGTGGGAGCAGAGCGGCCATTGGGAGAAGTTCGGCGAGCAGATGTTCACGCTCGACGGCGACGACGGCCGGTTCTGCCTGAAGCCAATGAGTTGCCCGGGGCACGTGCTGATCTTCAAGAAAGGGTCGCGCTCGTATCGCGACCTGCCGGTGCGCTACGCGGAGTTCGGCGCCGTGCAGCGCGCGGAGCCGTCCGGCGCGCTGCATGGGCTGATGCGCGCGCGTGCCTTCACGCAGGACGATGCGCATGTGCTGTGTGCGCCGGCACACGTCGAGGCCGAGGTGGTGCGCTTTTGCGCGCTGCTCGCGTCGGTGTACGCGGACTTCGGCTTCGACGCGTTCGAAGTCGCGCTGTCGACGCGGCCGGCGCAGCGCGCGGGCGACGATGCGTTGTGGGATCGCGCGGAAGCGCAGCTCGCGGCGGCTGCGCGCGCGGCGGGACTGAGCTTTACGCTGCAGCCGGGCGAGGGCGCATTCTACGGGCCGAAGCTCGAATTCCACCTGATCGACCGGCGCGGCCGCAAGTGGCAGTGCGGCACGGTACAGCTCGATTTCGTGCTGCCCGAGCGGCTCGGTGCGACGTATGTCGACGAGCAGGGCGAGAAGCGCGTGCCCGTGATGATCCATCACGCTGTGCTGGGCAGCCTCGAACGCTTCATCGGCATCCTGCTCGAACATCACGAGGGCTGGTTGCCGGCCTGGCTCGCGCCGGATCAGGTGGTGGTCGCGAGCATCGGCGAGGCGCAGCAGCCGTTCGCCGACCAGGTGGCGCAGGCGTTCGAATCGATCGGATGCCGGGTGGCGCGCGATTTCCGCGCGGAACGCCTGCCGCGCAAGATCGTCGACGCGCGCGCGCTGGCCGCGCCGATCCTCGCGATCGCGGGCAGCCAGGAAGCGCGCGACGGCACGATCGCGTTGCGTTTGCGCAATGGCGAGCAGCAGGTGTTGCCGCTCGACGAGGCGTTGGCCTGCGTGGCGCGCGCGACGCGCGTGCCGTTGCGCACGGCGCCGCGCGTCGGCAACGACGCGGCCGCGTGATCGGCCCGGCTGTGCGGCCCGGTTGCGCGCGACGCCGCATCAGCGCGGGCGCGGCGCCGCGAGATCGGCGAGTGTGTCGCGCAGCCGCACGAGCCAGCGCACGAGCGTGTGCGACGGCTGCGCGTAGGGCGTCGTGAGCGTCGCCTCGGCCGGGTGCGGTCCTCTGGTGCTGAGCCAGATGCGCTCGCCCTGCCGCACGTGCACGGTGTCACCGGGCTGAAGCCACAGATCGTCGACGCTGCTCGACCGGATCAGGCGCACCTGGGCGCGCCCGATCCGCAGCTCCGCGTCGCTGCGCGCGCGCCAGGTCAGCGGCGCGTCGGGCGTGAGCGGAAAGTGCAGGGCGACGCGCGGCAACGGTATCGCGTCGGCATCGGGCGGCGGCCACATCGGGTTCACGTCTTCCATCTTCGTCTTCTCCTTGTAGAGCCGGCGGATGGAGCGCGATGCCATGCATGAAAAAGGCCCCAACCGGATCGGCGGGGCCTGGTGACAGTGCTTGCTGTGGAACGGCTAGCGCACGGAGGCCCCGGGTAATGCACGTCGTGCAATTACCGATCGGCGGCCTGACGAGAGAGTGAGAACGGTGCGCGTGTTCATGACCTGCAGTGTGTCGGCGGCGCAGGCGCTTGTCAACGCTCGCGTGGCGTTACGGGCGCATCCGCAGCGTCTGGTCGGCATTCGGCGTGGCGCCCAGGCGTTCGAGCGCGGCAGCCGCGTCGCGGTTGCCTTGCAGCAGCGCGGTTTGCAGCGCAGTCCGGCCGAGCGCGTCGACGTGGTCCGGATCCGCGCCGCGCGCGACGAGCGTCGGCAGCAGGTCCAGGCGACCGAACAGCGTCGCGAACGACAGCGCGGTCGCCCCCGCGTTGTTGGTCTGGTCGATCGGACAGCGCGTCGCGATCAGCGTGCGCGCGATCGCCGCATCGCCCTTGCCGCGATACGCGCTCAGGATCAGCGCCGTGTACCCTTCGCGAGTCCTGGCGTCGAGCGGGTAGCCGGCGTCGGCGAGCGCCCGCAGGATGTCGATGCGGCCGAGACGCGCCGCCGCGAACCAGGTGTCGTCGTAATCGCGCACGGTTTTAGGTGTGGCGCTCTGGAGCGCGGCCGTGGAGGGCGGTTCGATGTGCGCGCAACCAGCGGCGACGAGCAGCAGCGCGGCGAGCGCACCCGCGCGCCAGGCGCGCGGCAGGAAAATCGAGAGGGGATTCATCATGGCTGGGCCCGCATGCCGTGCGGGCGCGCTTGAAGGAGCGTCGGGCCGGGAACGCGGCATGCCGCGTTCCCGGGCGGGGCGTCGGGATCAGTTCTCGACGAGCTGGTCCGCGAGCGATTTCACGCGTGACACGTCGGCCTGCGTCGCCTTCGCGAGGCGTGCGCCGTAATCGGCGTCCGCCTTGTAGAAGTACGACAGCATCGTGTACTTGTTCTTGTCGTTGGTCACGCGCCGGAGGTCCGCTGACAGCGCCGTCACGAGATCCTGACGGTCACGCTCGGACAGCGCGCGGTAGTACTCGCCCGCCTGCCGGAAGTTCAGCGTCTTGTGGATCGCCGCCTGCTGCGTGGCGCCGGAGAGCGGCGTCTGAACGTACTTGTAGCGCGGGTTCTGCGCGATCTCTTTGAGGGTCGACGGTTCGTAGTTCACTTCGCCCTGGCGGCCGCCGCCGTTCATCGCACCGTCCTGATTGTTGCTGACGACCGGCACGCGCGGGCGGTTGATCGGCAACTGGCTGAAGTTCGCGCCGAGCCGGTACATCTGGGTATCCGCATACGAGAACACGCGGCCTTGCAGCATCCGGTCCTCCGACGGCTCGATGCCGGGCACGAGCCGCGACGGCGCGAACGCGGATTCCTCGGTGCTTTCGAAGAAGTTGTCCGGCACGCGGTTCAACGTCAGCGTGCCGACCTTGCGCTCCGGCACCTCGCTCCAGACCTTGGTGTCGTCGAGCGGATCGTAGTCGTACTTGCCGAGATCCGCGGGCGAGAGCACCTGGATGTACAGATCCCACTTCGGATAGTCGCCGGCCTTCAGCGCGCCGTACAGGTCGTTCGTCATCAGGTTCCAGTCCGCGCCGACCGAGCCCGGGATGTCCTTCGGCCGCATGCCGTGGATACCCTGTGCGCTCTTCCAGTGGAACTTCACGTAATGCACCTTGCCTTGCGCATTGACGAACTTGAAGGCGTGCACGCCGAAGCCGTCCATGTGCCGATAGGAATCCGGCATCCCTTCGGGGGTGTACAGCCGGGTCAGCATGCTGGTGGCTTCGGGCGTGTGCGCGAAGAAGTCGAAGGCGAGGTTCGGGTCCTGCACGCCGGTGACCGCGCTCGGCTTGTTCGCGTGCACGAAGTCCGGGAACTTGATGGCGTCGCGAATGAAGAAGATCGGCCAGTTGATGCCGACCAGATCCCAGTTGCCCTGCTCGGTATAGAACTTCACCGCGAAGCCGCGCGGATCGCGGGCCTGCTCGGGCGAGCCGCGCGAGCCCATCACGGTCGAGAAGCGCACGAACACCGGCGTGCGCGTGCCGGGCGTGAACACCTTCGCCATCGTGAGATCGGAGAGATCGGCGCTCGGGACGAATTCGCCGAATGCGCCGGTGCCGCGCGCGTGCACGACGCGCTCGGGGATCCGCTCGCGATCGAAGCGTTGCAGTTTTTCGATCAGGTGGGAGTCTTGCAGCAGCACCGGGCCGTTCGGGCCGGCGGTTTGCGAATTCTGGTTATCGCCGACAGGCGAGCCATTGTCGCGCGTGAGGTCGGCGGCCGAGGCCGTGGTCGCGAGCGCGACGCAGGCGGCGGCGACGAGACCCAGGCGCAAACGGTTCGTGGCGGTGGACATGTCGTGGGAACTCCTTGGTGACAATCAGGGTGGTGAAACCGATTGCATTACAAGAGATCGTCGGACGATATGCCAATTGAAATTGGGTATGGTGGCGATAGGCGCGCGGAAGAGGCCGTGATGTGCAGGTCTTTTTCGGTTCGATCGCCTCAGCCGACCTGCCCCTCCGACGGGGCCACCACCGAGGGCACATAGTCCGGCGCGGCGAGCCAGTCGAGCAGCAGGCGCGCGAAGGCGGGACAGTCCTCCAGCTCCGGCGAGTGCCCGGCCCGTTCGAAGCCGTTGTGCCGCACCACGCGGCGCAGCGCGCGCGACAACGAGGTCTTGTCGCTGTGGCGATGCGTGCGATCGGCATGCCCCCAGGTGAGCAGCGTCGGCTGATCGACCTGCACCTCGGGCGGCGGGTCGCGATAGAACTGCTGCCACAGCGAGGCGAGACAGCAGAACGCGCCGCTGTCGAGCGCCGACAGCAGCGTAGGCGTGAAGTCCCGATACCGATCCTTGGCCATCGCCGCGCGATACGCGCCGATGCCGATCCGTCGCGTGCCGAACATGCCCGTGAGCTGACCCACGAGCGGTCGCGACAAGGTATGGCCTGCGTCGACATAGTTGGCCCAGCTGACCTGCTGCTCCCAGGCGACACCTTGCCACAGCAGCAGCTTGGCGATCGATGCGGGCCGCTGCGCGGCGATCTGCAGCGCGAT
>NZ_JAAGNW010000318.1 GCF_010645215.1 Burkholderia multivorans | reverse complement strand
CGGCCGGTCCGCTCTCCAGCGGCGCATCCGGCACGATCCGTCTGCAACTCAGCGGCCAATCGCATACGAAACCCTTTTAAACCGTGCCCCGATCGCCAAAGCGAGGCGCTTTTCAACAGCCTGCTAGTGCCGCTGATCATTGCAATTCCAGCGGCATGGCTCGGTTACTGCTTCCAGCGGCGTCAGTCTTACCTGAACGACGTTCGCGACTTGTGGTCCAAGATGGTTGTCCCCGTTCAGGACGCGATCCAATATACGTTCCTCGTCTCCCCTGCGCAGTCCGACTATGCACGGGTTTTAAAAGGGCTGAGCGTCGCTATCGAAGAGGTCCGAGGTGTCTTTGCGAACGTTGGTGAGGCAGAGCAACGCATTGGGCTTTTCCCATTTGAAGGCCTTAAGGCGATCCACAAAGCGATATCGCACCTGGGCTTCGGAGATGGATTCTCGCGTGAAGCGGCAGACAGCGCGCGGCGCGATATTGTAGAAGTCTGGAAGACGCACCGCCGAAGCTATCTGACGGAGCTGAAACGTGACGCACCTGTCCGGCCGGACAGTCCATTTGTGATATAGATCAAAGGAAAGCGAGGCTTGGGCAGACGTTGAGGGCACACGCTGGAAACGGGCGCGCGCCGGCATGGATTACAACAACGAAGAACCGGACGCGTTCAGTGGGTAGCCGTCAAGCATTGTCTGTCGCGGCGATAGGTTGCACGACCGCGCGCACGGAGGCAATGGGAACCTGGTCGTTGACTAGCGACGAACGCTACGCGTTGGAGCAGTTGCTGCTTCACCATGACAGCCGCTTGGTCGTGGTCCCCACGCGTCACTCGGCACGACCACGATCGACTCGGCGGTCGAGCTGGCCAGGCAGTACCGTGAGGCTGAGCTGTTCCTGCGCGAAGCCATGCCGGCCTGCGCGCCGCGCGCGGCCGCCGGCGGATCCGCGCCGACGGCTACTGTCCACGTGACGCTGCGCGTCGCGCCGAAGCGCCCGGGGGGCCGCGGCCAGGTCCGCGCGTCGGAGCGCGTCGAGCGCGAAGTGCTGGCCGGCTTCGACCGCACGCCGACGCGCGACGGCGCGACCGTCCTGCAGCTGCCGTTCGAGGAAATGAAGGTCGCGATCGCAATGACCGCTGAGCAACACCGCTGCTCGTCGGAAAGCGAGGCTTGGACCGTCGTCGCCCGCGAGCGCTGGAGTTCGACGATGGCGCTGGGACTGAGACCCGGCGCGTAGAAGTAATCCGACTTCACCGGACAACCAGTGATCCGACATTCGGAGACGTCGGGCTGTCCCTCGCTGAAGGGAAGTCGCTGATCAATAGTATCCAGCAGGAATTTGTTGTCGAGCAAATCACATGCTTCTGCACTTCGCGCAGGGCATGTCAGGCGTGTGGTGTACCTCGCCGCCTCCACGATAGCCACAGCTCTGAACTGAAGACCACGCTCGGGAAGGTATTCTACTGCCGAGACCGATGGAAGGCTTGCGATTGCGGCGCGGACGCTTCCAGGTATGTTTCGCCGCTCAAGCACTACTTTACGGATGTGACTACCGGTGAGCCACGATGGCTGCATGCGGAACTCGGTGCATCAATGCCATATCGGCAGGCCAGGCAGATCATGAATCTGCTGTTACCGATGTCCGGTCGTGACAGTCACGTAACGATCCGCAATCACACGATGAATGTCGGCAAATGCATACAGCACGCCCGACCCGCGCATCGATGGGGCGACGAGACGAAGCCGGATACCGAACTCGGCATTGACGTTGGCTATGTTCGTCGCGCCCGAAGCAACGGCCAAGGCGCGAGCAAGGGCAATCGGACGACAACGGGGAAGGAATCTTCGTCGCTGGCAGTTGTGGTCGCGGCTTTGGGGCGGACAGGTAGGCAACCGAGAGTTTGGGCATCCGCGATGCCGCGCAGCAGGCATTTGCAGGAGGAAATGACTGAATTCCTGAGAGACAGTGGCTACGATGATTCGAACGATGTCTGCGTACTGACCGATGGAGCATCAACGAGGCCGGGGAGCAGGTTGATTATTCTGCCTGCGATAGCTTGCAATCACACGTCACAAAGCTCTACCGAGACGCGGGGATACGCGGTGGATCGTCCCATTCGGGCCGACGCTCGTTCGCCAGTAACCTCGTTGAGCAAGGGCACGATCTGAGACGGTGCAGCAGCTTCTAGGTCATGCGGAGCTTGACCACGTTTTGCCGTATCTGGACAAAAGGCTCCGACAGATGTTTCGCGAAGTGTTCTGAGAGCCACCTGGCAACGCCTTCCAGCGCGGCCCTGTGCAGGGTGCGGAACAGGAACGTCGATTGTAATAACATTGTGTTGCCCTCTGCGGTAGCCTGATGTAACATTGTTATTACTTTGGAGGTGCTATGAGAACGACGATTCGCAGAATGGGTAATTCGCAGGGCGTGCTGATTCCCAAGCCCGTCCTTGCCCAACTCGGGCTGGACAGCGAAGTGGAAATGGAGGTCGAGAACGACGCGATTGTTCTGCGCCGCCCGAAACACAAAGCCCGCGAGGGTTGGGCGGAAGCAAGCAAGGCTCTGGCCGAGAGTGGCGGCGATGCGCTGGTCATGGGTGAGTTTTCGAATGCCGATGACGCGGAGCTTGCATGGTGATGCGCGGGGAAGTCTGGTTGGTCGCGCTCGATCCGACACTTGGCAGCGAGATTCAAAAGACGCGCCCCTGTGTCGTCGTTTCGCCGCCCGAAATGCACGACCACTTGCGCACAGTCATCGTCGCGCCGATGACTTCCAAGGGGCGTCCCGCGCCGTTTCGGATTCCGGTGACGTTCAAGCGCAAACAGGGCTTGATCCTTCTGGATCAGGTTCGCGCAGTAGACAAGGTGCGGCTGGTCAAGAAAGAGGGCGTAGTGGCCGATAAGACGTTGTTGGATACCCTGAGAACCTTGCAGGAAGTCTTTGCAGAATAGGAAAACGCATGTCAACCGAACACAACCATTACCGTGCGAGCTGCAATGCTTGCGGCCACGAAGGTGTGTGGGTAGAGCATTCAGACGATTGGGGGCGCGGAGGTCGTACGTTCGAGGGCTTCGACATGGTGCCTCCTGATCCGCAAGCGGTTCTGCGAAAGCGAACGGGAGCACAGGACATGACTGCTCGCTGTCCGCAGTGCGGAGGACGCGATATCCAACGCGGCGATTTCATTAAATCAACCTGATGCAACGGAAAACGCTAGCGCTCGATGCGCTGGCCACAAAGGAAAAGCGCGATGGAACGTATTGCGGTGTCGGCTACCTACGAGGTGGTGCAATCCGGCGAACGCGTCACCGGCAGTGTCGCATTCGTGGCTCGCGTAACGGACCCATCCAAAGGACTCGATCTGGTTACGCGCGCTCAACGTGCAGTAGCGCGTCGTCTGCGGGTGCGGCTGTCTGACGTAAAAATCCTCGGCGTCATGTCGAGCTGACGCAAGGGAAAACCCTGCGATCGAGCTTGTGCGCAGGCGCGAGGCCGCGCTTACACCGAAGGCAAAGAGATTCAGCCCAAAGCGGCTGATTGAACGGAAAACATATGAACGCAAAGGTATATGTGCCGGGTCCGTGGCGGATCGCTGAAGAGGTTGGGGCCAGCCGCCCTTTTACCTGTTACCGGCGTCGAAATGGTAGTTCTCCCACTTCGACAGTCGAGAGCATGAAGGGGGCCGATGGGCGCGAAGCGACTTTCGCAACGGAAGCGGAGGCGCTTGCGGCCATCGCTCGCTTGGACCACTGACGGGACGGAAAACACCATGAGCATTTATAAGGTTCCTGGCTGTAACGGCGAAATTCACACAGGTACGCTGCCGAGCGGCGATGTAACTGTGCGTGGCTATGGGGATGACTCGGCAATCTCCCTTGCACGCTCTCTCGCTGGCCGTCATTACGGAGTTTGGAACGCGCAGTATCAAAACTGGATCGTTTCGCGCCACAACAGCATCCGCCTAGCGAATGACCTTGCAGGAAGTTGCAGAGCGGTTGCCTAATTGAACCAACAAGAAGGAAAGCCGCAGGAACCGCTCACCGCGCTCCAGCACGCTCTCGGCGATGAGTTTGAGGTCGAAGCGCTCGAAGGGCTGATTACGCCACCAGCCTGTACAGAGCGGCGGGCCTCGGCCCGGCTATAGCAGCCACTCCGGCCGGCGCACGTTCGCGTGTCAGCTGGTAGCGCAAGGCCATTCCCTCGACACCATTCGACTGCTCCTGGGGCACTCGCATCCCGACCACGTGATGCTTACCGCTTGGGACCCGCGTGAGGCCGCAGTCGTGATCGAATGCAGTGATCTTGGTTGACCTATCGTCAGGCGTCGCACAAGGGGAACCACATGACGATTTACACATGGCGCAGCGGAGCGATTGCGTTGGCGTTCGCTGGAATGGTCGCGGGGCTCGCGGCGGCATGGTTCTGGGAAAAGTCTGCCCACGTCCCGATCGACCCGCTCAACGGCGATCCCAACGGGGTAGTCTCAGGCGAACCCGAATTAGAGCAATTGGCCTGGTTGGCTGCGCAGTTGCGCGCGAACGAGCGCGTGAGCGTGTTGAACGTGATAGCGGCTCGCTGGACAGCCACGGCAGTGGTCCTCAGCACTGTGGGAACACTGATCGGTTTGCTCGCCAGCTGAACCGGTACCGTGCCGTGTGAAGGTGCCCGAACCGCCGTCGCCGGGGCCACGCGGTTGGAGTTCGATCGGCGTACAGGGGGGGCGGCCGGGCGCGTCAGATGGTGGTGTAGCGGGGCAGGAGATCGCGGTCGACAAGCCGGGTCTCGATGGCATGTGCGGCCTCGAGGTGCTCAGGATTATCGATCGAAAAGATCTCATCGATGACGCTCACGACGATCGTGCCAGTTTGCTTCTTGCCCGGGCCCGGCACCGGGATCAACGCGCGTGCCTCTGGGACTTGCTGCGTACTGATCACGGTGGGCAGATAGAGCATCCATCCCGCACCCGGCTTGTCCTTGAATGTCTGCGTTTCTGCGTAGCCGGCGGGTGCCAGCTGGACGACGCGCGGTGCCAATGTGTCGATGACGGCGCGCACGACGTCAGCGGACGCATCGACCGTCGCATA
>NZ_JAAGNW010000317.1:2055-5126 GCF_010645215.1 Burkholderia multivorans | reverse complement strand
GAATCTGCCAGTTCCGCGCTGCATTTGTATTGCGGAGTCGCTGCATATACTGTGGATTGGCAAAGTGAGCGCGCTCTTGTACGACGGCCATGCGCCGCAAGTGCATCGCATTCGTTCCGACATACCGTATCAGCAGGGTCATATCCGAAAAGATCGCGTTGAATTCGGTGCTCTGCTGAAGTTCGACGAAGGAGGTCGCATATGTCTGCTTGTATTCGAGCAGCGACTCGAAACTGGCTTTGTTGATGATCAGAAGATCAGTTTTCGTCGCGAAAAAATCGAATGTCTTCGCAATCTGAAAGGATTCATCGCCCGCAAGGTCAAGTTGGTTGCCGTTCAGCACCAGGTTGACAACCGACGCTCGCCTTTTCACGCGCCAGTCACTGGCGAGACGCCGTACTCCGTAGAGCACTTCTTCTCCCATCTGGAGTCGAACTACATACCCAGCGCTGTTCTCCAATTGCTTCACATTGGTAATCAGATGCTCTTCAGGCGGGCGATCGATCTGATCTTGCAGTTGCGGAAACGTCGTCTCGTCTCCCTCAAGATACAGACAGCCGACTTCGTTGGGTGGCGCTAGCAATTGATAATCTTCTGCCTCCTGATAGCGCGCGAGCGTTTCACTGACAATCCGCTTGAGTTCTTCTGTGAGCTCATCGGTCGTTACAGTGGAGAATGCCTTGAAGAGCCCGCCCTTTCCAGAGCTTTTCTTGAACGTCCATAAAGTCAGAGATGAGTCATCAACTCTAAAATTTTTAATGCCTGTCAGAGCTTCGTTGGCGGCCATAATTTACTCTTCGAGTTTTGATAATACGTAAACGCCCTGCACAACGCATGATTTCAGCGTATCGCCAGAATATATCTTCACCTTGGATAATGCAATTACGCTCCTGCTATTACCATTGATGTCCGCACTAATTTCGTAAAGCTGCCAGCCCGTAGCAAGCAGAAGCGGATTCATCAAAATTTGACCCGACCGGTAAGTGATCAAAAACATCCAAGCTAAAAAGACGATGAATCCATAAAATTTCCCGCTGCTCCCGAGATCCAACCCCATAAATGACACGACATAGGGAAAGACATAGTTGATCAGATCGTTCGGAACCGTCTTTGATTCTTTGACCGTGAGCTCATGTACCCCGGGGATCCGATTGATAACCCAGATAAAGAATAGAAGGCTTACAAGACAGATAGTAAACAATGTCAATGATCGTCCGGGATTGGATAAGGCTGGAAGTTCGCAATACTTGAAAGACTCGCAAAGTGATTTATCCCAGCTCTTGTCGGCGATATCCTGAAGCAGCAGAATCACGCTCAGAGGAAAGTATGAGCCGAGAAAAAGTAGTGCGGATGGTATTAGCCTGACTTGCATTCCTGTCTTGATCCACTCATACGTTTAATGACGGTGTCTAATTTTCTCAGTGTGGATTCTACGCTGCCAAAGCTATGAGCGCTATTCCCGCTAACGCTCAATGACACTCGCGGACGGTTTGGATATTCAATGTGCATATTGCGTCCAGGACAGTTGACGATCCACGCCCCGCCAGCGGGCTCAAGGTGAAACAACGAGCCTTTGAAGCCTCGCTGATGAAGGGCAGGGACAAAATGCGCCGTGAGCGCGGCATTCATTTCCTCACGGCCCATTGCTTCAGCGCCTCGGTAGGTTGATGGAATTTGTGACCTAGCCCTTACGCAGCCTGAACTGCACGGCGGGCAAAACAAGCGATTCTCGATGATCTTCCGAAAGATTGTTGCCGATCTATGTTTTCTTGTTGGACGGCCGCTCATGGCCGCCAGCCGCCGCTCGTCACCTCCGGCATCCAGCCGATTGGCTATCTTCGCGCAGATGCGTCCTGGCCACTGGTAAACTCGGACGACCAAAGCAAATCTCCCGAGCACCATGAGCACCCAACACACCGACGCACCGGCAAACGTCATTCCTATGATGAAGCAGTACCTCCGCCCTATCTGACAAGAGATAACAGCCAAAACCTACGCCCACCCTTTTCGCGAGTAGTTGTTACCGCCCCTTGAAAGATATCGGACTAGCGGCGTGACAGACGCTGGACGGGCTGCCAGCAATGACAATATCCCTTCGAAATCACGTTAGCAGAGCATCGATCCAAACTTTCTCATCAGCTTGCGCAAAGGGTTCTTTGTGGTCTCCCACTCTTCCTTCAAAAGAAATCTCGCCTGATAAATTACTTCCTCAGAAAAGGATCTCCAACTTGAATATTGGTTACCTGGGGTAAGTTTTGCGGGGTCGAGCAAATCACCCAAACCATCTAGCAACTTGTTCGCCTCCTCATCGCTCGGCTTAAACCGAAGTTTAACTCGACTCAACAGATGTAGCGCATCATATTTCGCCCCATCCAGTTTAGATATCATATTGATCTTGATTTTTTCATCCTCTTCTTTGTTATAAATCAGATACAGCTCGATCCACTCGTGCGCCTTCTTAATGTATTCCGACAAATCATCTCTGAGCCCATTAATCCAAGCCTGTCTGAATTCGGATATTTTCACCTCCCTCGTGATGAGTGCTGCCACAACAGCACCCAATGCAACCCACAGTGTTGCCGTCCACATATCAATCCTCTTTGAAAGGTGATTTAATAGTTGCGATAGCAATTTTGTTCCATCACGTATCCGCATCGCGCCGATCTAATCAAGAACCTCGCCGTAAGGGACGAGGTGCTTGATTGAAATTGTCGCCAGCCTGAGTCCGCCTGTCGACTGGCCACAGTTGGCCGGCACCAGCCAATCGCGATCTCCGGCAACTGGCCGTAAGGCGGACTTTGCGCCGGCATTTCGGGACCGCCGGTGGACACATGCGCCCTCGTTGGTGCGGGCCAGCACGAGGGCACTGCGCTAAGCGCGGGCTACTGCTAGGCGACCTCAACCCCGAGCATGGCGAAAGCGGCCGGCCAGGTTGAGCGCCGCCGCATATGTCGCCGCCCCTTCCCGCACACTGAGCAGCCATTCACTCCGATTCCGATTCGCCCAGGTTGCCGTTGAGATGCAAAAAACGCAGCGCCTCGCTCCGGCACACATCCTCCATCGCATTCCTA
>NZ_JAAGNW010000317.1:0-2045 GCF_010645215.1 Burkholderia multivorans | reverse complement strand
ATCGCGTCGGGGCGACCGGCGCTGGGACCGGTCGCTTCTAGGGCGATCCGAAGCAGGGTGTGGAAAACCGTGTATGCAGCATCAATTGCGACATCAAGAAATCGCTCGTTGATCAACGCCATCGCATCTTTCTTTCCGGGCCGGAGTTCACCCCATAGAGTGTGACTCGACACAAACCGCGTGCCCTCGCCGAAAGACAGCACTTCCCCGTGTGCAATGCAGTTTCGGTATTCCTGGAGATACCGAGCCGTGCCGCAGGCCAACTTGATCGCGGAGCAAACGCTAGCCTCTTGACCACTGGCGATTGCGTCGAGCTTGCAGATGGTCTGGCTAGCCTTGTACTTTTCGGTCGATGGTACATGACCTCGCACATTCTCCCCCTTGAGAATCCACAGGACTTTCTCAGCAAACGCCTCGACCAAATTACAGTACACGATCAGGGCTCCGATGCGCTGCAGCACCGGCGCGGACAAACCATGACTTTCACCGAGATTCCGCATTGCGACGTCGCTCCTCGCCGTGTGCGGTGTATAGGGAAATTCGACTTCGTCGCTCGATTCCGGTGTGTTCACGCTTGCTTCTCCCTTGTAGACATCTCGCAGTGTAGGTCAAATTATCATTTGTAAATCACCGCACGAAGAGTAAACAATCTGCAAGCCCCCAAAGCAATGACCTGCGAATGTTGCCGGGACTCGCGACGCCTTTCGCCGTGTACACTCTGCCCCATCTGAGAGACCCAATAAAAGGTCAACTATGCCTATTCGATGCACATTCGAACTCAACGGTAAAAGCACGTCGTTCCTGAACTGCCCAGGGGTGGGGATGCTTCCAGCATTTTCCGGGCGTGACAAAGGCCGCGATAACCCCGAGGCGACAGGTATCGAGACCATCGGACCGATTCCTAAAGGCACGTATTACATTGTCGATCGGCAATCGGGTGGCCATCTTGGATGGCTTCGTGATGCGTGGGGGGAAATTGGTGTCGGCACCACGGACCACACTCAGTGGTTCATGTTGTGGAACAAGGACACGGGCGATTCGACCTATGTCGGGAACGTCAAACGCGGACAATTCCGCTTGCACCCGATCGGCCCGCTTGGCTTGAGCGAAGGATGCATCACAGTGACCAACCCAACGACATTTGAGCGTTTCGCCGCGTTCCTGCGGAAGAATGGCGCAGACCTGCCCGTTCCCGGCTCATCGTTGAAAGCCTACGGAACGGTAGAAGTGAAATGAAGAGGCTCGGAATCATCGCTGCAAATGCTATCGCAACGATTGCGGGTGGCTGGCTGCTCGCAAACATCGTCATGCACCTGCCAATTGAAATGCCCAGTGTGCTCGACAATGGCATACGTGCAGTGCTTCGCGTTTCCGGGCACAACGAGCTGGCGAACCCGGACGATATGGAAGTGCTAGCGCTGCTGGCAATTCTGCTCGTATCAGTTGTCGCGGTGGGCATTCTTGTCTGGGTCGCAAATATAGCCGTTTCCCGAATGCGGGCGCATCGCACTTGACTTTGAGCAGGCGGATGGCTCTACGTACCACCCGCCGGCATCGCAGCATCTATCGCAATGCGTTTCGCTGATCCCCGATCAGCGCGTCGTAGCTGCGTTCGCATTGGTGCCCCGCGATTCGGGCAGCGTCAGCGTATGCCGCCAGTTCTCCCGAAGCGCCGTCAACCCGGCTGAGCATGTCGGCGAGCAGATCAAGGGCGTCGCCGGTTGCCGTGCCTCCGGGGGCAGTGCCGGCACCACGCCCGCGCTCGACATCCGCGCCGTAGATGGCCCGGATCTTCTGCGCCATCCGCTCAGGAAGCCCGAGCAATTCCGACCGGAAGGCATCAACCAGCCGGCCATACTCTGCTTCGAGCTGCGCGGCGTTGACGAGTTGGCCTTTTTTCTCGGCCAGCGTCAGCAATTTGATTTCGCGATCGACCCGTTCGGTCATCGCGCGCTCCGCGACGAGATCGATCCCGGTCCCGCTCGACCGACCGGCGGCCATTTCACGCAAGTGCCGTATATAGGCGATCCGGATCTCGTCCATCG
>NZ_JAAGNW010000316.1:4071-5202 GCF_010645215.1 Burkholderia multivorans | reverse complement strand
ATCGACATGGCGCTCCTCGACGTGCAGGTGGCCCTGCTCGCGAACATGAACACCAACTATCTCGCGAGCGGCCAGGCGCCGACCCGCTGGGGCAACGCGCACCCGAACATCGTCCCCTACCAGACCTTCCAGACCCGCGACGGCTGGATCATCGTCGCGGTCGGCAACGACGGCCAGTTCCGCAAGTTCGTCGAGACGGGCGGACGCCCCGAACTCGCCGACGACGTGCGCTTCGCGACCAATCCGGAACGGGTCCGGCATCGCGACACGCTGGTGCCGATCCTCGAAGCGATGACGCAGACCCTGAGCCGGCGCGAATGGATCGACGCGCTCGAGGCGGCCGGCGTACCGTGCGGGCCGATCAACTCGCTCGACGAGGTGTTCGAGAACGAGCAGGTGGTCGCGCGCGGGCTGGAGATCGAATTGCCGCATCCGAGCGGCGCGAACGTCAGGCTCGTGCGCAATCCGATCCGGATGAGCGGCACGCCGCCCGAGGCGAAAAGCGCGCCGCCGCTGCTCGGCGAGCATACCGACGCGGTGCTGCGCGAGGTGCTCGGCTATGACGACGCCGCGATCGCGGCGTTGCGGGAGGCGCGGGCGATCTGAAAGCGCGCGCGGGAGCGGGGTTGAGCCGGGCTAGGCCACCGCAGCCCGGCGCGCCGCCACGGGCGCTCCGGCGTTGTTCGAGCGTCGCGTCGCGCGCTCAGCGCACGCCCGCGCCGACCAGCCCGCCCGCCGCCGCGCCCGCGACCGTGCCGAGCGGGCCGCCCGTCACGAGATAACCGAGCGCGCCGCCCGCCGCGGCGCCGATCCCGGCATTGCGCTGGGTGCGCGTCATCGCGCATGCGCCGAGGCTGGACAGCACGACCGCGATGACGGTGACGCGAACGAGGAAACGAGTGGTCTTGAACATGCGCAAACTACCTTGAAAAGCCCGTCGCGCCTGGCACAGCGCGACCGGAGAGGGATCGGTCGAGCGCATCTTAAAAAAGCCCGCGCATGCGGGCAAAACGATTTACCAGCTGTTACAGCCGCGGCCGCGGCGGGCCGCCCGCGCGTCGCGCCCCGCCGGACAAGGCGCGCGGGCTCCTCAGAAGTCTCGTCCGTCAGGTAGAATTGACGAATTGCGGC
>NZ_JAAGNW010000316.1:2504-4001 GCF_010645215.1 Burkholderia multivorans | reverse complement strand
ATCGACGACGACAACCGTACCGGCAAATGGGGCGGCCGGGTCGAGACCCGCTTCCCGCCGGAGCCGAACGGCTACCTGCACATCGGCCACGCGAAGAGCATCTGCCTGAACTTCGGCGTCGCGCGCAGCTACGGCGGCATCTGCCACCTGCGCTTCGACGACACGAATCCGGAAAAGGAAAGCTTCGAATACGTGAACTCGATCGTCGACGCGGTCCGCTGGCTCGGCTTCGACTGGCAGCACGGCGACGCCGATCACCAGTACTTCGCGAGCGACTACTACGACAAGCTGTACGCGTTCGCCGAGCTGCTGATCGAGCGCGGCAAGGCCTACGTCGACAGCCAGAGCGCCGACGAGATGCGCGCGAACCGCGGCAACCTGACCGAGCCGGGCAAGCCCTCGCCGTTCCGCGACCGCACGCCCGAGGAGAACCTCGACCTGTTCCGCCGCATGAAGGCCGGCGAGTTCCAGGAAGGCGAGCACGTGCTGCGCGCGAAGATCGACATGGCGTCGCCGAACATGAACATGCGCGACCCGGTGATCTACCGGATCCGCTTCGCGCATCACTACCGCACCGGCGATCGCCCGCTGTACGACTGGGTGCTGAACGAACTGGCCGACGCCGGCGTCTTCAGCCGCCCGCTGCCGCAACAGATCGAATTCTCGCGACTGAACCTGACCTACGCGATCACGAGCAAGCGCAAGCTGCTGCAGCTCGTCACCGAGAATCACGTCGACGGCTGGGACGACCCGCGCATGCCGACCATCGTCGGCGTGCGCCGCCGCGGCTTCACGCCCGAGAGCATCCAGCTGTTCTGCGAGCGGATCGGCGTGACCAAGGTCGATTCGTGGATCGACATGAGCGTGTTCGAGGGCGCGCTGCGCGACGACCTCGACGCGAAGGCGCCGCGCTCGGTCGCCGTGCTCGATCCGCTCAAGCTGATCATCGACAACTATCCGGAAGGCCAGTCGGAAGACTGCACGGCGCCCGTGCACCCGCACCATCCGGAACGCGGCCTGCGGACCTTCCCGCTGTCGCGCGAGCTGTGGATCGAGCGCGAGGATTTCGTCGAAACGCCGCCGAAGGGCTATTTCCGCCTGTTCCCCGGCAACAAGGTGCGGCTGCGCTACGGCTACGTGGTCGAATGCACGGGCTTCGACAAGGATGCCGACGGCAACGTCACGGCCGTGCACTGCCAGTACTTCCCGGACAGCAAGTCCGGCACCGACGGCGCGAACAACTACAAGGTCAAGGGCAACATCCACTGGGTCAGCGCCCCGCATGCGTACGAAGGCGAAGTGCGCATCTACGACCGCCTGTTCAAGGAAGCGCATCCGGACGCGGGCGGCCGCGATTTCCTGGAAGCGCTGAACCCGGATTCGAAGAAGATCGTGCGCGCCTATCTCGAACCGGGTGCGCGCGAAGCCGAAGCGGAAGCGCACTACCAGTTCGAGCGCCACGGCTACTTCGTCGCCGATCGCATCGATTCGAAGCCG
>NZ_JAAGNW010000316.1:0-2494 GCF_010645215.1 Burkholderia multivorans | reverse complement strand
TTGATGCACGACAACACCCCGGCCGCGGGCGCCCAAGCCCGCCGCCGGGGTGTTTTTCATGGTGCGGGGGCGATGCGCGACGCAGGACGATCGGCACATGCCGCGCCGAGACCATGAGGCGGGCCGCACGAGCATAAAAAAACCGGGCCCGCATGCTGCGAAACCCGGTTCCTGATCGCCTAGCGACGAACGCCCGCTACGCGGACGCCGCTTCGTCACGACGATGCAGCCTCCCTGCCCTGCACGAGCCACGCCGCGCCGGCCTCACGCCGGCGCGCGTGCGCGCTCAGTGACGCCAGCCGTTGTGATTCCCATGATTTCCATGATCCCAGCCCGGACCACGGCCGTAGCCGCGACCCGGCGGATGATGGCGATACCAGTCGTCGCGCGCCCAGTAGCGGCGGCCGTCCCAGTAACGATCGCCATGCCAGCCGATCACGATGACAGGCGCAGGCGCATAGACGGGCGCAGGTTGATAGATGACGGGCGGCGGCGGCGGTGCATAAACCGGCGCGGGCGCAACATAGACGGGCGCCGGCACGCCGAGGTTGATCCCGACACTGACGCCCGCCATGGCGGCGCCGGAAACGAGCAAGGCAGCAATACCGGTCGCGAGCGAGGCAACACGCAAGGTCTTCATGGACTCCCCTTTCTGGTGGATGCGTTGGTGATTCGACTATAACGGCAAGCCGCCCCAACGCATATTTCCACTTTGTAAGAACTGATGCGTCACATCGCAACCGGCGCCGCGCGCTAACCATTGGTTACATTCGACCCCGGGACGCCCCGCCGGCGCTAGATCAGGCGCATGCCCTCGAACGGATTCCAGCCGTCGCGCCCGCGCACCTTCAGGTAATACGCGTAATTCGCACAGATGCCGAACAGCAGCGTGCAGCCGACGTTGATGCCGACGTCGACGCCGGTCGGAATCTCGATGCCGGTGACCATCTCGAACACGGTTTCGAGCGCGCCGATCGCCATCACCAGCAACAGCAGCGAGAGGCCCTTGCGCCACATCCCGAGCGCGAAGTAATAAACCGGCCCGAGCAACAGCGCGAAGCCATTCAGCCCGAGACCCAGGCGCTTGCCGAACGGCAGCGCCTTGAAAGCCGCGCGATAGGTGGGCGACGACGGCGCGCCGTGCGCGTCGTAGAACGCGAAGCGCTCGCGCCATTGCGGCTTTTCCGCGCGGGCCCCGCCCGGCGCCGCGCTCATTTCGCCGCTCCTGCGCCGGTGTGCGCGGCATCGCTGCGCGCGGCGATCGCGTGCGCCACCGCGATCACGTCGGCGTCGGCGTGCCCCAGCGTCACGGCTTCGCCATACAGCGCCTGGCACACGTCGAGCAGCGGCGACGCCACACCCGACGCGCGCGCGGCGGCCGTGACGAGCTGGTTGTTATTGAGTGCGTGGGCGATCGACACCTGCGCGCTGTAATCATGCGCGACCAGCTTTTCCGTCTTGTCGCGCGAGACCGCGCTCGCCATCGGCCCCGCATCGAGCGCCGCGCGGAACTGCTCCATGTCGAGGCCGTTGCGTTCCGCGAAATGCGTGGCCTCCACGAGCCCCGTCACCATCGTGATCAGGAACAGGTTGACCGCAAGCTTCATCAGCAACGCGGACGGCACCGGCCCGCACACGATCGTCTCGTGACACATCGGCTTCAGGAGCAGCCGCAAGGCCTCGACCACCTCCGGCTCGCCCGCCAGCATCGCGACCAGCTGCCCTGACTCGGCATGCTTGAACGAACCGGACACCGGCGCCTCGACGTAGCTGCCGCCCGCGGCGCGGATGTCTGCGCCGAGGGCGCGCGAGTATTCAGCGGAAGTCGTCCCCATCTGGACGATCACGTGGCCGGCGACGTGTTTCGCGAAAGCGGGCGTGCCGCGCTCGAGCACGGCGTCGAGCGCCGCGTCGTTGGCCAACATCAGGATCACGAGATGCGTGCGCTCGAAGACCTCGGTGGGATTCGCTGCGACCTGCGCGCCGCCGTCGCGCAACAGCGCGCTCTTGTCGGCGGACCGATTCCAGACCACGAGCGGCGTGCCCGAATAGGCCAGATTGAGCGCCATCGGGCACCCCATGACACCCAGACCGATAAACCCGACTTCCATGTCTCGCACCTCCGTCAAGGCTGTGATGCCGGGAGTTCCGACGCGAGATGATGCGCGCCCCGCGCCGCCGGTTGCGACACTTTACCCGTTGTCCGGGCACTGCGCGACGTGATGAGCGTCACATCGGCACAACAGCGTCGCCCGGTGCGGCTGGAACCGTCGGACGCAACTCGTGAAGCAGGAATTCCTGCAGTGCGCGCACGGCGGGCGGGGCATCGGCGAGGTCGGCCAGGCAGAACAGTCCGAAATCCGCACTGGGCGGCGGCGGCAGGCCGCTCGCTGCGGGATCGAGGATACGCATCGTGTCGCGCCGGATGTTGCGCTCGAGCAGGATCGCCATGCCGAGACCCGCCTCGACCGCCGACTGCATCGCGGACAGGCTC
>NZ_JAAGNW010000315.1 GCF_010645215.1 Burkholderia multivorans | reverse complement strand
CTTCGCCGACTCCTCCAGCACCGCCTGCGCCGTCTCGAATCCGGCGTCCTCGAAGCCCGGCAGCCGCGCCACGGCGTCGATGCCGGCCAATTCCTTCATCACGAACAGCATGTCCTTGACGGGGGCGTGATAGCTCATGGTGCTCATCTCCTGTCGCCTGTGCTTGTCAATGAAAAAGGGGCGCTTGCCGCGCCCCTTCGGTTCGATGCCTGAACGGCGTGAGTGCGCGGCGCGCCGCGCCCGGGCTCAGCCCAGCTCGCCGACCAACTCCGGCACCAGCGTGAACAGATCGCCCACGAGGCCGTAGTCGGCCACGCTGAAGATCGGCGCTTCGGGATCCTTGTTGATCGCCACGATCACCTTCGAATCCTTCATGCCGGCCAGATGCTGGATCGCCCCCGAGATGCCGACCGCGATGTACAGCTGCGGCGCGACGATCTTGCCCGTCTGGCCCACCTGGTAATCGTTCGGCACATAGCCTGCGTCCACCGCTGCGCGCGATGCGCCCAGCGCGGCCGACAGCTTGTCCGCCAGCGGCTCCAGCACCTTCGTGTAGTTCTCGCCGCTGCCCAGACCGCGGCCACCCGACACGATGATGCTCGCGCTCGTCAGCTCCGGACGGTCCAGCTTCGTCACTTCGCGGCTCACGAACTGCGCGAGGCCCGCATCGGCCGCCGCCTCGATCTTCTCCACCGACGCGCTGCCGCCTTCCGCCGCCACCGGGTCGAAGCCCGTCGCGCGTACCGTGATCACCTTGATCGGGTCGCTCGACTGCACCGTCGCGATCGCATTGCCTGCGTAGATCGGCCGCTCGAACGTGTCCGCCGAATCCACCGCCGTGATGTCCGAGATCTGCGCGACATCGAGCTTCGCCGCGATCCGCGGCGCAATGTTCTTGCCGTAGGCCGTCGCCGGCGCGAGGATGTGCGAGTAGTCCTTCGCTACGTTCAGCACCGTCGCCTCGACGTTCTCCGCGAGGCCCGCGGCCAGCTGCGGCGCGTCGGCCAGCAGCACCTTGCTCACGCCCGCGATCTTCGCTGCCGCGTCCGCCGCGCCCTGCGCGTCGTGGCCCGCCACCAGCACGTGAATGTCGCCGCCGATCTTCGCCGCCGCCGCCACCGTGTTCAGCGTGGCCGCCTTGATCGACGCGTTGTCGTGTTCCGCAATTACCAGAATCGTCATTTGTGTCCGCTCCCCTTACAACACCTTGGCTTCGGTCTTCAGCTTCTCGACCAGCGTCTTCACGTCCGCCACCTTCACGCCGGCCGCGCGCTTCGGCGGCTCCACCACTTTCAGCGTCTTCAGGCGCGGCGCGACATCCACGCCCAGGTCCGCCGGCTTCACCGTTTCCAGCGGCTTCTTCTTCGCCTTCATGATGTTCGGCAGCGTCACGTAGCGCGGCTCGTTCAGGCGCAGGTCCGTCGTCACCACCGCCGGCAGCGTCAGCGACAGCGTTTCCGCGCCGCCGTCCACTTCGCGCGCGACCGTCGCACGGCCGTCGGCCACCGTCACCTTCGAGGCGAAGGTCGCCTGCGGCAGGTTCGCCAGCGCCGCCAGCATCTGGCCCGTCTGGTTCGAATCGTCGTCGATCGCCTGCTTGCCGAGGATCACCAGTTGCGGCTGTTCCTTGTCGACCAGCGCCTTCAGGATCTTCGCCACGCCGAGCGGCTGCACTTCGTCGGCCGACTCCACCAGGATCGCGCGGTCCGCGCCGATCGCCAGCGCCGTGCGCAGCGTCTCCTGCGCCTGCGACACGCCCACCGACACGGCGATCACTTCCGTCGCCACGCCCGCTTCCTTCAGGCGCACGGCTTCTTCAACCGCGATCTCGTCGAACGGATTCATCGACATCTTCACGTTCGCAATGTCGACGCCCGTGCCGTCCGACTTCACCCGGACCTTCACGTTGTAATCGACCACTCTCTTCACTGGCACCAGGATTTTCATGCACACGCTCCAAAGTTACGAATACGACCAGCGGCCATTCTATAGCGAGGCCCGCCTGAGCGGCGCCACGTGTCCGCCCGTCTGCAGTTTTCGAGGATAGCGCTCCTCAGCGGCGCGCCGTCAATAGCGAACGATCGTTCTATTTTAAAAGAGAAAAAACCCGGACGCAAAGCCCGGGCTCTCGACCCTCGCCTCTAATCGCCCGCGCGCGCGGCCCTTACCAGGCCGCGATCACCGCGCCGCCGAAGCGGCTCTCGATATATTGCTTCACCTCCGGCGAATGGTAGGCCGCCACCAGTTTCTCGACCCAGGGCTTGCCCCGGTCCGCCGCGCGGATCGCGATGATGTTCGCGTACGGGCCGTTCGGGCCCTCGATCGCGATCGCGTCCTGTTTCGGCTTCAGGCCGGCTTCCATCGCATAGTTGGTATTGATCGCGGCGGCGTCGACATCGCCGAGCGCGCGCGGGATCTGCGCCGCCTCCAGTTCGATGATCTTGAGCTTGCGCGGATTGTCGACGATGTCGAAGCGGGTCGCCTTCAGGCCGACCTCCGCACGCAGCTTCAGCACGCCCTGCTTCTGCAGCAGCAACAGGGCGCGGCCGCCGTTGGTCGGATCGTTCGGGATCGCGATGCGCGCGCCCGGCGGCAGCTCGGCCAGCGATTTCACGCGCTTCGAATAGAGGCCCATCGGAAACGTGACGGTCTCCGCGACCTTGACGAGCGGATAGCCGCGATCCTTCACCTGCGCATCGAGATACGGCGCGTGCTGGTAGCTGTTCGCGTCGAGGTCGCCCGCGGCAAGCGCGGCGTTCGGCTGCACGTAATCGGAGAACTCGACGATCTTGATGTCGAGCCCGCGCTTCGCCGCCACCTGCTTGACCACTTCCATCACCTGCGCATGCGGGCCGCCCGTCACGCCGACCCGGATGGTCTGCGCGTCGACCGCGCCGGCGAAACACGCGACGACGCCGAGCGCAGCCGCCAATTTCAAGATGAAGCGTCGTTGCATGTCCGGTTCCTGGTTTCTGATGAAGGGCTCAGCGGTGGCTCAGGCGTCGCACCAGCCAGTCGCCGAACGACTGCACGATCTGCACGAACACGATCAGGATCGCGACGACCGTCCACATCACTTCGGGCAGATAGCGCTGATAGCCGTAACGGATGCCCAGGTCGCCGAGACCGCCGCCGCCGATCGCGCCCGCCATCGCCGAATAGCCGACGAGCGACACGAACGTGATGGTCAGCCCCGCGACGATGCCGGGCAGCGATTCCGGCAGCAGCACCTTGAAGACGATCTGGCCGGTGGTCGCGCCCATCGACTGCGCGGCCTCGATCAGGCCGCGATCGACCTCGCGCAGCGCGGTCTCGACGAGACGCGCGACGAACGGCGCCGCCGCGAGCGTCAGCGGCACGACCGCCGCGGCCGTGCCGATCGACGAGCCGGTGACGAGCCGCGTAAACGGAATCACCGCGACCAGCAGGATGATGAACGGCGTCGAGCGCACCGCATTGACGAGGCCGCCCAGCACGCGGTTCAGCGCGAGGTTCTGCAGCACGCCCTGGCGATCGGTCAGGTACAGCAGCACGCCGAGCGGCAGGCCGACGAGCGCGCCCACCGCCCCGGAAATGCCGACCATGATCAGCGTCTCCCAGAACGACTGCACGAACATATCGAACATTTCACTCAACATACGAAAGCTCCTCGACCACCACACCCTGCTCGCGCAGATACGCGAGCGCCTGCCCCACCTTGCCCGGCTCGCCGCCCGCGAGCACCGCGAGCGACCCGAACGCCTGCCCCTGGATCTCGTCGATCTGGCCGTGCAGGATGTTGAAGTCCAGCTCGTAGCGGCGGATCGTCTCCGACAGGATCGGCTGGTCGACGCCCGAGCCGGTGAACGCCAGGCGCAGCAGATGGCCCGAGCCCGTCTTCAGGCGCTCGGCGACGCGCGCCTTGAGCGCCGGCGGCAGTTCCTGCGCGATCACGTCGCCGATCAGCGCGCGCGTCACTTCGTGGTGCGGCTGCAGGAATACGTCGATCACGCGGCCCGTCTCGACCACGCGGCCGGCATCGAGCACCGCGACGCGATCGCAGACCTGCTTGATCACTTCCATCTGGTGCGTGATGAGGACGATCGTCAGCCCCAGCTCGCGATTGATCCGCTTGAGCAGTTCGAGGATCGCGCGCGTGGTTTCCGGATCGAGCGCCGAGGTCGCCTCGTCCGACAGCAGCACTTTCGGCTTGCTCGCGAGCGCGCGCGCGATGCCGACGCGCTGCTTCTGGCCGCCGCTGATCTGGGCCGGATAGCGGTCCTTCTGCGCGGACAGTCCGACGAGTTCGAGCAGCGGCAGCACCGTCGCCTCGATCTCGGCGCGCTTCACGCCGGCCAGCTCGAGCGGCAGCGCGACGTTGTCGAACACGGTGCGCGACGACAGCAGGTTGAAGTGCTGGAAGATCATGCCGATGTCGCGGCGCGCGGCGCGCAGCGCGCTCGCGGACAGCTGCGTCAGGTCGCGGCCGTCGACCACCACGTTGCCTTCCGACGGCCGGGTCAGCAGATTGATGGTGCGCACGAGCGTGCTCTTGCCCGCGCCGCTGCGGCCGATGATGCCGAACACCTCGCCTTGCGGAATCGTCAGGTTGACGTTGTGCAGCGCTTCGATCCAGCCCTGCGGGCCGGCGAATCGCTGTGAAAGATTGCGGATTTCGATCATGAGCGAAACAAAACGACGGTGGCGAACCAAACCAAGCTTCCCTGCTTCGCCTGCCGACCGCCGTATCTTGGAATAGCCGCGGATTTTACCGCAATCCCCTCATGAATCTTAATAATCGATTCGGAGCGTTTCATAACCAGGCGAAATTAGAGGACACCGCATAGTCGCCGCGCGCTGCCGCGACTATGATCGTGCGACACGACCACGACCCGATCCGAACCGAACCGGAGACGCCCGCCATGAACGACACGCTGTCCGCCCGGGACGCCGCGCCCGCCGCCACGCCGCGGGGACCGATCCACGACCGGCTGCGCACCGCGGACGGCCTGGAACTGACGTCGTCGCGCTGGCCGGTCGCAGCGCCTGCCCGGCCGCGCGCGACGATCGCGCTCGTGCATGGTCTGGCCGAGCATGCCGGCCGCTATCAGGCGCTCGCGGAGCGACTGAACGCGGCGGGGATCGAGCTGGTGTCGACGGACCTGCGCGGCCACGGCCGTTCGCCGGGCCGGCGCGCATGGGTCGACCATTTCGACCAGTATCTGCTCGAT
>NZ_JAAGNW010000314.1 GCF_010645215.1 Burkholderia multivorans | reverse complement strand
TCACCGAACCGATCGCGCAGAACTGGCGGTCCTGCGTGAATTCGCCGAACGCCTTCGACAGCCCCGCCATCTCGATCGGATCGCCCAGCGACGTTCCCGTGCCGTGCGCTTCCAGATAACTGAGCGTGCGCGGATCGACGCCGCCGTCACGCAACGCCCGCGCGATCACGTCCGCCTGCGCCTGCGGATTCGGCACCGTGTAACCGTTGGTCCGGCCGCCGTGGTTGATCGCCGACGCCTTGACCACGCCGTAGATGTGATCGCCGTCCTCGATCGCCCGATCGAGCGGCTTCAGCACCACCGCGCCGACGCCCTCGCCGTCGACGAACCCGTCCGCGTCCGCGCCGAACGAGCGGCAGCGATCGCCGGCCGACAGCATGTTCATCGTCGACAGCAGCACGTACTGCGCCGGATCGAGGATCAGGTTCACGCCGCCGACGATCGCGGTGTCGCACGCGCCGCTGCGCAGGCTCTCGAGCGCGAGATGCAGAGCCGTGAGCGACGACGAGCACGCGGTGTCGACCGCGAGGCTCGGCCCCTGGAAGTTGAACAGATACGACACCCGGTTCGCGATCGACCAGTAGCGCGTGCCGACGCCGTAGTAGCTGTTCATCACCCCGGCGAACACCCCGACCTTGCCGCGCGCGTTCAGGCTGGCGGGCGTATGCCCGGCGTCCTCGCGCGGCGCGATGCCGAAGAACAGCGGATCGAAGCCGTCGACGCCGTCGATGAAGCCGCCCCACTTGCTGTAGCTCTTGCCCGCCTTGCCGCGCTCCGGATCGAAGTACGCCTGCGCATCCCAGCGCGCGCCGGGCACTTCGGTGATGCAGTGTTTCCCTTGCCGGAGATTCGCCCAGAACGCCTCCACGTTGCGCGCCTGTGCGTAGCGGCCCGACAGGCCGACGATCGCCACGTCCACGGTCGCAGCGCGCGACGGCGCGGCGGCATCGGCCGCCGGCCGCGACGCCGGCCGCAGCCGCGTGCGGCGGCCCGGCTGGCGCGCCGCGCCAACCGGCGCCGGGCGGAGTTGCGCCTCCCGCGCGGCGGACGCGGAAGACGCCTCGCCCTCGGCATCCGGTCCGGCATCCAGCAGCTGCGCCAGCGCGTCCGGATAGGTCGACAGGAAATGGGCGACCAGTTCGTCGAGCGTCCGGTATTCGAACAGCAGCGTGCTGCTGACCGTGCCGAAGGTCCGCTGCAATGCCGTGGTCATGTCCACCGCCAGGATCGAATCGATTCCGTACTTCTCCAGCGGCTCGTTGCCCGCGATCGCGTGCGCCGGCAATTGCAGCGTCTTCGCGAGCAGGCCCTTCAGATAGGTGGCGGTCTTGTCGCGCAGCCGGTCCCGCGCGCGCGCCGGCGCCGGGACGCTGATGCGCGCCGCGGCGTGCGCCTCGGCCGGCCGTTCGCGCGGCGCGGCGGGCGCGGGCGCGCGCGCCGGTTCATCCGGGTGAACGGGTTCGCTCGATACGACGCCGGCCGCCTCCGCCTGCCGCGCCACGCCGTCGCTCTCGCCCACGACGATCTGCTGGCCCAGGTCCCGCTGCTCGCGCAGCGCATGCGGCGCGGTCACGAAGCCTTCGTCCTCCAGCACGCCGCGCCACTGCTCCGCCGACAGCGCGGGCGAGCCCGTGATCCGCAATTCGGGGTCCTCGTACAGCCACCAGCCGTCGAGCAGGCCGAAGGTCAGGTGCATGAACGGGTGAGCGCGATTCATTTCGTTCAGCAGCAGCAGGCCGTGCGGCCGCAACGCGGCTTTCGCATTGCGCACGCTGTGCCGGATATTGCCGGTCGCGTGCAGCACGTTCGTCGCGATCACGAGATCGTAGCGGCCCGCTTCCAGCCCCTGCCCGGCCAGCGGCCGGCCGCAGTCGAACAGCGCGCCGCGCAGATACGGCGCAGCCTCCCGGTAATGCTGCTCGGCATGGAACAGGAACGCCTTCGATACGTCGCTGTAGCAGTACTCGTCGATCCGCGCCGCATACGGACGCAGACGCTCGAACAACCCCGCGCTCGTGCCGCCCGTTCCCGCGCCGATCTCGAGAATCCGGATCCGCGCGCCGTCGTCCTGCGCGAGCCGCGCCGCGACGAAGGCCTCGACCGCATCGGCCAGCACCGCGTTGTAGTAATCCGATACCGGGTTGTGGCGGTAGACGTTCTCCACCAGACGCAGCGACGCTTCCGGGAACATCACGTCGGTCGCGGGCACGCGCCCGCGCAGGATCTCCGGCAGCGCGCGCAGCGTGGTCTCGACCAGTTCCGCCTGCGCGCGGAACGCGGGTTGCGCGTGCCAGCCCGGCCGGTGCGCGTCCCATTCCCGCCACGCCGCATCCGGATCGATGAGCGGCAGGCCGCGCGTGGACACCACCGCATCGTCGTACGCGAGATAACCCTGCGCGGCGAGCACGCGCAACGACTGCTCGAACCAACGCCCGTAGCGCGCATGCACGCCCAGCGCCGCCGCCAGCGCGGCCGCCTCGCCCTGCCAGTCCGGCGTCAGGCCGAGGGCCTGCAATTGCGCGCACAGCACCCGGCCCAGCAGCAGCTGGAACGCCGCATCGGCGCGCCGCCCCTCGGCCGCGCCCGCCGGCTCGGGCGTGCGGCCCGCCGCGCGGTCGAGCGCACCCAGCAGCGACGGATAGGCCGGCGTGAACACGTCGAGCGTGTCCTCGCCGCCCGCCGCGCGCCGCGCCGTCTTCAGCAGCGCGAGCTGTGCCGCCGGACCGCCGAGCAGCGTGTCCAGCGCGGCCATCGCCTCGCTGGTCTCGATCGACGCGATGCCCTGCTGCGCCATCCGTTCGCGATAAGGCTCCGACGCCACTACGCCGACGCTGCCCCACCAGCCCCAGTTCATCACCCGCACGCGGCAGCGCCACGCGCGGCCCAGCTCATGCGCGAACGCATCCTTGAAGGTGCAGCCCGCCGCGTAATTGCTCTGGCCCGCCGCTTTCAGGAAGCTCTGCAGCGACGAGAAGAACAGCACGAAATCAAGCGTGTCGCGCTCGAACGCCTGCGCCATCCGCACGCTGACATCCACCTTCGCGGACAGGCTCGCGGCAAAGCGCGCCTCGTCCATGTTCGCGAGGCTCTGATCGCGCAGCACCAGCGCCGAATGCACGACGCCGTGAATCGCGCCGAACCGTTCGCGCACGATCTGCGCCGCGTCGCCCAGCTGCCGCGCATCGGCCGCGTCGGCGGCGAGATACAGCGGTGCGGGGCCGAGACGCGCGAGCCGGTCGGCGCGCGCCTGGATCGCCGCGTCGCACGCGCGCCGCCCGATCCAGACCACCTGCGCGGCATGTCCGCGAATCAGATGCTCGCTGAAGGTTTCGCCGAGCCCGCCCGCGCCGCCGATCACCACGTACACGCCGCCCTGCCGGTATGGGGCCGCGCCTTCGGGCGCGACCCGCGCGGGCAGCAGCCGCTGCCGGTGCCACTGGCCCGCGCGCCACGCCCAACCGTCGCCCTGCGCATCCGCCGGCACGCGCAGCACGTCGTCGAGCGGCCGCGCGTCGTCCTCCGGCAGATCGACGAGCCGCACCCGCCAGTTCGGATATTCCTTCGCGAGCGAACCCGCCAGCCCCCGCACGCTCGCATGCGCCGCGCGCACCGGTTCGTGGCGGCGCACCGCGCAGGTCGCGGTCGTCAGCAGCGTCCATTCGAGCGGCCGGCCGCCGTATCCCGCGCCCAGCAGCGCCTTGACGAGCCGGAAGCAGGCCAGCACGCCCGCCTGCTGCGCGTCGATCAGACGCGCGTCGGTCACGTCGAGCCGCGCCTCGGCGGGCGCGATCCAGACCACGTGATCGATGTCGCCGAGCGTCGCGAGCGTGGCCGAGAAATCGGCGACGGCGTCCAGAGGCGCGCGGCCGATCACCAGCGCGCCGTCGCACTGCCCGCTGAGCACCGCCTGTTGCGCGGGCGTGCCGCCCACGATCAGCACGCGGCCGCGCACCGGGCCCGGCGCGCAGTCCGGCTTCACGACGTCCCATACCGGCGCGAGCACGCTGAGGTGATCCGTCGCGGTCTCCACCGCCTGACTCGCGAACCCGCTGATGCGCACGCACACCACGCCGTCGTCGTCGCACAGCGTGATGTCGTACTTGCGCACGCGCGCCGGCGCATGGCCGCCCGCATGCGGGACGACCCACGCCCACAGCGACGGCGCGCAGCGTCCGACGATGTCGACCGCCGCGATCGCGAACGGCAACGCCAGCCGGTCGTCGCGACCGGGCTCCGCGAGCCCGGCGGTCGCCTGCAAGGCAGCGTCCAGCATGCCGGGATGCAGCACCAGGCCCGCCATCGTCGCGCCCGCCTCCGGCGGCAGGCGCAACCGCGCCAGCGCCTGACCGTCGCCCGCATGAATCCGTTCGCTGGCCCGGAAGGCCGGGCCGTAGGCGAGACCGAGCGCCGCGAAGCGCGCATAGCACGCGTCGCCGTCGACGCTCGCGCGGTCGCACTGCGCGCGCAGCGCGGCCAGGTCCAGCCGTTCGGACGCCGCCGTCAGCGCCTCGGCCTCGCCCTGGCCGTGCAGCACGTCGTCGCCGCTGTAGACCGAGTAGGTCACGCGTCCGTCCTCGTCGACGTCGAGCCCGACCTGCACGTCGAGCGGCGTCGCATCGACCGTCACCGGACGCGCCCAGACCACGTGCGTCAAACGCACGCCCTCGTCCGCGTCCAGCCCCGCCGCACGCGCCAGCGCTTCGCGCGCCATCTCCAGATAAGCGACGCCGGGCAGCACCCGGCGACCCTGCACTTCATGCTGGGCCAGGAAGAATTCGTCGCCGGAGAAGCGCGTGGTGAAGCGCTGGCGGCTCAGGTCGGAGGTGTTTTCATGCAGCAGCGGATGCAGATGGCCGCGCGGGCTCGCCGCGCGCGCTGCTTCTTCCGGCGCCGACACCCAGTGGCGCTCGCGCGCGAACGGATAGGCCGGCAGGCCGCTCATGCGACGCGGCGGCGCGTCCGGATACAGCCGGCTCCAGTCGATCGCGAGCCCCTGCGCCCACAGCTCCAGCAGCTTCGCCCGCTTGCCCTTCGCGATCCACGCGTCGAGCGTCGCGGACAGATCCTCGTCCGCCTTCAGCGCCGCCAGCGCATCCTGGCCGCGCCGGACCTGGCCGCGATACAGCGCGTCGACCGCCGCGTCGCCCGCGAGATACGCCGACAGCTTGCGCGTCAGCTCCGCCATCCCGCTCACCGCCAGCGCCAGCCGTTCTTCCATCGCCTCGCGCCCCACCTGCAGCGTATAGGCCAGATCCGGCAGA
>NZ_JAAGNW010000313.1:2028-5263 GCF_010645215.1 Burkholderia multivorans | reverse complement strand
TGGCGGTGATCCGCTACAAGGGCGGGCTGTCGCCGCAGTTGCAGGTGCTGAACGCGGACAGCAACCGGCTCGCGGCCGAACAGACGGTGACGAACCTGAAGATGCGCCGGCGCGATCTGCAGATCGGTCTGATCCGCGCGCTCGGCGGCGGCTTCGACGCGACCGGCACGCGGCTCGCCGCGCCCGATGCGGCGTCGGCGCCCGTGGTCGCGCGGCAGGCGTCGAATGCGAACTGAGCCGGATTAAGCCGCCCGCCGCCCGAACCGATTCCAATTCATACACACACGTACTACTCGAGATAAGACGGAGAAACTCGCCATGAGCGACCCTCAACAAAACGCCGCCAGCGCGCAGCCGCAGTCCAACGGCAAGCGCAAGCGGATGATGACGCTGCTGATCCTGGTGATCGTGATCGCCGCGATTGCCTACGGTCTCTACTACTTCCTCGTCGCGCGCTTCCACGAGTCGACCGACGACGCCTACGTGAACGGCAACGTCGTGCAGATCACGCCGCAGGTGACGGGCACCGTGATCGCGGTGAACGCGGACGACACGCAGACCGTGAAGGCAGGCGATCCGCTCGTGGTGCTCGACCCGGCGGATTCGCAGGTCGCGCTGCAGCAGGCCGAGGCGAATCTCGCGCAGACCGTGCGCCAGGTGCGCGGCCTGTATGTCAACGACGACCAGTACCGTGCGCAGGTCGCGCTGCGC
The DNA here is from genome assembly GCF_010645215.1 of Burkholderia multivorans. Classification (GTDB taxonomy): domain Bacteria; phylum Pseudomonadota; class Gammaproteobacteria; order Burkholderiales; family Burkholderiaceae; genus Burkholderia; species Burkholderia multivorans_A. Next base: position 4,552 of record NZ_JAAGNW010000313.1, on the reverse strand, counting down.
CAGTCCGACCTGTCGCGCGCGCAGGACGACCTGCGTCGCCGCCTCGCGGTCGCGCAGACGGGCGCGGTGTCGCAGGAAGAGATCTCGCACGCGCGCGACGCGGTCAAGGGCGCGCAGGCTTCGCTCGACGCCGCGCAGCAGCAGCTCGCATCGAACCGCGCGCTGACCGCCAACACGACGATCGCCGATCATCCGAACGTCCTTGCCTCCGCCGCCAAGGTGCGCGACGCCTACCTGAACAATGCGCGCAACACGCTGCCCGCGCCGGTCACGGGCTACGTCGCGAAGCGCTCGGTGCAGGTCGGCCAGCGCGTGTCGCCGGGCACGCCGCTGATGTCGGTGGTGCCGCTCAACGCGGTGTGTGTCGATGCAGGTCGACGTCTCCATCAAGGATGAAAGCGGCAACCAGCTCGGCAACGTGCAGAACACGATCTACCAGACCGATGTGTTCGCGAAGTACGGCGACGAGGCCGACGCCGAGATCGCCCGCATCATCCGCGCGAACGCCGGCAATGGCGCGCCGGCCGCGGCAAGCGCGCCGGCCAAGGTCGCGGGCAACGTGTCGAAGCTGATGTAAGCGGCGCACGTTCCAAAGGACACCATGGCACAGCCACAAGCTTCCTACCCTCCGCTGCAAGGCGGACAGCTCGTGCTCGGCACGATCGCGGTGTCGCTCGCCGTTTTCATGAACGTGCTCGACACCTCGATCGCCAACGTCGCAATCCCGACCATCTCGGGCGACCTCGGCGTCTCGTCCGACCAGGGCACCTGGGTCATCACCTCGTTCGCGGTCGCGAACGCGATCTCCGTCCCGTTGACGGGCTGGCTCACCGACCGCATCGGCCAGGTGCGCCTGTTCCTCGCGTCGATCATCCTGTTCGTGATCTCGTCGTGGCTGTGCGGTCTCGCGCCCACGCTGCCGTTCCTGCTCGCCTCGCGCGTGCTGCAGGGCGCGGTGGCGGGGCCGATGATCCCGCTGTCGCAGGCGCTGCTGCTGTCGAGCTACCCGCGTGCGAAGGCGCCGATGGCGCTTGCGCTGTGGGCGATGACCACGCTGATCGCCCCGGTTGCCGGCCCGATTCTCGGCGGCTGGATCTCCGACAACTATTCGTGGCCGTGGATCTTCTACGTCAACATCCCGGTCGGCATCGCCGCGGCGGCGGTGACCTGGATGATCTATCGCAACCGCGAATCGACGGTCCGCAAGGCGCCGATCGACGGCGTCGGACTCGCGCTGCTGGTGGTCTGGGTCGGCTCGCTGCAGATCATGCTCGACAAGGGCAAGGATCTCGACTGGTTCGCCTCGACGACGATCGTCGTGCTCGCGCTGACCGCAGTCATCGCGTTCGCGTTCTTCGTCGTATGGGAGCTGACCGCGGAGCATCCGGTCGTCGACCTGTCGCTGTTCCGGACGCGCAACTTCTCGGGCGGCACGATCGCGCTGTCGGTCGGCTACGGGCTGTATTTCGGCAATCTCGTGCTGCTGCCGCTCTGGCTGCAGACCCAGATCGGCTATACCGCGACCGACGCGGGCCTCGTGATGGCGCCCGTCGGGCTGTTCGCGATCCTGCTGTCGCCGCTCACGGGCAAGATCCTGCCGCGCACCGACCCGCGCTACATCGCGACCGCGTCGTTCCTGACCTTCGCACTGTGTTTCTGGATGCGCTCGCGCTACACGACGGGCGTCGACGAATGGTCGCTGACGCTGCCCACGCTGGTTCAGGGGATCGCGATGGCGGGCTTCTTCATCCCGCTCGTCTCGATCACGCTGTCCGGCCTGCCCGGACACCGGATCCCGGCCGCGTCGGGGCTGTCGAACTTCGTGCGGATCATGTTCGGCGGGATCGGTACGTCGGTGTTCCAGACGGCGTGGGATCATCGCAACAACTTCCACCACGCGCAGCTGGTCGAGCAGGCGAACGTCTACAACCCGAACTTCAACCAGGCCGTCACGCAGATGGGCAGCCTCGGCCTGACCGACCAGCAGGCCCACGGCCTCATCAACAATCTCGCGACGCAGCAGGCCGCGCAATTGGGGGTGAACGACCTGTTCTACATCTCGGCGGCGATCTTCGTACTGCTGGTCGGCCTCATCTGGATCACCAAGCCCGAACGTTCGGGCGGCGGCGATTCGAGCGCGGCGGCATCGGCCGCGCACTGATCGGCACCGCGGAATGACGAACGGCCCGTTGGTTTCATCGAACCAACGGGCCGTTTTTTTGCGTGGACGCCTTGCTTGCGCGCCCCGCGGCGGATCAGGACCGACCGCGGCGCATCACACCGCTTCGCCGCCGGCCAGCAGCCGCTTCGGCGCCAGCACGCCGCTGTTGATCACGCCCACGCCGAGCAGGCGCCCGCCCTCATCGTAGACGCGCACCGTTTCACCGTCGGCGAACGCCTGCGCCACGCCGAGATCCTCGAGCCGGATGCGCTGCCCCTGCAACAGGCGCCGCGTACCGTCGGCCGCGAGCGTCATGCTCGGAAACGTCGACAGCAGCGGCTCGACCGGCCGCAGCCACGCATC
>NZ_JAAGNW010000313.1:0-2018 GCF_010645215.1 Burkholderia multivorans | reverse complement strand
CGAGCGTGACCGCGTGCTCGAGCGTCAGCGCGCCGACCCCGGTGCGCCGCAGCGCGACCAGGTGCGCGCCGCAACCGAGCACCTCGCCGATGTCCTCGGCAAGCGTGCGTACATAGGTGCCTTTGCTGCAGGTCACGCGGAAGCTCACATCAGGCAGCGCGCACGCAATCCGCTCCAGCGCGTGGATCGTGACCTTGCGGCCTTCGCGCTCGACCGTCTGCCCGGCGCGCGCATATTCGTACAGCGGCTTGCCGTCGCGCTTGAGCGCCGAGTACATCGGCGGCACCTGCACGATCTCGCCGACGAAGCGCGCAAGCGCCGCGTCGACGGCGGCGACGTCGCAGCGCACCTCGCGCGTGTCGATCGCCTCGCCTTCGGCGTCGCCCGTGGTCGTGCGGATGCCGAGGCGCATCGTCGCCTCGTAGGTCTTGTCGGCCTCGAGCAGATCCTGGGAAAACTTGGTGGCTTCGCCGAAGCACAGCGGCAGCAAACCGGACGCCAGCGGATCGAGCGTGCCGGTATGGCCGGCCTTCTTGGCGAGATAAAGGCGTTTCGCGCGGATCAGCGCGTCATTGCTGGACAGCCCGATGGGCTTGTCGAGCAACAGCACGCCGTCGAGCAGGCGGCGCGGCACGCGCGGACGTTGTGGAGCAGTCGTCATGGTCGTGCGGCGCTCGTTCAGTCGTCCTTGGACCGCGTCGCATTCGCCTCGTCGATCAGGCGCGACATCTCATGCGCCTTCTCGGTCGTCTGGTCGTAATGGAAATGCAGCGTCGGCACGGTATGGATGTGCAGGCGCTTGAACAGCAGGTTGTGCAGGTGGCCCGCGGCGTGGTTCAACGCCTCCTGGGTCGCGGCGGGATCGCCGGTCAGCACCGTGAAATAGACTTTCGCATGCGCGTAATCCGGCGTCAGCTCGACGCTCTGGATCGTCACGATACCGATCCGCGGGTCCTTGACCTCGCGCATGATGAGTTCAGACAGGTCGCGCTGGATCTGGTCCGCGATCTGCACGTTGCGATTGGGAGAAGTACGTTTCTTCGACATGATCAATCCGACATTCCGTTCTGCGGGCAGCGGGCCGGCGGCGCTCGAAGCGCCGCCACCATGAAAATGGGCGGGACAGGCCCAAGCCTGCCCCGCCCATGAGCCTGCGCGCCGTGATTACAAGGTACGCGCGACTTCCGTGACCTCGAAGACTTCGAATTGATCGCCTTCAACGATGTCGTTGAAATTCTTGATCGACATACCGCATTCGAAGCCCTGCTTCACTTCCTTCACGTCGTCCTTGAAGCGCTTGAGCGAATCGAGCTCGCCCGTGAAGATGACGACGTTGTTGCGCAGCACGCGCACCGACGACGAGCGCTTGACCAGGCCGTCCGTGACCATACAGCCGGCCACTGCGCCGATCTTCGGCACCTTGAACACCTGGCGCACCTCGACCATGCCCGTGACCGTCTCGCGCTTCTCCGGCGCCAGCATGCCCGACATCGCCGCCTTCACCTCATCCACGGCGTCGTAGATGATGTTGTAGTAGCGGATGTCGATGCCGTTCGACTCGGCCAGACGCCGCGCCTGTGCATCGGCCCGCGTGTTGAAGCCGATGATGACCGCCTTCGATGCCGTCGCGAGGTTGACGTCGCTTTCGCTGATGCCGCCGACCGCGCTGTGGACGATCTGCACACGCACTTCGCTCGTCGACAGCTTGACGAGCGACTGCACGAGCGCTTCCTGCGAGCCCTGCACGTCGGCCTTGATGATGAGGGGCAGGTTCTGCACTTCGCCCTCGCCCATCTGTTCGAGCATGCTTTCGAGCTTCGCGGCCTGCTGCTTCGCGAGCTTGACGTCGCGGAACTTGCCCTGGCGGAACAGCGCGATTTCGCGCGCCTTGCGCTCGTCCGGCAGCACGATGACTTCCTCGCCCGCGCCCGGCACTTCCGACAGACCCTGGATCTCGACCGGAATCGACGGGCCGGCTTCCTTGGTCGGCTTGCCGTTCTCGTCGAGCATCGCACGGA
>NZ_JAAGNW010000312.1:3990-5305 GCF_010645215.1 Burkholderia multivorans | reverse complement strand
GCTATCTGCGCGTGCTGTCGCTGCTGTCGCACGACCCGGCCGCCTGGTCGCGCGCCGGCTTCGACGATGTGATCCGCGCACGCCGCGATGCCTACCTGACCGCGCTGGACCCGCTTGAGGATGTCGTTTGACATGAACGGACCGATACGAACCATCATGTACAAGAACACGGATTCGAATACCGTCTTCGGCGGCGACGGCCCGCCGTTCCATGGCAACCCGGACAGCCTGCACCGGCTGATCGAACTGCAGGCGGCCCGCAGTCCGGAACACGAGGCGCTGCGTTGCGACGGCGCATCGCTGACCTATGCCGAACTCGAGCGCCGCGCGAACCAGTGCGCGCACTATCTGCGCGAACTGGGCGTCGGGCCGGACGACATCATCGGCGTGTGCATGGAGCGCTCGCTCGACCTGGTGGTGGCGCTGCTCGCGATCCTGAAAGCGGGCGGGGCCTACCTGCCGCTCGATCCCGGCTATCCGGACGCGCGCCTGCGTTTCATGCTCGACGATGCGGCCGTGCCGGTGGTGCTGACCCAGCAGCGGCACGCCGGCCTGCTGGCCGGATTCAGCGGCACGGTGCTGCCGCTCGACAGCCAGTCCGGCTATCTGGCGCGCTACCCGCACACGGCGCCCGTTGCCACGACGCAGCCGCGCGATCTGGCCTACGTGATCTACACCTCCGGCTCGACCGGCCAGCCGAAGGGCTGCCTGCTCACGCACGGCGCGATCTGCAACCGGCTGCTGTGGATGCAGGACGAATATGGGCTGCGCGCGGGCGACCGCGTGCTGCAAAAGACGCCCTATACCTTCGACGTGTCGGTCTGGGAATTCTTCTGGCCGCTGCTGGCGGGCGCGACGCTGGTGCTCGCCGCGCCGCGCGGACACAAGGACAGCCACTACCTGGTCGAGCTGATCCGCGCGGAGCGCATCACGGTCTGCCATTTCGTGCCGTCGATGCTGCGTCTGTTCCTGAACGACGCGGACGCCGCGTCCTGCACGTCGCTGCGCGATGTCTTCACCAGCGGCGAAGCGCTGCCGTTCGAACTGGTGCAGGGTTTCAAGGCCCTGTTGCCGGCCCGTCTGCACAACCTGTACGGACCGACCGAAGCGGCGGTCGACGTCAGCTACTGGCCGTGCGAGCTCCGTCCGGACCGTCGCGCGCCGATCGGGCGGGCGATCCGCAATCTCCGGCTCTACGTGCTCGACGACGCGCGGCGGCGGGTGCCGCCCGGTCAGGAAGGCGAACTGTATATCGCGGGCGCGGGTCTGGCGCGCGGCTATCTGAAACGTCCGGCGCTGACCGCCGAGCGCTTCG
>NZ_JAAGNW010000312.1:3530-3980 GCF_010645215.1 Burkholderia multivorans | reverse complement strand
GAACTCGGAGAAATCGAAGCCGCGTTGCGGCAGATCGAGCACGTGCGCGAAGCCGCCGTGATGGTGCGGGGGGAGGAGGAAGGCGATCCGAAGCTGGTTGCCTACCTCGAAACCGATGGCGTGATGCTCCATGCGAAGCAGGTGCGCCAGCGCGTGGCGGCGCAGCTGCCCGATTACATGGTGCCGAACCGGGTCGTGAGCTTGCCGCGGCTGCCGCTGACGCCGCACGGCAAGCTCGATCGCGGTGCATTGCCGTGGCCGGTGCCGGAGGCGGGCTCTACATCGACGCCGGCGGCCGCCGAGGCGTCCGTTGCGGCGGCAACCGAAACCCCGCCGGCTGACGTGCCTTCCGTCGCCGCTTCAAGCGACGACGCGGCCTCCACGTCGCTCACCCGCGCATCGGCGCACGCGGCGCGCATCGCCGCGATCGCCGCCGCGCTGCTCAAGCGC
>NZ_JAAGNW010000312.1:0-3520 GCF_010645215.1 Burkholderia multivorans | reverse complement strand
CGATCTGTTCGATGCGGGGGCGACCTCGTTGACGCTCGTGCGGATCGTCGAACAGATTCGCGAGACCTGCGGCGTCGCGGTGCCGCTGCACGTGCTGCTCGACCTGCCCACGATCGCGGGCATTGCCGCGTACGTGACGGCGCATGCCGAGCCCGCGCGCGCGGACGACACCCCGCCGGGCAGCCCGCTCGCGACGCGGGAACCGGCCGATGCGCCGACGGACCGCCCGTTGCCGTCGGTGGCCTACCGCCCGGACGCATGGCTTGCCGACGGCGCGCGTTGCGGCTTCAGCGGAGCGGCGATTTCCTTCGAGGCGCTCAGCGCGTGGCTGGGCCTGCTGATGGCCGGGACCGGCGACGGCGACGCCCGTTTCCGCTACCCGTCGGGCGGCGGCCTGAATCCGGTGCGCGCGTATGTCCAGGTGCGGGCGGGCGGCGTGCCGGGGCTGCCGGAAGGCGGCTACTACTACCACCCGGAGGCGCACGCGCTGTACCCCGTGGGGACGCGCGCCGCGCAGCCCGATGTCTTGTTCGGCATGGACGCCGCGCGCTATGCGCAAGCCGCGTTCGCGCTGTTCCTCGTGGCAGAGATGGACGCCGTCGAACCGCTCTACCGGCAGGCCGCCGCGCCGCTGGCCGCGCTGGAAGCCGGTTATATGAGCCAGTTGCTGGCCGCCGGGCAACGCGCGCACGGCTTCGTCACCGCGCCGGCGACCGGGGTGAACGTGGACGCGCTGGCCCCGGCGTTCGATCTGGCCGCCACCGAGCGGTTCGTCCATTGCCTGCTGGCGGGCGTCCCGGCGGCGGGCGCGCGGCCGGATGAGGCGGCCCCGTCCGCGCCGACCGCGTATTCGGCCAGCCGGTGCGTCCGGCACGATGGCGCCGATGCGGTCTTCGCGGGCGAAGCGGCGGTGACGATCACGTCGGAGCAGTTGCACAGCGAACGCCGCCATTTGCGCGGCTTCCCGGCCGATGCGCCGCGCTACGCGCTCGCGCACGCGCCGTTCGACTGGGCCGAGCATCGCTTGCGCGCGACCTGCCGCGAGTTCACGCCGGAGGCCGTCGGCCTTGCCGCGTTCGGCCGCCTGCTGGGAATGTTGCGGCCGCAACCAGCCGGAGCGGAGCGGCATTATCTCTATGGCGCGGTGAGCGCGTCGCGGCGTCTCGTGATCTACGTGTACACGCGCGGCGGCGACGGCGTCCCGGAGGGGCTGTACCGCTATGACGCCGACCTGCACGGGCTGACGGCCGTCGCAAGCCTGACGGCTGCGCAGATCCAGCAGATCTATACGCCTTACAACCGCCGGCATTTCAAGCAGGGTGCGTTCTGCCTGTTCGTGTTCGGTCGTTGCGATCCGGCAGCCAACCGGCAGGCGGCGCTGCATGCCGCGCTGCTCGACGCCGGCTACGCCGGTCAGCTGCTGCTCGAACGGCAGGCGGAGTTCGGCATCGGCCTGTGCCCGATCGGCGCGGTCCGCCTCGATCCGGTCCGGCAGGCCTTCGCTCTCGGGCCGGATCTGGAGCTGCTGCACAGCTTCATCGGCGGCGGATCGGCGCGCGAGGTGCCGCCGGAGCGGCGGCGCATCGAGGCCGGCGCGGCGGCCGTGCCGCAGCCCGCGCCCGCTCTCGCGCCCGCCGCGCGCGCGGCGGACGTGCGTGTGGCGATCGTGGGCCTCGGCGGACGCTATCCGGGCGCGGAGAGTCCGCGCGCTCTGTGGCGCAATCTGCGCGCGGGCGTCAACAGCATCGGTCCGCTGCCCGGCGGGCGTCGGCAGGCGGCGGACCGCGCGTGGCCGCCCGGCGGTTATCTGGACGACATCGCCCGCTTCGACAGCCTGCTGTTCGGCATCGCGCCGGTCGAGGCCGTCAGTCTCGATCCGCAGGAGCGGCTGCTGCTGGAGGCGGTCTGGACCTGTCTCGAGGATGCGGGCCACACCGCCGCGACGCTGACGGCGGACGGGCGGCGCGTGGGCGTGTTCGTCGGGGCGATGTGGAATGACTACCAGAGCGTCGGACTCGACAATTGGCGCGCGGCGGGCCGGGCCGGGGAGTTCTCGCACCACGCGTCGCTGGCCAACCGGATCTCGTTCGTCTTCGATTTCGCGGGGCCAAGCCTCGCGGTCAACACATCGTGCGCATCCGGGCTCACTGCGCTGCACCTCGCGGCGGAAAGCCTGAGGCGCGGCGAATGCGACGCGGCCATCGCGGGCGGCGTCAATCTGCTGGCCCATCCGTACCACGCGCAGATCCTCGCCGATCTGGGCCTGCTGGCGGCGGACGGCCGTGCGCGGCCGCTGTCGGCCGAGGCCAGCGGCTGGGCGCCGGGCGAAGGCGTCGGCGCGGTGCTGCTGAAGGCGCTGCCCCGCGCCGAGGCGGATGGCGACCATGTGTACGCCACCATCGACGCAAGCTATGTCGGCCATGCGGGCAAGTCGCCGCGTTATGGCGCGCCGAACGCGCGCCGTCAGGCCGGCCATCTGCGCAGGCTGCTGGCGGACGCCGGTCTCGCGGCAGCGGATATCGATTACATCGAGGCGGCCGCGGCCGGGGCGAGCCTCGCCGACGCGGCCGAACTCGGCGCGATCGCGGAGGTGTTCGGCGCGACCGCGCGCGCGACGCCCTGCCGGATCGGCACGCTCAAGGCCAACATCGGACATCTGGAATCCGCGTCCGGCTTGTCGCAGCTGACCAAGGTGGTGTTGCAGCTCGCGCACGACGAACTCGCGCCGACGCTCGCGAGCGAGCCGCGCAGCCCGCTGATCGAACTCGATGCGCGCGCGCTGACGGTCGTCACGGCGGCGACGCCGTGGCCGCGCGAAGCGGCGGATCGGCCGCGCCGGGCGCTGATCAATTCGATCGGGGCGGCCGGGTCGATCGGCCATCTGATCATCGCCGAACATCGGCCCGCGCCGCGCGCGCCGCGCGTCGAGACGCCGCAGGTGGTGGTGTTGTCCGCCGCGACGGCGGCGCAACTTCGCGAACAGGTCGAGCGTCTGCACGATTATCTGGACGCGCAGAACGATACCGCGCTGGGCGATCTTGCGTTCACGTTGCGCAGCGGCCGGGTGGCGATGCGCGAACGGCTCGCGATTGTCGCGGCCGACGTCGCGGAGCTGCGCGCGCGGCTGCGCTGCGTGCGCGAAGGCGGCGAGGCGGACGGCGTGTATCGCGGCACGGCGGAAGACGGTCCGGTTGCCGCCGGCGCGTGCGTCGCGGGGGATGATCCGGCGCGTCTGGGCGCGGCCTGGGTGCGGGGCGAAGCGGTGGACTGGCGTGCGCTGGACGGCCCCGACCCGCGCCGGGTGCCGCTGCCGACCTATCCGTTCGAGGCGGCGCGTCACTGGCTCGATGCAGCGCCCGCCGCGCAGTCGACGGAGCCTGCCGCGAAGACGGCGGCGCACGGCGACACCCAGGCGCTGGAAGCGCGCGTGCATGCGTTCCTGGTGCGCGAGCTGGCCGGCGCGACGGGCATTCCGGCCGACCGCATCACGGTCGACCGACCGCTCGAAGCGCTGGGTCTG
>NZ_JAAGNW010000311.1:3172-5348 GCF_010645215.1 Burkholderia multivorans | reverse complement strand
CGATACCACCGCCTTGCTGACCGTGGTCGGCGGCCGTATCGTCTGGGGCGCGGGGCCGTTCGCGTCGCATGACAGGCCGATCCCGCCGGCGCCGCCGGACTGGTCGCCGGTGCGCACGCAGGGCGGCTATGGCGGCTGGGGCGCGCGGCAGCAGGAGAACGCGCCGCTGCGGCGCGCGGCTGCGGCAGCGGCGTGCGGCTGCGCGAGCGCGTGCGGCCTGCACGGCCACGGCCATGCGCAAGCCTGGAGCCGACCGCTGCCGACCGCCGACGCGAAAGGCTTCTGGGGCGCGTTCGGCTGCTCCTGCTGGGCGATCTGAGATGGCGGCTTTCAACTGCCGCGGCAGTCCCGCCCGGGTGCGCGCGTGGCTCGCGCAACCGTGGGTGTGGCCGCTTGCCCGGCTCGCGCTGGTGTCCGCCTATCTGATCGGCGGCATCGACAAGGCGCTGGATTTCCCGGGCGCGGTCGCCGAGCAGGCGCACTTCGGGTTGCATCCGGCCGCGGGGTGGGCCGCGCTCGCGATCGTGGTCGAGATCGGCGGCTCGCTGTGCGTGATCGCCCGCCGCTTCACGTGGCTCGGCGCGGGCGGCCTCGGCGTGCTGACGCTCGTCGCGATGCTGGTCGCGAATGATTTCTGGCAGCGGACCGGCGCGGCGCGCGCGCTCGCGCTCAACAGTTTCTTCGAGCATCTGGGACTGATCGCGGCGCTCGCGCTCGCGACCCTGCTCGACGAGGTAGCCGTCAGGCCCGGCGAGCACCGCGCCTGACGGATCAAGCAACACTGAAAACAAGGACATCCCGTCATGAAAACGATTCGTTCTACCGTGCTGGCCCTGATGATCGCGGGGAGTCTGGCCGTCGCGCCGCCGTCGTTCGCGAAGTCGAGCGTCAAGGCGGCCGCCGCGGCCGTACCATCGGTCTCCGTCGGTCCGCAATACGACACGACCCACGTGTACGTCGCGCCCGAGGATTTCGACCGCTTCACCGACAGCTTCGTCGCGACGTTCGGCGGCAGCAAGTCGAAGCAGGGCGTGTTCCAGGTCACGCCGACGCCGAGCCAGACGATGTCGCAGCTCGTATTGACGCCGGTGGGCACGATCTCCGTGTTCGGCTTCAAGACGCCGGTTCCCTATCCGTTCGGCGCGGAGCGCACCGGCTATCTTGTGACCGACCTGGATGCGGCGGTCGAATCGGCGCGGGCGAACGGGGCGGATGTCATCGTCGACCCCTTCCCCGACCCGATCGGCCGCGATGCGCTCATCACCTGGCCGGGCGGCCTGAACATGCAGCTGTACTGGCATACCGAGCCGCCGCACTACGACGCCTTGCAGACCGTTCCCGAGAATCGCGTCTACGTATCGGCCGATCGTGCGGACACCTTGATTCGCCGGTTCGTCGCGTTCTCGCACGGCAAGGTGGCGTCGGACGTGCGCCGGGCGCCGGGCGTCGAGATCGGCCGCCCGGGCGACACCTATCGGCGCGTGCGCATTGAGTCGGGCTTCGGCCGCATGACGGTGCTCGTGACGGACGGCCATCTGCCCTATCCGTTTGGCCGGGAACTGACCGGCTACGCCGTGCAGGATCTCGCGGCGACCCTGGAGAAGGCGCGCGCGGCGGGCGTGACGGTGCTCGTGCCGCGGTTCGTCGCCGATGGGCGCGAGGCTGCGATCGTGCAGTTCCCGGGCGGATATATCGCCGAGATTCACGCGGACGTCGCCCGATGAGGGGCGAGGATACGATCCTGTCTGCGATCGCGGGCTTCGTCGATACGCTGAGCTTCGTCGCGCTGTTCGGCTTGTTCACCGCGCACGTGACCGGCAATTTCGTGCTGATCGGCGCGGGCGCGGCGGGCTTCGGCCAGGGGGTGTTCCTGAAGCTGATCGTGTTTCCCGCATTCGTCGGCGGCGTGGTCTTCAGCAGCCTGCTGGTGCGTTCGTTGTCCGCGCAACGTGCCGGTCAGGGCGCACGCCTGCTTCATGCGGCGCAGGCGCTGCTGATGTTCGGGTTCTGCGCGGCCGGCGTCTGGGCCGAGCCCGTCAGCGGGCCGGACGGCTTGCCGGCCGTCGTCGCGGGGATCGTCGGCGGCGCGATGCTCGCGCACTACCGCGCGGCGCTCGCCCGTTCCTACACCCCGCCTTCGAAGCCCGCCTGACGCCACGCCTCGAACACGACGACC
>NZ_JAAGNW010000311.1:0-3162 GCF_010645215.1 Burkholderia multivorans | reverse complement strand
AGGCGATTCTCGATGTGGTCGACCTGCTGTCCGCCGCCACCGCCGACAGCGCGCGTGCGACGGCGCGCGCACGGCTCGCCAGAATGGCGCCGGCCATCGTCGCATTCGCGCTCGGCGCGGCGGCGGGCGCGCTCGGGTTCCGCCATGCGGGATTCTGGGCATTGCTCGCCCCGGCGTGCGGGCTCGTCGTGCTGGCCGTGACGGCCGAGGAACATGCGCCTGCGACGTCGTCCGGACCGGCATGACGCGACGACATGGAGGCGCCCGCGCCGGGCGTGCGGACCGGCGCGGCCATCGATTCGGACAGGCTGCGCGCGTGACGATCGTGATGGGATGGCTGATCGCGGGCGGCGGCGCGGCGCGCGCGGATACCGTCGGGGAGCCTGCCGCCGGGTCCGGGGCGTGTCCGGCGCAACGGCCCGTCGTGCTGTTCAATCGCTGGCAGGAGGATTGGTCGGTGCTGGCGGATCCGTGCGTGCCGCGCCGGCCGCTCGATGCACTCAAGTTCATCGCGCCGGGCGGCATGCCGGGCTTCCGGGTGTCGCTCGGCGCGAACCTGCGCGAGCGGATCGAGAGTAACGACGCGGCCTTGTTCGGCATCGGTTCCGCGCGCTCGAACACCTACCTGATCCAGCGCGTCGAGGTCCATGCCGATGCGCATGCCGGCGAGCACTGGCAGTTCTTCGTGCAGCTTGCCGACGCGCGCGCTTACGGCAAGAACGCAGTCACGCCCGTGGACCGGAACCCGCTCGACCTGGAGCAGGCGTTCGCGGCCTATAGCGGCGCGCTCGGCGGCGGCACGCTCAAGTTCCGCATCGGTCGCCAGGAGATGGCGTTCGATCTGCAGCGCTTCATCGCGGTGCGCGACGGCCCGAACGTGCGGCAGGCATTCGACGCACTCTGGGTCGACTACGAGTACCGGAAATGGCGTTTCATCGCGTATGCGACGCAGCCGGTGCAGAACCGCAATGCCGCCACGTTCGACGACGTGTCGAACCGCGACCTCACGTTCAGCGGGGTGCGCTTCGAGCGGCAGTCGGTCGGGCCGGGCGACCTGTCGGGTTACTGGTCGCGCTACGACCGCAGCAATGCGCGTTTCATCGCGGTGCAGATCGATGCGGCGTCCGGCGACCGGCATCCGCACGACGGCCGGATCGGAACCTTCAATCCGCTGTTTCCGAACGGCTATTACTTCACGCTCGCGGGCTACACGGGTTACTCGAACCTGATTCACGTGAAGCCGTCCGTCACGCTCAAGCCGACCGCGAACCTCGCGCTGCTGGGCGCGCTGGGTTTTCAGTGGCGCGAGACGACCGGCGACGCGATCTATTTGCAGGGGAACCAGAGCGTGCCCGGCAGCGCGGGCAACGGCAGCCTCTGGACCGGCATGTATGCCCAGCTGCGCGCCGACTGGACGATGGCCGCCAACCTGATCGCCTCGGTCGAAGCGGTTCACTTCCAGGTGGGCGACACGATTCGTCGCGCCGGCGGACGCAATGCCGATTATGTCGGCGTCGAGTTGAAGTATGGATGGTAGATGCGTCAGGCCGGGGGCGCGGATCCGGTGAACGGGGCGTGGAGCGGATTGCGCGATACGTGCTGGCTCCGCAGATTCAGGGTGGCGTCGAATGCCGCATCGGTCGCCTGCCGCAGCGCGTTCTTCGTCTCGTCCGGGAAGCTGTCGAAGTACGCGCCGTAGTCGGCCTTGAAGGCGTTCGGCGTGCGCGTCGTGTGCTCGCCGCCTGGAATCAGGTCGTGCTGCAGGCTCGCCTGGGTCTGGTTCAGCGTCCACATCGTCTCGTGCAGCGAATGTCCGCCGCCGTGCGTGAGGAACACGCCGGTCGCGAGCATGGCGTGCTGCATGTCGATGTTCGCGCCGTGGTGTTCGTTCATGGCGGCGGCGAAGTGCACGATCATGTTGGTGGAACCCGAGACTCCGCTGACGAACGGAATCCCGTGCTGCGCCGCGAGCTTCGCGGAATCGGTGAGCGGCGAGAGGCTGACCTGCTGGTCGGGAACCTTGTTGAAGAGCCGGCCGATTTTTTCCTTGATGCCGCGCGGCTCCGGCGCCGCCACGGTCGTCACCGGGATACCCGACAGTTGCGGATCGCGCTCCGCCAGCGGATACGGCAGTTCGTATTTTTCCGCTGGCCGGATGTAGTTCTCCGACAGTCCCGGCGTGCCCGGCGCGGCGGTGGGTTGATGCGCGAGCGTGATGCCGCCGTTCGGCGTCGCCGGGGTGTGTTTGGGGGGATGCCCCTTCCGGGTGGCCGCGGTCGGGTCGAAGGTGCCTTTCTGGCCCGTGATCGCCTTGTCGTAGTTGCGGTCGGCCGCGCTCATCCCGGGCAGCGAGATGCGCTTGGCCTTGAAGCACAGCAGGGTCTGTTGCGCGAGCCACGGCCGGGCCAGCATGTCCGCGCCGGTCGCCACGGGGCGCGCGAGCGCCGCGTGCAGCGCGGCGGCTGCGACCTCGGTTTGATCGGGCCGGCTCAGGTCCGTCGTGAGGAAGCGCTCGAAGTCCGGGTTGGCCTGGCGGAATTCCGGCGTCCAGTGCCGGGGTTGCCGCTTGAGCGCGTCCTGAAGGCCCTTCAGCGCATCCGGGAAGTGCTCCGGCGGCGCGGCCTGGGCGATGGCGGTCGACAGCGCGGCGCCGAGGCTCGCGCTCGACGTCTTCAATGCGGGCGGCGGATCCTGCACGAGATGGTTCATCAGCGCGCTTTCGAAGGTCCGGCCGTATACGTTGTCGAACAGCCGGGTGTAGGGAATCTCGGCGGCGGCGGGCTGGGCGCTTTTGCCTTTGCCCGTGGCGATCCGGTGGTGGTCGAGTTCCGCGTCGAGCTTGCCCGCGAGTTCGCGAAGGGCCGGAGGGAGTGCGCCGTTGGCCGCTTGCGTCGCCATCATGGTCCGCATCGTGTCGAGATCGAGATCGTGGCTGAGCCACTGTTTCTGCGCATCGTGCAGGCTGGCGGCGACGGGGGCGGCGGAGGGCGAACCGGCGAGGTGCTCCTTGAGCGCGCTCATCCACTGCACCGACACTTCGGTGGGCACGCGCGGCAGGTCCAGCGCCGCGTCGGCCGGCGTCTTCCGGCTCGCGATGCCGCTGACCATCTGCTGATGCAGGGTGGCGAGATGGACGTCGACCTGGGCATCGACCTGGGTGGC
>NZ_JAAGNW010000310.1:0-3664 GCF_010645215.1 Burkholderia multivorans | reverse complement strand
CCTGAGGAAGTCTCTGTATGGGGGCATAGCTCAGCTGGGAGAGCACCTGCTTTGCAAGCAGGGGGTCGTCGGTTCGATCCCGTCTGCCTCCACCAATCTTCAATGACAAGCGTTCGATGCGGTCGAACTTTTGTCATTGGCGATTGAGCCAGTCAGAGTGATATGAGTAAGACCATATCGGCTGTCGTTCTTTAACAATCTGGAAGAAGTAAGTAATTTGGATAGCGGAAGCGTCTTGAGATGGACGTGGAAACTATCCGGGTTGTGATTGTATCGATGTATCTCAAGATGATTCGAACTTAATGTTCGGCTCAATTGGAATACGGCACAAATGCGAGAACTCAACCTGTAACGACTGTCAGTCGAAAGACGTACTTTGTATCGGATCCTCGTAAGCGCTAAAGCGCTGACGATGATCGAGAGACAGACTCGTTATAGGGTCAAGCGAATAAGTGCATGTGGTGGATGCCTTTGCGATCACAGGCGATGAAGGACGCGGTAGCCTGCGAAAAGCTACGGGGAGCTGGCAAACAAGCATTGATCCGTAGATGTCCGAATGGGGAAACCCACTCCTTCTGGAGTATCCATAGCTGAATACATAGGCTATGCGAAGCGAACGCGGTGAACTGAAACATCTAAGTAACCGCAGGAAAAGAAATCAACCGAGATTCCCAAAGTAGTGGCGAGCGAAATGGGATCAGCCTGTACTCTTTATTTTTGTTGTTAGTCGAACGCTCTGGAAAGTGCGGCCATAGCAGGTGATAGCCCTGTAGACGAAAACAGCGAGAAAGAACTAAGTGTACGAAAAGTAGGGCGGGACACGTGAAATCCTGTCTGAAGATGGGGGGACCATCCTCCAAGGCTAAATACTCGTGATCGACCGATAGTGAACCAGTACCGTGAGGGAAAGGCGAAAAGAACCCCGGGAGGGGAGTGAAATAGATCCTGAAACCGCATGCATACAAACAGTCGGAGCCTGGAAACGGGTGACGGCGTACCTTTTGTATAATGGGTCAGCGACTTACGTTCAGTAGCAAGCTTAACCGTATAGGGCAGGCGTAGCGAAAGCGAGTCCGAATAGGGCGTTCAGTTGCTGGGCGTAGACCCGAAACCAAGTGATCTATCCATGGCCAGGATGAAGGTGCGGTAACACGTACTGGAGGTCCGAACCCACTAACGTTGAAAAGTTAGGGGATGAGCTGTGGATAGGGGTGAAAGGCTAAACAAACTTGGAAATAGCTGGTTCTCTCCGAAAACTATTTAGGTAGTGCCTCGTGTCTCACCTTCGGGGGTAGAGCACTGTCATGGTTGGGGGGTCTATTGCAGATTACCCCGCCATAGCAAACTCCGAATACCGAAGAGTGCAATCACGGGAGACAGACATCGGGTGCTAACGTCCGGTGTCAAGAGGGAAACAACCCAGACCGCCAGCTAAGGTCCCCAAATATAGCTAAGTGGGAAACGAAGTGGGAAGGCTAAAACAGTCAGGAGGTTGGCTTAGAAGCAGCCACCCTTTAAAGAAAGCGTAATAGCTCACTGATCGAGTCGTCCTGCGCGGAAGATGTAACGGGGCTAAGCTATATACCGAAGCTGCGGATGCACACTAGTGTGCATGGTAGGAGAGCGTTCCGTAAGCCTGCGAAGGTGCGTTGAAAAGCGTGCTGGAGGTATCGGAAGTGCGAATGCTGACATGAGTAGCGATAAAGGGGGTGAAAGGCCCCCTCGCCGTAAGCCCAAGGTTTCCTACGCAACGTTCATCGGCGTAGGGTGAGTCGGCCCCTAAGGCGAGGCAGAAATGCGTAGCTGATGGGAAGCAGGTCAATATTCCTGCACCATTGTTAAATGCGAGGGGGGGACGGATCGCGGAAGGTTGTCCGGGTGTTGGAAGTCCCGGTCGCTGCATTGGAGAAGGCACTTAGGCAAATCCGGGTGCGGAATTCAAGGGTGTGGCGCGAGCTTCTTAGGAAGCGAAGCAATTGGAAGTGGTTCCAAGAAAAGCCTCTAAGCTTCAGTTTAACAATGACCGTACCGCAAACCGACACAGGTGGGCGAGATGAGTATTCTAAGGCGCTTGAGAGAACTCGGGAGAAGGAACTCGGCAAATTGGTACCGTAACTTCGGGATAAGGTACGCCCTTGTAGCTTGATGCCCCTGCGGGCAAAGGGTGAAGGGGTTGCAATAAACTGGTGGCTGCGACTGTTTAATAAAAACACAGCACTCTGCAAACACGAAAGTGGACGTATAGGGTGTGACGCCTGCCCGGTGCCGGAAGATTAAATGATGGGGTGCAAGCTCTTGATTGAAGTCCCGGTAAACGGCGGCCGTAACTATAACGGTCCTAAGGTAGCGAAATTCCTTGTCGGGTAAGTTCCGACCTGCACGAATGGCGTAACGATGGCCACACTGTCTCCTCCCGAGACTCAGCGAAGTTGAAGTGTTTGTGATGATGCAATCTACCCGCGGCTAGACGGAAAGACCCCATGAACCTTTACTGTAGCTTTGCATTGGACTTTGAACCGATCTGTGTAGGATAGGTGGGAGGCTATGAAACCGGAACGCTAGTTTCGGTGGAGCCGTCCTTGAAATACCACCCTGGTTTGTTTGAGGTTCTAACCTTGGTCCGTGATCCGGATCGGGGACAGTGCATGGTAGGCAGTTTGACTGGGGCGGTCTCCTCCCAAAGCGTAACGGAGGAGTACGAAGGTACGCTAGGTACGGTCGGAAATCGTGCTGATAGTGCAATGGCATAAGCGTGCTTAACTGCGAGACCGACAAGTCGAGCAGGTGCGAAAGCAGGTCATAGTGATCCGGTGGTTCTGTATGGAAGGGCCAGCGCTCAACGGATAAAAGGTACTCTGGGGATAACAGGCTGATACCGCCCAAGAGTTCATATCGACGGCGGTGTTTGGCACCTCGATGTCGGCTCATCTCATCCTGGGGCTGTAGCCGGTCCCAAGGGTATGGCTGTTCGCCATTTAAAGAGGTACGTGAGCTGGGTTTAAAACGTCGTGAGACAGTTTGGTCCCTATCTGCCGTGGGCGTTGGATATTTGAAGGGGGCTGCTCCTAGTACGAGAGGACCGGAGTGGACGAACCTCTGGTGTACCGGTTGTCACGCCAGTGGCATCGCCGGGTAGCTATGTTCGGAAGAGATAACCGCTGAAAGCATCTAAGCGGGAAACTCGCCTTGAGATGAGATATCCCTGGGGACTAGATCCCCTTGAAGGGTCGTTCGAGACCAGGACGTTGATAGGTCAGGTGTGTAAGCGCAGTAATGCGTTCAGCTAACTGATACTAATTGCCCGTAAGGCTTGATCCTATAACAAGTCTGTCTCGATAGCCGTTAGCGCTTCAGCGCTTACGGATATCGAGCGTCGAGTGCGAGGCACTCGACGTACGACGGTTGAAGTATCGTGTACGTGTGAGATACAGCTCACAACCCCAAAATTACTGCTTCTTCCCAGATTGGTTCTGTTGGCCGCGCCAGCAGAACAACCCTCTTTGCCTGATGACCATAGCGAGTCGGTCCCACCCCTTCCCATCCCGAACAGGACCGTGAAACGACTCTACGCCGATGATAGTGCGGATTGCCCGTGTGAAAGTAGGTAATCGTCAGGCTCCCTTTGCCAGAACCCCCGCCCATCCGGCGGGGGTTTTGCTTTTGG
>NZ_JAAGNW010000031.1:39750-44105 GCF_010645215.1 Burkholderia multivorans | reverse complement strand
CGAGAACCAGCCGGGCAAGCAAGGCTCGCTCGCGCTCTATCACTATCTCCAGCAGACCTTCGGCACGCTCGACGCGCGCGCCGCCGAGCACGGCCTCGCGGTGTTCGCCGAGCACACCGCCGACGCGCGCAACCGCCCGGGCGCGCATCCGAACGTCGACCGCCTGCTCGCGATCACCGCGGGCGCGCCGGCGCTGCGCGGCGACGTCGTCGCCGCCTGATCGCCTGATCGCCCGCTGCGCGCCGCCGCGGCATGCAGCGGCGCTCACTGGAACGCGGCCCAGATCAGGTACGCGTTCAGCGCGAGGATGACCGCCGTGGCCACCCCGGCCACGACCCGCAGCGCACGATGCTGCGCATGCGCGCCCATCACGTCGGCGCGCGCCGACAGCACGCACAGCGCGATCATCGGCATCGGCAGCACGAAGCTCAGCACGACCTGACTCAGCACCATCGCCCGGGTCACGTCGCAGCCCGCCGCGACCACCGCGAACGCGGGCGCGATCGTGACCGCGCGGCGCACCCACACCGGCACCCGCTGCCGGATGAAACCCTGCATCACCACCTGTCCCGCCAGCGTCCCTACCACCGAACTGGATACCCCGGACGTCAGCAGCGCCACCAGGAACAAGCCGCCGGCGGCCGGCCCGAGCACCGGAATCAGCGCGTGATACGCCTCGCCGATATCGGCCATCCCGGGAGCCGTGCGATGGAACGCCGACGACGCGGTCATCACCATCGCGAGATTGACGAAGCCCGCGAGCCCGAGCGCGACGCCGACCTCGCGATTCGAGAAGCGCAGCAAACGCCGCCGCTCGGCCTCGTTGCGCAGCGCGGTGCGCCCCTGCGTGAGCCCCGAGTGCAGGTACAGCGTGTGCGGCATGATGGTCGCGCCGATGATCCCGACCGCGAGCGTGAGCGCCGTGCGATCGCCGAGCTGCGGCACCACCAGGTGGTAGGCCACCGCGCTCCAGTCCTGCGGCGCGATCAGCAGTTCGCCGAGATAGCTCGCGCCGATCACGCCGACCAGCGTGGCGATCGCCGCTTCAAGCGGCCTGAAGCCGCGCCGTTCCAGCATCAGGATCGCGCAGGTGGCGAACGCGGTCGCCACCATGCCGACCAGCAGCGGCACGTGACACAACAGGCCGAACGCGAGCGCGCCGCCGAGGAATTCGGCGAGATCGGTCGCCATCGCCGCGATCTCGGATGCGCCCCACATGGTCCAGACGAGCGGCGCGGGAAAATGCTCGCGGCACAGCTCCGCGAGATTGCGGCCCGTGACGATGCCGAGTTTCGCGGACATCGCCTGGAACAGCATCGCGACCAGGTTCGCGGCCAGCACCACCCACAGCAGGCGGTTGCCGTAGGCCGCGCCCGCCTGGATATTGGTCGCGAAATTGCCGGGATCCATATAGCCGATCGACGCGATCACGGCAGGGCCGACGAACGGCAGCAGCGCGGCGATACCGGTGCGGCGGCCTTCCAGCGCGGCGCGCGCCGCCGCTTCGGTGCGCGTCGTCGACAGGCCCGGCAGCGCGAAGCCGTCGGCGGGAGGATTCGAAACAGGAGGCATGGCGGATTCCTTCGTGCAGGGAAGAAAAATCGCGGCCGGCGACGCGCCGGCCGCGCGTCGCATCACAGCGGCACCACGTCGGGGCGGGTGCGCGGCAGGCCCGCGAGGATCCCGGGCGCGAGATTCAGGTGCGCCTCGACGAGCCGCGGCGGCGTATGCGCGAGCCAGTCGGTCAGCGAAACCTCCGCGTAGTGATCCGCCTTGAAGATCTCCAGGAACACGAGATCGGTCTTGCCGGTGTTCTGCACGTAGTGTCCGAGACTCTTCTTCACGTAGCCGACGTCGCCCGCGCGGAAATCGGCGGTCTGCGCCTTCGGGCCGGTGTCGAATACCGTCATGCGCGCCTCGCCCTGGATGTAGTACTGCCACTCGTCGGCGTTCGGATGCCAGTGCAACTCGCGCATCCCGCCCGGATGCACGGTGACGAGCGCCGCCGCGACGGTCTTCGACACGCCGAAGTTGCCGCTGTCGACGATCCGCACCTCGCCGCCGCGCGTGCGGATCAGCGGTTGCATGTCGCCCAGCGAGAAGATGAACGGCTGCTTCGGCTCGCCCTTCGGCGACGCGGCCGCGCGCTGCGCCTCCCCGAGCGGGCCCGGATCGTCGCCCTGGAAGATCCACAGGTTGTCGAGCGGGATCTTCGCGAACGCGCTCGCCGGCACGCCGAAGTTCAGCGCGAGCACCTCGGGCGGCGTATGTGCGATCCAGTCGGTCAGCAGCAGCGTGTTGAATTCGGAAGCGCGGCCGTTATCGAAGGCGAGCAGGAATTCCGCGCCGTCGACGCCGACGCCCTGCAGCGAATGCGGCAGGCCGGGCGGGAAGTACCACAGGTCGCCCGCTTTCACGTCCTGCACCGAAGGCCGGCCCGCCTCGTCGAGCACCGTGATCCGGCAGCGGCCGTCGAGCATGAACGCCCATTCGGCCTGCTGATGCCAGTGCATCTCGCGAATGCCGCCGCGCGTGAGCCGCATGTTGACGCCCGAAATGGTGTCGGAGATCGCGAAATCGTCCTGGGTCACCTCGCGCGCCCAGCCGCCGTCCTGGATGCGTTTATGCGAATTATTGAACGAAGCCCAGAATAAAGGCATGCCGTTGATATCGGTGGCCGGCGGATCCTGGAAGGAAGGAAATTGATTCATCACCGCCTGGTTTTTCGGACCGGGATCCGTCAGGCTTTGCGAATTGCGGGCATTCACCGCGCCTTCCGGCGGCTGATCGGGATTGCCGAACGACGCGGCCCGCGCCGAGATCGCCACGCCCGCCGCGGCAAGCGCACCAGCCGTACCCGCCAGCATTTTGCGTCGGGAAAGATTCGTCATGGATCATGCTCCATCGGTTAATTGAAATGATTTTCCGGTGCGTCAATTCGTTTTTCTCAAATCAGCCGCGCCGCCCGACAAGTTAAATACAAAATCAGTATTTATTTAAATGACTTGTCGAGATAAACCGATGAGTTAATGTGATTTCCTTTAAATATGTAATCTTGGTGGCGCGGCGGCGCGCGACGGAGCCGACGCCGATTTTCGATTTCGCGCGCCGGGATGAGAGAATCGCGGAACGATTTCCCATGACTGTCGGAGCCTGCATGAAGCACCTGCTGTCCAAACTGCTCGTGGCCGCCGCGTGCGCCGCGCTCGTCCCCACCCTGGCCGCGCGCGCCGCGACGCCGCCCGGCATCTTCGTGATCGCCACCCAGATCGGCGAATTCACGACGCTCGATCCGAGCGAGATCTACGAGCTGGTGCCGTCCGAATACGTCGCGAACACCTATGAACGGCTGGTGCGCGTCGACCTGCGCGACCCGACGAAATTCGAAGGTCGCATTGCCCAGACATGGAGCGTGAGCGCCGACGGCCTCACCTATACGTTCAAGCTGCGCCCCGGGCTCAGCTTCCATTCCGGCAATCCGCTGAGCGCCGACGACGTCGCGTGGTCGCTGCAGCGCACGGTGCTGCTCGACAAGGGGCCCGCGGGCGTGCTCGCCGACCTCGGCCTCACGAAGGACAACGTGGTGCGCAAGGTGAAGAAGATCGACGACCTGACGGTGTCGCTCGAAACCGACCGCAAGTACGCGCCCAGCTTCGTGCTGAACGTGCTGAGCGCGGGACCCGGTTCGGTCCTCGATCGCAAGCTGCTGATGTCGCACGAACGCGGCGGCGACTTCGGCAACGCCTGGCTCAAGAGCAACGACGCCGGCTCCGGGCCTTACCAGCTGGTCAAGTGGACGCCCAACGAGAGCCTCGTGCTGCAACGCTTCGAGGCCTACCGCACGCCGTATCCGATGAAGCGGATCGTGCTGCGCCATGTGCCGGAGGCCTCGGCCCAGCGCCTGCTGCTCGAGAACGGCGACGTCGACGCCGCGCGCAACCTGAGCCCCGACAGCCTGACCACGCTGTCGAAGGCGGGCAAGATCAAGGTGGCGTCGTGGCCGGTCGCCGCGCTGCTGTACCTGAGCCTCAACACGAAGAATCCCAATCTCGCGAAACCCGAGGTGCAACAGGCGATGAAGTGGCTGGTCGACTACGACGGCATCCAGCGCAACATCGTCAGCACGACCTACAAGGTTCACCAGACCTTCCTGCCCGATGGCTTCCTCGGCGCGCTGGATGCGAACCCGTACCGGCAGAACGTCGCGAAGGCCAAGGCGCTGCTCGCGAAGGCCGGCCTGCCGAACGGCTTCGCGGTGACGATGGACATGCCGAACGATTACCCGCTCGTCGAGATCGCGCAGGCGCTCCAGGCGAATTTCGCGCAGGGCGGCATCAAGGTGCAGCTGATTCCCG
>NZ_JAAGNW010000031.1:32723-39740 GCF_010645215.1 Burkholderia multivorans | reverse complement strand
TCCCGGCGATGCGAAGCAGGCGATCGGCAAGTACCGCGCGCGCCAGCACGACATCTTCATCGGCGAGTGGTCGCCCGACTACATGGATCCGAACAGCAACGCGCGCGGCTTCGCGTGGAATCCGGACAACTCGGCGCAATCGAAGACCAAGATGCTCGCGTGGCGCAACAGCTGGGATATTCCGCAGCTGACCGCGCGGACCGAGGCAGCGCTCGTCGAACCGTCGCCGACGAAGCGCGCGAAGCTTTACCAGGACCTGCAGCAGGACGTGCTCGATCGCTCGCCGTTCATCGTGATGTTCGAGAAGGTCGTGCAGGTCGCGACGCGGCCCGGCGTGACGGGGCCGGAGATCGGGCCGATCAACGATCTCGTGTCGTATCGGACCTTGAAGAAGTAGGCAGGGGGTGAGCCGATGGCGGGACATGATCGTCCTGAGATCGCGCTCACGCTCGATGAAGCGGCCTTCGTCGCGAGCAGCCTGCATACGTTCGCCGTCCAGGTCGCGCCGCCCGCACATACGCGCAAGGCACTATCACCTTCCCAACATCATAGTTTTTTTAAGCTGGCGCGTATTATTTTGGCTTCGTTAGATGAATGACATTGCT
Source organism: Burkholderia multivorans (assembly GCF_010645215.1). GTDB lineage: Bacteria > Pseudomonadota > Gammaproteobacteria > Burkholderiales > Burkholderiaceae > Burkholderia > Burkholderia multivorans_A. The sequence continues at coordinate 39,135 of NZ_JAAGNW010000031.1, read as the reverse complement.
GTCACACACGACAAATATCTAACACGCCCCCATGCCGCCCGCCTTCGCCGAGACCGTCGAAGCCTGCTTTGCCGACCTGACGCCCACGGCCAAGCGCATCGCAAGCTACATGCTCGCGAACCTCGATCGTCTCGGCCTGGAGACGGCTGACCAGATCGCGCAGCAAACCGGCACGAGCGGCATCTCGGTCGGCCGCTTCCTGCGCAGCGTGGGCTACCGGAACCTGGATCACCTCAAGCGCGAGCTGCGCGGCGACGCCGAGCGGCCCTGGCTCATCACCGACCGCCTCGACGCCCACCGGCGCGCGGCGCCCGCGGCCGAGGCCGAGGCCCGCACGCTCGACGCCTCGCTCGCGCGCGAGCTGGACGCGATCCGCCACGTCTACCAGTTGGCCGACGGCCCGGTCTTCGCGCGCGTCGCCGACCGGATCGCCCAGGCCGACGCGGTATACATCCTCGGCATCCAGTCGACGCGCGGCGTCAGCAATGCATTCCATAGCTACCTCGAATACCTGCGCCCGCGCGGCGCCTACGTCGATGCGCTGAATTCGGAATTCGCGCAGCCCTATTGCATCGTCACCGACATCCGCGCCTACGCGCGGATCGCGCGCCGCTATTGCTCGGCGGCCGCCGAGCGCGGCGTGCCGTTCGCGCTCGTCACCGACCTGTACTGCGCCTGGGCGCGCGAGCTGCGCTGCGACCTGCTGCAGGTCAGGACCGACGTGGGCCAGTTCTGGGATTCGCTCGCGCCGCTCACCTGTCTCTTCAACCTGCTGATCACGGCGGTGGTGGACCGGCTCGGCCCCGCCGTCGACGCCCGGGTCGCCCGCAACCGCGCGTTGCAGCGCGCCTTCGATCAGTTCGAATCCTGATGCACCGCGCCATGACCCCCTCCCGTCTCGTCGAAATCACCCCCGCCACGCACGACGTCGAACTCGATCTCGTCTACGCGAGCGACCGCAACCTGACCGGCCGGCCGATCTACCGGCATGCGCATTGCCTGCTGCTACCCGCCGCCGAGGCAGCGCTGCGCCGCGCGGTGCGGATCGCCGCGCAGGCCGGCGTCCGGCTGCGCATCTACGACGCGTACCGCCCGCCCGAAGCGCAACGAATGCTGTGGGACCGGCTGCCGGATCCGGCCTACATCGCCGATCCCGCGCGCGGCTCCAATCACAGCCGCGGCGCGGCGCTCGACCTGACGCTGGTCGGCGCGGACGGCCACGCGCTCGACATGGGCACCGGCTTCGACGAGATGACGCCCGACTCGCAGCATTTCCGCGACGGGCTGCCCGAGGCCGTGCAGCGCAACCGCCTGCTGCTGCTCGGCGTGATGCGCGCGGCCGGCTTCGCGCATATCGCCGGCGAGTGGTGGCATTACGAACTGCCCGACGCGCGCGCCCTGCCGCAGATCGGCCATGCCGACTGCGGCCCGTGGCGGCTGATGTGACGCCGCGCCGCCTCGACCGTGTCCCTCCCGTGATTCACCGACTCCCGGAGTTCGCATGAAGCCCCTGCTGCCCAGGCTCGCCCTCGCGCTGGCCGTCGCGTCCGTCTGCTTTGCCGCGCCGGCCCCCGCGCGCGCCGCCACGCCGAAGGACATGTTCGTGATGGCCACCCTGCTCGACGAATTCACGTCGCTCGACCCGGGCGAGATCTACGAGCTGGTGCCGGAGGAATACGTCGCGAACACCTATGACCGCCTCGTGCGCGTCGATCTCGCCGACCCGGCGAAATTCAACGGCGACGTCGCGCAATCGTGGCAGGTGAGCCCCGACGGCCTCACCTACACGTTCAAGCTGCGCCCGGGCCTCGCGTTCCATTCGGGCAACCCGCTCACGGCCGACGACGTCGCCTGGTCGATCCAGCGCACCGTGCTGCTCGACAAGGGGCCGGCCGCGGTGCTCGCGGGCCTCGGCCTCACCAAGGCGAACGTGCTGCAGCGCGTGAAGAAGCTCGACGACGCGACGGTCTCGATCACCACCGACCAGAAATACGCACCGACCTTCGTGCTCAACGTGCTCGGCGCATGGCCCGCGTCGGTGCTCGATCGCAAGCTGCTGCTCTCGCATCAGCAGGGCAACGACTTCGGCAACGGCTGGCTGAAGACCAACGAGGCGGGCTCGGGCGCGTACCGGCTCGTCAAGTGGGCCGCGAACGACAGCCTCGTGCTGCAACGCTTCGACGGCTACCGGCTGCCGCTCGCGATGAAGCGCATCGTGCTGCGCCACGTGCCCGAGGCGGCCAGCCAGCGCCTGCTGCTCGAAAACGGCGACGTGGACGCGGCGCGCGACCTGAGCCCCGACGATCTCCTCGCGGTCCAGAAAAGCGGCAAGGCGAAGGTCACGCCCTCGCCGCAGGCCACGCTGCTCTATCTCGGCCTGAACACGAAGAACCCGACGCTGGCGAAACCCGACGTGCAGGAAGCGCTGAAGTGGCTGGTCGACTACAGCGGCATCCAGAGCCACGTCGTCAAGACGACCTACCAGGTGCACCAGACCTTCCTGCCCGACGGCTTCCTCGGCACGCTCGCGCGCAATCCGTACCGGCTCGACGTCGCGAAGGCCAAGGCGCTGCTCGCCAAGGCCGGCGTGCCGGACGGCTTCACGGTCACGATGGACGTGCGCAACGATTACCCGTACACCGACATCGCGCAGGCCGTGCAGGCGAATTTCGCGCAGGCGGGCGTGAAGGTGCGGCTGATCCCCGGCGACAACAAGCAGACGCTCGCCAAGTACCGCGCGCGCCAGCACGACATCTACATCGGTGAATGGTCGGCCGACTACATCGATCCGCACAGCAACGCGCAGGGCTTCGCCTGGAACCCGGACAATTCCGACCAGTCGAGCTACCGGATGCTCGCGTGGCGCAACGCCTGGAACATCCCGCAGCTCACCGCACAGACCCAGGCCGCGCTCGCCGAGCCGTCGGCCGCGCGGCGCGCGCAGCTGTACCAGGCGATGCAGCAGGACGTGCTCGCGCGCTCGCCGTTCGTGATCCTGTTCCAGAAGGTCGCGCAGGTCGCGACCCGGCCCGGCGTCAGCGGCCTCGCGATCGGGCCGATCAACGATCTCGTCTCGTACCGCAACCTGACCAAGCAGCCATGACGCACCCGCCCGACGCCGCTCCCTCCCCACCGCGCACCTGGCGCGACGCACTGCGCGCCTGGCCCGCGCGGCGGCCCGCCGCGCGCGGGCTGCTGCGCATGCTGCGCTGGGCGCTGACGCTCGCCGTCACGTTCGCCGGCCTGCTCGCGCTGACCTTCGTGATCGGCCGCAAGGTGCCGATCGATCCCGTGCTGGCGATCCTCGGCGATCGCGCATCGACCGACGCCTATGCGGCCCAGCGCGTAGCGCTCGGCCTCGACCAGCCGCTCGCGACGCAGTTCATGATCTATGTGCGCGACGTGCTGCACGGCCAGCTCGGCATCTCGCTCCTGACCGCGAACCCGGTGCTCGACGACATCCGCCGCGTGTTCCCCGCGACCCTCGAACTCGCGACGCTCGCCACCCTGATCGGCATCGCGCTCGGCGTGCCGCTCGGCGTCGCGGCCGCGGTCCGCCACAACCGGCCGCTCGACCACCTCGCCCGGTTCGTCGGCCTGATCGGCAATTCGGTGCCGGTGTTCTGGCTCGGCCTGATGGGCCTGCTGCTGTTCTACGCGAAACTGCACTGGGTCGGCGGCCCCGGCCGGCTCGACCCGCTGTACGACGGCATGGTCGAGCCGCGCACCGGCAGCCTGCTCGTCGACGCGGCGCTCGCCGGCGAGTGGGAGGTGTTCCGCAACGCGCTGTCGCACATCGCGCTGCCCGCCGCGATCCTCGGCTACTACTCGGTCGCCTACCTGAGCCGGATGACCCGTTCCTTCATGCTCGACCAGCTGAGCCAGGAATACATCGTCACCGCGCGCGCGAAAGGCGTATCCGAGCGCCGCGTGATCTGGCGTCATGCGTTCGGCAACATCGCGGTGCCGCTGCTGACGGTGATCGCCCTCACCTACAGCAACCTGCTCGAAGGCTCGGTGCTGACCGAGATCGTGTTCGCGTGGCCCGGCATCGGCTCCTACCTGACGGGCGCCCTGCTGAACGCCGACATGAACGCCGTGCTCGGCTCCACGCTCGTGATCGGCGCGATGTTCATCACCGTCAACCTGCTGACCGACGCGCTGTACCGCGTGTTCGATCCGCGCGCGCGCTGAACCGGCGCGCCCGCCCATCCGCCTACGTCGATCCTCATGGCTACGCTCCCCGACTCCCCCGTCCCGCCGCCCGCGCCGCCCGGCCTGCGCGCGTGGCTGCTCACCGACGCGCCGCGCTCGCGCCGCCAGGCCGCGCTCGGCCTCGCCTACCGGCGCTGGCGGCGGTTCGCCGCGAACCCGCTCAACCTGTTCGGCCTCGCGATCCTCGGCGCGCTCGTCGCGGTCGCGCTGATCGCGCCGTTCGCGATGCCGCACGACCCGCTGCAGCAGGTGCTGTCCGATCGGCTCCTGCCGCCCGGCTCCCCCGCGCACTGGCTCGGCACCGACCAGCTCGGCCGCGACATCCTGTCCCGGCTGATGGACGGCGCGCGGCTGACGCTCGGCATCGCCTTCCTGGTGGTCGCGATCGTGGTGCCGATCGGCCTGCTGATCGGCACCACGGCCGGCCTGTGCGGCGGCTGGATCGACAGCGTGCTGATGCGCATCACCGACATCGCGCTCGCGTTCCCGAAGATCGTGCTCGCGCTCGCGTTCGCGGCCGCGCTCGGGCCGGGCGTGCTCAATGCGGTGGTGGCGATCTCCATTACCGCGTGGCCCGCCTATGCGCGCCTCTCGCGCGCCGAGACGCTGCGCATCGCGCAGGCCGACTTCCTGCACGCGGCGCGCCTGCAAGGCGCGTCCGGCCCGCGCCTGCTGCTGCGCTACGTGATGCCGCTGTGCCTGTCGTCGGTGATCGTGCGCGCCACGCTCGACATGGCGGGCATCATCCTGACCGTCGCCGGGCTCGGCTTCCTCGGGCTCGGCGCGCAACCGCCGAGCCCCGAATGGGGCTTCATGGTCGCCTCGGGCCGCAACGTGCTGCTCGACGCCTGGTGGGTCGCGACACTGCCCGGCTGCGCGATCCTGCTCGTGAGCATCGCCTTCAACCTGCTCGGCGACGGCTTGCGCGACGTCCTCGACCCGCGCCACGGAGCCTGACATGACGCATTCATCCACGCCCGCCGCGCCGCCGCTGTGCGAGATCGACGGGCTGCAGGTCGGCTTTCGCGGCCATGACGGCCGCGAGATAGAGGCCGTGCGCGACCTGTCGCTCACGCTCGCGCCCGGCGAACGGCTCGGCATCGTCGGCGAATCGGGCTCCGGCAAATCGCTGACCGGCCGCGCGCTGCTCGGCCTGCTGCCGGACAGCGCGCACTGGCGTGCGCGCGGGCTGCGCTTCGCCGGCCGCGACCTGCTCGCGCTGTCCCCGCGCGAACGCCGCCGGCTGTGCGGCAGCGAAATGGGCATGATCCTCCAGGATCCGAAGTTCTCGCTGAATCCCGTGATGACGGTGGGCGCGCAACTCGCGGAGGCGTTCCGGCTGCGCGAGCCGGGCCTGCGCGGCGCCGCGCTGCGCGCGCGGATCGAGGACGCGCTGGCCGCCGTCGAGATCCGCGAACCGCGCCGGGTGGCGGCCGCGTATCCGCATGAACTGTCGGGCGGCATGGGGCAGCGCGTGATGATCGCGATGATGGTGTCGACCGGGCCGCGCCTCCTGGTCGCCGACGAACCGACCTCCGCGCTCGACGTCGCGGTCTCGATGCAGGTGCTGGCGGTGCTCGACGCGCTGGTCGCGCGCCACGGCACCGGGCTGCTGTTCATCAGCCACGACCTGCCGCTCGTGATGTCGTTCTGCGATCGGGTGGCGGTGATGTATGCGGGGCGCGTCGTCGAGACCTGCGCGGCGCGCGACCTCGCGCATGCCAGCCATCCGTACACGCGCGGCCTGCTCGCCGCGACGCCCCCGCGCCTCGATCCGCCCGACGCGCTGCCGGTGCTGCAACGCGATCCGGCCTGGCTCACGGGAGACGCGCGATGATCGACATCCGCCATGCCTCGGTGCGCTTCCCGACCCGCGGCGGCCACGTCGACGCGGTGCGCGACGTCAGCCTCGACATCGCGCGCGGCGAGGCGTTCGGCCTCGTCGGGGAATCCGGTTCCGGCAAGTCGACGCTGTTGCGCGCGCTGACGGGCCTCGCGCCCTTGTCGGCCGGCACCCTGACGATCGACGGCCGCACGCCGGACGGCGCGCGCGATCGCGATCGCGCGTTGCGGCGCGACGTCCAGATGGTGTTCCAGGATCCGTATGCGTCGCTGCATCCGCGCTTCACGGTCGATACCACGCTGCGCGAACCGCTCGCGATCCAGCGCCTGCCGGATCCGGATGTGCGCATCGCGC
>NZ_JAAGNW010000031.1:32225-32709 GCF_010645215.1 Burkholderia multivorans | reverse complement strand
ACCTCGGCGCTCGATGTTTCCGTGCAAGCGGAAATTCTGAATCTGCTGCGCCGCCTGCATCGCGAACGCGCGCTGACCATGCTGCTCGTGAGCCACAATCTCGCGGTGGTCGGGTTTCTGTGCGGGCGGGTGGCGGTGATGCGCGACGGCGCGCTCGTCGAACAGCTCGATGTCGGCGCGATTCGCGAGGGCCGCGTGGCGAGCGACTACACGCGCGGGTTGCTGCGCGCGACCCAGGGTTACCGCCGAGATGCGGCATCGGCCGCGTGACGCAACGCGCGCCGCTGAACTCCGCGGCCGCGCAACGGTCTGAGATGATCTGTCGTAGTCAACAAAGGGGGGAATTTTTTCATGATCCAACTCATCGAAACACTGATCGTCGGCTTCGTCGTCGGACTGCTCGCACGCGCGATCAAGCCCGGCGACGACAAAATGGGATTCCTGATGACCATCCTGCTCGGCGTCGCCGGCTCGGTCATCGCCG
>NZ_JAAGNW010000031.1:28203-32215 GCF_010645215.1 Burkholderia multivorans | reverse complement strand
CTACATCGGCCGCGTGGCCGGCTGGTATCAGCCTGGCCAGGGCGCGGGCTGGATCGCGTCGATCATCGGCGCGATCGTGCTGCTGTTCGCCTACGGCGCGATCCGCAAGCGCGCGACGTGATGCGCTGAAGCGCGGCGCGCCTACCGCGGCAAGCAACGGCCTTCCTGTCTGGAAGGCCGTTTTTTCTGTGGCCGCACGCCCCCGGCTCCGACCATCAGCCTAAACGCCTACGTAGTCTCCTTACTTGCCTTCGATCATTCGCATTTCTATCTTTCAGTTGCGATTCGGACAAATATGATCCAACCGCCGTTTCCGCTGAATCCGGCTTAAGTTTTTCCGGGATATGTCGTTTACGCAGAGAGCACCGTGGCGTATCTGACCGTCGTTCGTCGAGACTCGTTGGCCGCGCTGCGCACAATCGAAGGAGCCTCACATGCAACGCCGCCCGATCCTCGTGTCATCCGCCGTCGCCGTCACGTTGCTGAGCCTGAGCTGTGCGGCACTCGCACAAAGCGGCATGATCCGCTTCAGCGGCATGATCGTCGAACCGCCCTGCAACTTCAGCCTCACCGCCGCGCGAGCCGATCGCCTTCAACTGCGCTCGGAATGCCCGCGCCCCGCCTCCGGCGACGTTGCGTTCGTCGACAACGACAATCAGAAGATCCTGCGCACCGTCCGCTTCACCGAAGCCAGCCAGCCGATCGGCGTGCCGGCGAACAGCCACGATCGCGGGCAACGTTTGATCGCGGTCGTTACCTATCAGTAAACTCGGCGCTTCGACGCGGGTTACGCGCGGTGGGCGGCGAGCCATTCGCTGAGCAGTGCGACATGGCGCGAACGCGCCGCGCTTTCCGGATAGACGAAGTAATAGCGCGCCCCCGTGCGCAGTTCGATGTCGAACGGCTTCACGAGGCGCCGCGCAATGACGTCGTCGTCGCTCAGCGTGACGTCGCTGATCGCCACGCCGAAACCCTGCAGGGCGGCCTGGGTGGCCAGGTCGAGCGTTTCGAAGCTGGGTCCGTGGGCGGGATCGACGTTCGCGACGGCGGCGTGGTCGAGCCACATGCGCCAGTCGCGATGGTCGCGGGTCGGGTGGAGAAGCGTGTGCTGCGAGAGGTCCGCCGGGCCCGTGAGCGGTTTTTCCGCGAGCAGTTCGGGCGTGCAGACGGGCGTCAGGCGCTCGTCGAACAGCGGCACCGCACGCACGCCGGCGCCGGGCGATACGCCATAGACGATCGCCGCGTCGAACGGCTCGCGCTGGAAGTCGACTTCGTGCTGCCAGCTGGTGGTCATCTGTACTTGCGGATCGGGATGCTCACCCTGGAAACGCGTGATGCGCGGCAGGATCCAGCGCATCACGCAGGTTGGCACCTTCAGCGCCAGGCCCGCGTGTTGACGCGTGAGCCGCAAGGAAATGTCCTCGATGCGCGCAAAGCTGTCGGCAACGACCGGCAGCAGTTGCTCCCCCTCCGCCGTCAACGTCAGCCCCTTCGCATGGCGGCGGAACAGCGGGAAACCGTAATGCGCCTCCAATGACTGGATCTGCCGGCTGACCGCGCCCTGTGTGAGGCACAGGGCGTCGGCCGCGCGCGTGAAGCTGCGGTGGCGCGCCGCCGCAACGAAGATGTGCAGGGCGTTCAGCGGTGGAAGACGACGCATGGCGGCAAGCGGAAACGTGAGGCGGGACGCGCGCGGGTGCGCGCGCCTGGATCGTCACGATAAGCGAAACGAAAAGATTGCGCGAGCCGGCGTGCGTCGTGGGTTCTAGCTTTGGCTTTGCTTGCCCGGCAGGTACGGCATCGGGTCGACCGGACGGCCGTCGCGACGGACTTCGAACAGCACCGCGACCTGGCCGCTGTCGACGTCGCCCATTTCGGCGATCGCGTCGCCCTGGCGGACGACGTCGCCGGTTTTGACGAGCAGCTTGCGGCTGTGGGCGTAGGCCGTGAGGAAATCCGCGTTGTGTTGGACCAGGATCAACGTGCCGTAGCCGTTCAGGCCGACGCCCGCGTACATCACGCGGCCGGCTGCCGCCGCCCGGATCGGATCGCCGGCGCGGCCGGAGATCTGGATGCCGCGATTGTGGCCCGGCGTGAAACCCTCGATCACCGCGCCTTGCGCCGGCCATGCGAGCGCGACGCGCTGGGCGTGGCGGGTGGAATCTTGTGCAATGCGGCGCGCAGCGCCGCGTTCGACGGGGGCGGCGGTGGCGGCTGAGGTTGCCGGGGCGGTTGCGGGGGCGGTTTGCGCGGCTTGCGCGGTTTGCTGGGCCTGGACGCGCGGGACGATCTTGAGCACCTGCCCCGCGGCGAGCCGGCTGCGACGGCCGAGCCGGTTCCACGCGCGCAGGTCTTTGACGCTGCAGTTGTTGGCTCTCGCGATCGTCGTCAGCGTGTCGCCGCGCTTGATCACGTAACGGATCGGCGCGGGTTTTGCCGCCGCTGCGACGCCGGTGGTCGCGGCGGAGTCCGGCACAGTCGCCGATGCCGGCTGCGCCGCCGACGCACTCGCCTCGTCAGGTGGCATCGTGGTCTGGGGCCCCGCGCAACCCGCGAGGACCAACGCAACCGCCATGCCCGGCAACCATGCCGCGCGCTTCGTCATTCCGCCTTTCTTCATGCTCGATCCAACTCCCTACGTGCAACCCGCCAAGCATCTCAAAATTAGGCCGGCCCGCCTGTAACCGGATGAAAGCATTGGTGACAAGCCCCCTCCGGAGCGCGCCCCGTGAGTGTAAGTACGGCCCGCGACGGGAAAACTTTAGGCTGGAGCGGTCAGTTTTGCCGGGTTTCGGTGGGGGAAGGTTGATGGAAGTGGTAAGAATTGGAAGGTACGGGATTTCTCGGCGATCTCAATCCCGGCAACGATGCCCGCCAAGAGATTCGATCGCGTCAATGCCTATGCAGGCGAGTGGCCATTCGTGTGTGCGCAACCCACCGTATGCCTCGAACTACGAATCGATCTGCGGATAGTAGTCGGCTGCGGCTGCTTTAGCATCGGCATCGATCACGCGCGCCGGTCGTTCGCAGAACTCGCCGGCGTCATCGCGTTGCCGCGCCGCAACTGTCGATGATCACGCCCGCCGTTCACTCATCCCGTCTTCGAAGCCGTCGCGACTGTCCTGCAGCCAGCGGGCTGCATTCTCTGCGCCCAAGCCCGTCGGCAGGCCTTCGAGCGCCTGTGCTGCGTTCATGGCAGGCTCGGCGGGTACCAAGTGCGCGATCACCGTCTGGTTGCGTTCAACCACGATGGTCTCGCGGCGCTGAGCCACCTGATCGAGGATCCGGCGGGTGTGACGGGCCAGTTCGGTTGCAGTGACGGTCTGCATGACAAACTCCGGGGGAGAGCGAATATGCACTATACGTAATTTGTACAGTGCAAATGGAAGTCTGGATACCCCTCCGGAGCGAGCACGCTCAACCATTGCGCGCGGTCGGCGATGCTCTCGCCGTACGGGCCAGTCTACGGGGCGCTCGTCCTAGCTTCGAACAGCCTCTCCGGCTCATCTCAAACGCGCTCGTCGACCCCGACAGACCGCGCCCCCGACGACGGAAAGAAATGCGGCATAGCTTGGCTGTTCAGTTCAAAGATATTCATCTGCAGCACACCGTACATCGTCGTCCCGGAGGATGTCGTGAAGGTCGCCGTACCCTCCGTTACCGACTGCACGCTTTGCATGAAGCTCAGAAAGCCCGCCGCGCTGCCCGGGTCCTGCGACAAATCCAGCTTCGCGCCATTGGCCGTGTGATAAGTCCCCCCGGTCATCAGGGTCCCTTGAGCGGCACTCCCCACGCTCTTGAACAGATCCATGAAACTGGTCAGCCCATCCGCCTGCCTGCCCACCGCCTCGGCCTCGGATGACGAGAGCGGATTCCCATCCGCCTCCGCCCACGTCGCATAGCCCGCCACCGCATCGTCGTGAAACGACTGCACGGCTTGCACGAGCGAGCTATCGCCGTTCAGCTTGCCTTGAAGCCAAGTCTTATCGGCGTCGCTCATCGCTTCCGATGT
>NZ_JAAGNW010000031.1:16988-28193 GCF_010645215.1 Burkholderia multivorans | reverse complement strand
CGCCCGCCATCAACAGCGGCGCACCCAGCGCCTTCAGATAGGTATCCAGCCGCGTGTGATCTTGCGGATCGACGGCGGCGACGGTGATCGGGGAAACGGATTCGGGCGAGGCGGCATTCGATAAAGCCGAGAGAGCCGGATTCGATACACCGGGTTTGAGAACAGAACCCGGTTCAGCCAGGTTCACGGTGTTGGCAAGGTTTATCGACAGGCCCATTCGCTTTCCCTCTCGTGTTTTCAATCCGTTTACCCGTTTACGACGAGGCCTCCCGCGAACTTTAATTGTCTAACGATTAATCCCAAACCAAGCCCAATGGAATAGAGGCATCCTGCACTACCCTCGCCCATCCGCGTGCTTAATCGATCTTGCGGTTGAACGGCGACGCATGAGAAACGAACCCTGAATGCGCCGGCTTTATAAACAACCAACCCCACGCCAATCGAATAACCCTCAGCCCGAATCTGAACAGTTCCCAAAAGCAAAAACGGCGGAGCCCCCACCGGGACCCCGCCGTCTCAATCCACAACCGGCCTTACACGCCAACCCTCAGCGCAAGGCCTTCACGTCCCCCGCGCTCACATTCGCCGGTTGCCCGCCCCAGCTCGCCCTGAGGTAATTCGCGAGCAACGCCAGATCCTGATCGCTGAGCGTTCTTGCAAACCCCGGCATCGCCTGCATGTTCTCGACCCCGGCGAACCGCTGTTCCTCGATCCCGTCGAGCATCGCGACCAGCAGGTTATGCGGATCGGCTTGCCTGAGCGTCGAATTCCCGCGCATCGGCACGGCCACGTGCGGCTTGCCTTCACCCGAAAGCCCATGACACCCCGCACACACCGCGAGATACACCGAACGCCCCGCCGCAAGCTGCGCGGTATCTGCCGAAACGGCCTTGAGCGGTTCCGGCGCGGGCGGCGTATCGCCCATCAAATACACCGACAGCGCGCGCAGATCATCCTGCGTCATATATTGCGTGCTCAGATGCACGACCGGATACATCTCGCCGAACGCCGACCCTTGCTGCGCGATCCCGACACCGAACAGCGTCTGCAGATCGGCCCCGGTCCACCCACGCGCGGCGAGCCCCGTCGGCGTGATATCCGGCGCGATCACCCGCCCGAGCGCCGCGCCATGCAAGGGCTTGGCTTTATCCAGCTGCCCGAACACCCCACGCGGCGTATGACACTCCGCGCAATGCCCCAGCGCATTCGCCAGATACCGCCCGCGCTGCCAATCGGCCGACTGCCCCTGCGACGCATCGGGCAACTTGTCCGACAGGAACATCATGTTCCAGACCGCCATCCCGAAGCGCATGTTGTACGGGAAGCTCAACTCGTGCGCACGACTCTCGACCGCCACCGGCTTGACCGTCATCAGATACGCATACAGCGCGTCGGCATCCGCGCGGCTCAGTTGCCGATACGACGTATAAGGCATCGACGGATACAACTGCTTGCCCGGCGCCTTCCCATCATGCAACGCGGTATAGAACTCCGCCGCGCTCCACTTGCCGATCCCGTACTCCTTGTCCGGCGTGATGTTCGAGCCATAAAACGCGCCATACGGCGAATCGAGCTTCACCCCGCCCGCAAACGGCGCACCGTCCTTCGCGGTATGACAGGCCGCACAGTCGGCCGCCTTCACGAGATAGCGGCCGCGAGCGATCAGCTCGGGCGTCGGCACGGCCGCGACGCTCGGCGTGTCGTGCGAGCCGCATGCGGCAAGCGCCGCCGCGCACAGTCCGAGCAGCGTCGCATGACGCGCCGCACGCGCGAGCCGGGCCCCATGTGTCGTCATCATGCTCATGCCGCGTCCTTCACGAGTCCGGGCGTGCCGAGCACGAGATCCTTCACGGCCTCGTAATAGCGCACATACCCCGTGCAACGGCACAGATGCGGATTCAAAGCCTCGGTGATCACGCTCTCGACATCGGCGCGCGCGACAGGCGCGAGCTTGAGCCGTTCGAGCAGCACGGTCGCCGCATTGACGAACCCCGGCGTGCAGTACCCGCACTGAAAACTGAAGTGCTCCAGGAACTTCTGCTGGATCGGCGAAAGCTCGACCACTTCACCCGCGTCGTTACGCTTCGCGTGCCCCTCGACCGTCCGCACCCGTCGGCCGTCGAAGAAATGCGCACCGGTAATACACGTACGCACTTCCTCGCTGCTGCCGTCCGGCTGATCGACGATCACGACGCACGCATGACAGATACCCTGCCCGCAGCCGAGCCGCGAACCGGTCAGGCCGAGATACTCGTGCAGGAAATCGATCATCATGATCCCGGCCGGCACCGGCATCGGCCCGACCGACTGGCCGTTGACCGTCATGCTGAGCGGCTGCGGCCGATACTGAACGAGCGGACGCTCGACCGGCGTGGCCGCTGCCGGCGCGGCAGCGGACGCACCGCTGGCCGGCGCAGCCACGGCGGCGGCGCTCGCAGCCGAAGCGTTTTGAACCTGGGAAGCCGTCGGCGCGCCGGCGGCGGAGGCGGCGACGCCCTGGCTCGCCGCCGTTGCTTGGGTCGCCGATGCGGCAGTTTGGGCGGCCGTCATGCAAGTACCTCCTGGATGTTCTGCGGGGTCACCGGCAAATCGGTGAAACGGTGGCCGCGCGCGTGCGCGATGCCGTTGACGATCGCGCCGACGACCGGAATCATCACGACCTCGGCGACGCCCTTCGGCGGATCGGTTTCGGACAGCGGCGGCAGGGTTTCGCCGGTCTGCGACCAGACGGCGACGTCCTTCGCGCGCGGCAACTGGTAGCGGTTGAAATTCCACGTACCGTTGCCGGGGCCGTCCTCATAAAGCGGCAGATATTCGTGCAGCGCGTGGCCGATACCCATCGCGAGGCCGCCTTGCAGCTGACCCGACACGAGTTGCGGCGAAATCTGGTTGCCGCATTCCATGATCGAGTGGTGGGTCAGCAATTCGACCTGCCCGCTCGCTTCATGCACGGCCAGCTCGACCAGCGTGCCGACCGCCGTGTAATAGGTCACGGCCGCGTTGTTGCGTTGCACGGGCGGAATGAACACGCGCCGGCGGTCGAGCACGTGATAACCGTTCGCAGTCGCGGGCAGCGTGGACTTCGCCACCGCCGCAGCCGGCTTGCGCGACGCGGGCGTAGTGGTAGACGCAGCCGCCGCACCGCTCGCAGCAGCACTCGCCGACGCCCCGCCGCCCGCGCCATAGCGCAGCGACAGCCCGTCGATCGGCAGCCGATCCACGCTCCCGCCGACCTCGAACTCGGCCTCGGTCCATTGCCAGCGGTTGAACACGTGCACGACCGCGCCCGTCGGCAGGCCCAGCTCATAGGCTTTCTTCACGAGCCGCTCATACGGCAGCGCTTCGAGCCCGGCGGCCGTCAGCTTGCCGTCGACCCAGCGCGCGTCCTCGAAGCGCACGACGAGCGGCGCGGCCTGGCCGCCGCCGATGCCTTGCCCCCAGATCGCGAGCGCCGCCGGCCACAGGCCGTAGCGGAACACCGCCCGCGCGGCCTCCTGCGTGCTGTGCGTGAAATAGAACGCGGAATTGGTCGCGCTCGACGGCGACGCATAGCTCGGCGTCCAGCGCGGATTCGCGCTCAGCCGGTCCTGGTCGGCCTGCGACATCAGGTACGGATCGCCGCTCGTGACGACCGGCAGGTCCGGCCATTCGGTCACCGCGACGCGCACCTCGGCGGCCGGCCGCCCAAGCCACTTCGCGACCGCGACGGCCTGCGAGGTCGACATCCCGGTGCCGATCTCCGCGCCCGTGTGATGCAGCGTGATCGCGCCGTTTTCATCGAACTCGACTTTCGCCAGCGAGGCCTCGGCGCCCGTGCCGAAGTCCTTCTGCACGCACGCGAAGCCGACGCCATAGCGCCGCCCCGGATGCGCGGCCTCGTAATCGGCCTTCTTCTTGTCGCGCTGGGTCCACAGCGGATGCTTCTTCGCGCGTTCGAGCACTTCGTCGGCACGCACCGCACCGGCCGGAATCGCGCCCTGCGTGTTCTTCATCCCGGAGCGCAACACGTTGCGCAGCCGCAGTTCGATCGGATCGATCCGCAGTTGCGCGGCGATCTCGTCGATCGCCATCTCGGTCGCCGCCATGCTCTGCAGCGTGCCGTAGCCGCGCGCGGAGCCCGCGTCGATCGCGCGCGAGGCGATCGCGACGGCGGTGAAGTCGTTCTTCGGGAAGTAATAGATCGATTGCGCGGCGGTCGCGCCGACCATCGCCACCGACGGCGAGAAATTGCAGCGGCCGCCGCCGTTCGCCTCGAAGTCGCCCTTGAACGACTTGAGCAAGCCGGTCTCGCGCTCGACCGCGATGCGGTAATGCATCTTGAACGCGTGCCGCTTGAGCGAGGTCTGGAACTGTTCGAAGCGATCGTTCGCGAGCCGCACCGGCCGCCCGTCGCCATACAGCGCCGCGACGAGCCCGTAGAACGGCATGTTGCAGTGGTCCTTCGAACCGTAGCCGACCGTGTAGCACGGGTGCACGAACATCTGCCTGACCGGGAAGCGGCACTTCGCGGCCATGCCGGCCGCGTTCTCGACCACTTCGAGCGGCGACTGGGTCGGCACCACGAGGTGCAGAGTCTGGGTGGCCGCGTCGTACCAGCAGTTCGCGTTGTCGGGCTCGAGCGCGGCGGTGTCGACGGACTGGGTCTGGTATTCGCGGTCGAACACGAGCCAGCCGGGATCCGGCTGGTCGAGTTCGTGCGCGATCCCGGCCGCGTGGAACATGCCCTGCTCGTCGAGCTTGCCGTGTTCCTTGCCGTCCGGCCACACCGGCTCGTGCTTGCGCATCATGCTCGGGAAGATCGGCGCGTCCTTGAGGCTCGAGAACACGTCGTCGTCGTACGGCGTCGCGCCGCCCACCCGCACGTAACGGAAGGTGCCCCACGGGTCGCGTTCGAGCGGCCCGGTGCTCGCGCCGTAGCGGATCACGTCGTCACGGAATTTCAGCGTGCTCTTGGCGAAACTGAAGCGCGCGAAGTCGTGATAGATGAGGATCGCGACCGCATGGCCGAGATACGCAGGCGTCTTGCCGGCCGGCAACAGCATGTCGTCGCCGTAGAACGCCGGGAACGCAAGGCCGTCGCGCGCCAGGTCGTCGGCCGTCACGATCCGGTCGGGTTGCAGGTCGTCGCCCAGCGACGACAGATCGAAACCCTGGTACAGGCTGTCGGCGCGCGTGGCGCGCAGCACCAGCGCATGGGCCTGCTCCTTCGGCCAGTGCGGCATGTCGGACGCGCGGATGTCGCGCGCGAACACCTTCGCGCCGGTGACTTTCGCGATGCCGTCGATGCGGAATTTGGCTTGGCCGGTGGCGCTGTTCCATTGCACCGGTGTCAGGATTTTCTCTTCGAAGAGCGCCGCAAAGGCGCGGCTGCCGATCGGCGCGACGTACACCGTCACGCCAGCCAGCACGCTGGCTTTCAGAAAAGCACGCCGCGACAGGCCGTGTTTTCTCATGGAATCCTCCTACTGCGGCGCGCCATGCGCACCGCGCCCGCCCGCGGGCGGCCGTCTCAGAAACACGAGCCGTTGTGGGGGCCGGCTCGCAAAGGCGCGCATTATCGCGCAGCGCGCCGGCAAGCGGCTATGGTTTATTTCACATCCCGAGATTATCGGAATACTTATGTGTCGAGCGGCGGCGGGCGGAGGAACGCGCCGCCCGCTCAGCCGTGAGGCTCGATCAGTACAGAATAGGCGACCGCGACGCCCACGCAGAGGAAGAACAGGTGCAGCGCGATCTTGAACGACACGAACCAGGACGGATCGTTGCGCATCGGGGGCTCCAGGCTGGCGAACGGTTCCCATCATGAAGCCGCGCCGGCGCGCGCAATATGCGGAAGCGGCGAAGCGCCGCTCAGGCACAGACTGAACGCGGCGCGGCGCATTCCTGTTACCGTATCGGCCAAACGACACTCATCCCGCCCCAACACCATGCGATTCGATCTGACCGATCTCCGCCTGTTCATGCACGTCTGCGAAGCGGGCAGCATCACGGGCGGCGCCGAGCGCACCCATATCACGCTGCAATCCGCGAGCGAGCGGATCCGCGGCATGGAAGACGAACTGGGCGTGCCGCTCCTGCATCGCACCCGCAACGGCGCGCAGCCGACCGATGCGGGCCGCTCGCTCGAACACCACGCGCGCGCGGTGCTGCAGCAGATCGAGCAGATGCGCGGCGAGCTGCAGCAGTACGGCGAGGGCCTGCGCGGCCATATCCGGCTGCTGTGCAACACCGCGTCGCTGAGCGAATACCTGCCCGAAGCGCTCGCGGCCTACCTGCCCCGCCATCCCAAGCTGACGATCAGCGTCGAGGAGCGCTCCAGCCAGGACATCGTCCATGCGATCCGCAACCGGGTCGCCGAATTCGGCATCGTCGCCGATTCGGTCGGGCTCGACGGGCTCGAACAGATCCCGTTCCGCGAGGACTGGCTGATCGGGATCGCGGCCGCCGGCCATCCGCTCGCGCGCCACGAACAGGTCGCGTTCGCGGATCTCATCGACACGGATTTCATCGGCATGACGGACGGCAGCGCGCTGCAGGTGCACCTCGCCGAGCAGGCGAAGGCGCTCGGCAAGCGCATCCACTACCGGGTCCAGCTGAAGAGTTTCGACGCGATCTGCCGGCTGGTCGCGAGCGGCGTCGGCATCGGCGTGGTGTCGCGGCACGCGGCGCTGCGGGCGCGCGCGACCATGGACGAACTGCGGTTGGTGGAACTGACGGATAGCTGGGCGCACCGCAAGCTCACGCTCTGCGCGCGTAGCTTCGACACCTTGCCCCGGTATACGCGCGATTTCATCGCGTTCCTGTCGAACCCGCCGCAGTGACGCCGCCGTGCGGCCGCCGTCATGCGCGCGTGGTCAGCATCATGTACACGCCGAGCGCGGCGAGCCCCGCGAAGAAGCAGCGCCGGAATGCGCGCTCGCTGATCACGCGCCGCAGAGCCTGGCCCAGCGCCATGCCGGCCAGCGCCGGCACGAGCGCGAGCGCCGACAGCCCGAGATCGACCGGCTGCAGGCTCGACGACAGGCCCAGCTGGACTGCGAGCGCGAGCGTCGAGGCGGTAAACGACAGGCCCAGCGCCTGGATCAGATCGTCCCGGCCGAGCCGCAGCGACTGCAGATACGGCACGGCGGGAATCACGAACACGCCGGTTGCGGCCGTCACCGCGCCGGTCAGGTAGCCCACGAGCGGCGACAGCCAGACCTCGTGGCGGCCCGGCTCGGGCAGGCGCGCGGCCGCGAGGCCCCACGCGCCGTAGGCGACCAGCACCGCGCCGAGCGCCGCGTGGGTCCAGCCGGGCGCAGCAGCGAGCGTCGGCAGACCGCCGACGAGCGTCCCGGCGACGAGGCCCGCGATCAGCGTCCACAGCCGGCGCAGCAGCGCGCGCACCGACGGCCCGAGCAGCAATTGCCAGACGTTGGTCACGAACGACGGCACCAGCAACAGGCTCGCCGCCGCTGCAGGCGGCATCGCGATGGTCGGCAGCCCGAGCCCGACCACCCCCTTCACGACGCCCGCCAGCAGGAACACACTCGCGACGATCGCGGCCGGCTCGACATGCATGCGCCTCTCCTCGTCATGGCATCCAAGGCGCGATGATCGCAGCGCGAGGCCGGGAGGACCTATGCGGCTTTGCCTGAGCGTTCCTGAGGCGACGCCCGCCCGTCCCGCTCAGGCTTGCCGCTCGCTGTCGAGATGCGCCATCTGCGCGTCCGGATAGCGCTCGCCGGCCGCCGCGCCGGCCGGCGCGGCGGCCTCGATGCGCGCGAGGTCGTCGGCCGTGAGGCGCAGTTCGAGCGCGGCGGACAGGTCGGCCAGCTGCGCGCGCCGGCGGGCGCCGACGAGCGGCACGAGGTCCGCGCCGCGCGACAGCGCCCACGCAATCGCGACCTGCGCCGGATTGCTGCCGCGCGCGACGGCGATGTCGCGCAGCGCCTCGACGAGCCGCAGGTTGTGATCGAGGTTCGCGCCCGAGAAACGCGGGCTCGCGCCGCGGAAATCGCGCTCGCCCTCGCGCGCCTTCGTCCATTGCCCGCCGAGCAGCCCGCGCGACAGCACGCCGTACGCGGTCACGCCGATCCCGGCCGCCCGGCAGGCGGGCAGGATCTCGGCCTCGATCCCGCGCGACAGCAGCGAGTACTCGATCTGCAGATCGCTGATCGGCGCGACGGCCGCCGCGCGGCGCACCGTCTCCGCGCTGGCCTCGGACAGCCCGATATGACGCACGTAGCCGGCCTTCACGAGGTCCGCGATCGCGCCGACCGTCTCCTCGATCGGCACCGTCGGATCGACGCGCGACGGCCGGTAGATGTCGACGTAATCGGTGCCGAGCCGCTGCAGCGTGTACGCGAGGAAGCTGCGCACCGCGGCCGGCCGGCCGTCGTAGCCGAGGAACGCGCCCGCCGGATCGCGCAGCGCGCCGAATTTCACGCTCAGCACCACGTCTTCGCGTTGCCGGCCCTGCAGCGCGTCGCGAATCAGCAGTTCATTCGCGCCCATGCCGTAGAAATCGCCGGTGTCGAGCAGAGTCACGCCCGCATCGAGCGCGGCGTGCAGCGTCGCGATGCTCTCCTCGCGATCGGCCGGCCCATAGAAATCGGACATGCCCATGCAGCCGAGGCCGAGGGCGGAAACGCGCGGGCCGGTGCGGCCGAGTTGACGGGTATCCATCGTGTGCTCCTTGCTGGATCGGGTTGGAATGACCGCATTCTGGGCGGTCGCCGCGCGCCGATAAACGCGCGTTCCCCAACCAAATCGTTCGACGCCGGTTAACAATGGCGCTTTCCCTTCACCGGCCGGACGTCTCTCCCCATGGATCACCTGCAATCGATGCGAATCTTCGTGCGCGTCGCACTCCTCGGCAGTTTCACGAAGGCAGCCGAGCAACTGCTGATGCCGCGCCCCACCGTCAGCAACGCCGTGCAATACCTGGAAAAGCATCTGGGGGTTCGTTTACTGCAACGCACCACGCGACGCGTCGCGCTGACGCCGGAAGGCGCGACCTATTACGAGCGCTGCATGCGCCTGCTGGCCGACCTCGACGATACGGAATCGCTGTTCGACGGCGCGGGCGCGACGCCGCGCGGGGTGATCCGGGTCGATCTGCCGGAGCGGCTCGCGCTGTACAAGGTGATTCCGGCGCTGCCCGCGTTCCATGCGCGCTATCCGGAGATCCGCGTCGTGCTGAGCGCGTCCGACCGCTACGTCGACCTGATCGCGGAAGGCATCGATTGCGCGGTGCGGGTGGGCGCGCTGAGCGACACCTCGCTCGTCGCGCGGCGGATCGGCGAGATCGCGCAGATCAACTGCGCGGCGCCCGACTATCTGGCGCGCCACGGCACGCCGCGCACGCCGGACGACCTGCCGGACCACGTCGCGGTCGGCTATTTCTCGACCCGCACCGGGCGCGAGCTGGACTGGGAGTATCGGGACAGGGACAGCGGCGAAAACCGCACGGTGAAGATGCGCAGCGTGGTCGCGGTCAGCAGTTCGCAGGCGTACCTGGCGTGCTGCCTGGCGGGCCTCGGGATGATCCAGGCGCCGCGCGACAGCCTCGGCGAGGCGCTCGCCTCGGGCCGGCTGGTCGAGGTGCTGGCGGACTGGCAGGCGGATGCGCTGCCGGTGTCGGTGGTGTTTCCGCATGGCCGGCAGGTGCCGCCGCGCGTGCGGATCTTCAGCGACTGGGTCGCGGAAACGCTCGGCCGGCCCCTGCAGGCCGGCTGAGCGCAATCCCGCTGAGACGCGAGCGGGCGGGCGCCCGCTCGCGAAACGGCTGCTTTAGAACTTGTGGCGGATCGCCGCCCGGATCGCCAACTGGTTCGACGAAGCCGACGGGCCGTCCGTGCCGACCACGTAGCCGCCGTCGAGGATGGTGCCGGTCTTGTCGCCCGCGACCTTCTGCCATGCGCCTTGCAGGTAGACGTCGGTGCGCTTCGACAGGCTGTAGTCCGCCATCAGGCCGACGGTGTGGTACTTCGGCTTCGCGCTGCTCTTGCCGTCGAACTTGGCGTCGGTGTACACGTATTGCGCGCCGATGAAGAACGCCGGCGTCAGCTGGTACATGCCGTTGATTTCGAAGTTCTGGAACTTCGTCGCCGTCACGCCGAACGATGCGAGCGAGAAGGTCGCCGGCAGGTAGACGGTCGTGGTCGGGTTCTTGATGTCCGTCTTCGTGTAGACGAAGCCGACCGTCGCCGGGCCGAACGTGTAGTTGATGCCGGCGCCGAAGATGCGCAGGCGATCGGACGCGAAGTTCGCGTCGTTGTTGGGGGCGCTGGCGATCGCGCCGCCTGCCGTCTTGCCCGGGTTGTTCGCCTGCAGGTACGCAGCCGCGAGGTTCAGGCCGGCCAGCTGGTATTGCGCGCCGATGCTGTACTGGCGGTTGTTCGCGAAGTTGGTGTCGTTGCTGAAGCTGTACGTGGCGCCGAAGGTCAGGCCGTTGAAGTTCGGGCTCGCGTACTTCACCGTGTTGTTCACGCGGAACGAATTGTCGGTGTTGTCGTTGTCATACGGGTGCGAGAAGAACGTGCCGCCCCAGTTGCCGTTCGCGGTCAGCGGCGCCAGATAGTCGACCAGCGAGTCGTACTGGCGGCCGAACGTCAGCGTACCGTATTGCGTGTGCGACAGGCCGACGAACGCCTGACGGCCGAACATCCGGCTGCCCTGGCCCAGCTTGCCGGTATTCACGTCAAAACCGTTTTCCAGCGTGAAGACCGCCTTCAGGCCGCCACCGAGGTCCTCGGAGCCGCGCAGGCCCCAACGGCTGCCCTGCGCGAAGCCGCTCTGCAACTGATAGTTGGTCTTGCCCTGGCCGTTCACGCTGACGTTGTTCGTGTAGTTGAAGCCTTCGTCGATGAGACCGTACAGCGTGACGCTGCTTTGCGCGAAAACCGGTGCGGCGCAGGCGACGAGTGCGGCTGCGGCAATAGCATGTTTCTTCATTTTTGGAATCCCCAGACCTTTTTGATTGTTTGCCTCTTGGCGAGGCTTTGACTCGATTTCTTTTATTCGTGCCGCCAATCCGTCACTCCCTCGGGATTGGTGCAGTGCGCGCAATAGTGTCATGCAAAAAATGACGCGTCCACGTTACGGCACTACTTTTTTCAAGCACGTTGCAAATTGCCAACTACGCTGTAAGCCAGCCTGCGCGCCCGCCTTTCCGCGCCGGGCGCGGCCGGCCGCCATTCGAGTAAACCCGGCATTTGCACC